>JAFEFH010000305.1 GCA_018240695.1 Pseudomonadota bacterium | reverse complement strand
ATTGGTGATCAGCATCACCCGGTCTTTCAGCAGCATGGCGATTCCTCTAGGTTGCGCCCTCATGAACCCCGATACCCCCGAACGGGACGGCTCGCCAAGCGCGTCCTTCGGCTACCGCGACGTGCCGGCCGCCGAGAAGGCCGGCATGGTGCGCCAGGTCTTCGAAAGCGTGGCCCCACGCTACGACCTGATGAACGACTTGATGTCGGGTGGCGTGCACCGGCTCTGGAAGAACACGCTGCTCGATGTGGTGAACCCTCGGCCGGCCGAGAAGTTCCTCGACGTGGCTGGCGGCACCGGCGACATCGCGTTCCGGATCCTGAAGCGCCAGCAGGAGCGGGGCGGCGAGGGCAGTGTCGCGGTCTGCGACATCAACGCCGCCATGCTGTCGGTCGGCCGCGACCGCGCCATCGACCGCGGCCTGCTGCGCGGCCTCAGCTGGACGACGGGCGACGCCGAGGCGCTGCCGTTTCCCGATCGCTCGTTCGACGGCTACACGATCGCCTTCGGCCTGCGCAACGTCACCGACATCGACAAGGCGCTGCGCGAGGCGCGGCGCGTGCTGAAGCCGGGCGGCCGCTTCTTCTGCCTGGAGTTCAGCAAGGTGACGTCGCCGTCGGTGGCGCGCGCCTACGACGCCTATTCAGAGCGCGCGCTGCCGTTCTTCGGCCGCCTCGTCGCGCGCGACGCCGAGTCCTATCGCTATCTCCACGAGAGCATCCGCCGCTTCCCGCCGCAGCACGAGTTGGCGCGGCGCATGAAGGAGGCGGGCTTCGGCAACGTCGCGTGGCGCGACATGACCATGGGTGTCGTGGCGCTGCACTCGGGCTGGCGCCTCTAGGATGTTCCGCGCGCTCCGCAACAGCTGGCGGCTGCTTGCCGTCGCGTTGAGCTTCGCGCGGCACGATGCGCTGTTCCCGCTCGAGACTCTGGGCATCGCGCCAGCGCTGATCGCCTGGGCGCGCCTGTTCCGCGCGCGCGGCGACAAGCGCCGTCCCGGCCAGCGGCTCGCCGCGGCGCTGGAGCAGATGGGGCCGTCCTTCATCAAGCTCGGCCAGGCGTTGTCGACGCGCGCCGACCTGCTGAGCGAGGAAGTCGCGGCCGATCTCGGCCATTTGCAGGATCACCTGCCGGCGTTCCCGGGCAGCGAGGCGCGCGCCATCATCGAGCGCGAACTCGGCCAGCCGCTGGGCGCGCTCTATTCGGCGTTCGACGACGTGCCGGTCGCCGCCGCCTCGATCGCGCAGGTGCATTTCGCGGTCACCACCGATGGCCGGCACGTGGCCGTGAAGGTGTTGCGGCCCGGCATCGCGCAGGCCTTCGCACGCGATCTCGATCTCTTCTACTGGATGGCCGAGCTGGTCGAGCGCACGCAGCCGCGCTTCCGCCGCCTCAAGCCCGTCGAATCGGTGCGCGCCTTCGCCGAGATCGTGCGCCTCGAGATGGACCTGCGCATGGAGGCCGCCGCCGCGGAGGAGCTCGCCCTCAACTTCCTGGACGATCCCAACTATCGTGCGCCCGCCATCGACTGGGACCGCACCGCCGAGCGCGTGCTTACTTTGGAACGCATCGACGGCACGCCGATCGGCGACCGCGCGGCGATCGCGGCGGCGGGCCACGATCCCGACGTGGTGATGAAGAAGTGCGCCGAGGCGTTCTTCTACCAGGTGTTCCGCGACGGCTTTTTCCACGCCGACATGCACGGCGGCAACGCCTTCGTCGACCGCGAGGGCCGCATCGTGCCGGTCGACTTCGGCATCATGGGCCGGGTCGACGAGGACACGCGCGGCTATCTCGCCGAGTTGCTGGTGGCGTTCCTGCGCCGCGACTATCGCGCCGTGGCCGAGGTCCAGTTCCGCGCGGGCTACGTGCCGCCGGATCAGTCGCTCGAAATGTTCGCCCAGGCCTGCCGCTCGATCGGCGAGCCGATCTTCGGCAAGCCCAGCCACCAGATCTCGATCGCGCGGCTGCTCGCGCAGCTGCTGCGTGTCACCGAGCAATTCGAGATGACGGTGCAGCCCGAGCTGCTGCTGCTCCAGAAGACCATGCTGATGGCCGAGGGCATGGGCACGCGGCTCAATCCCACGGTCAATATCTGGGAGTTGGCGCGGCCGCTGATCGAGGACTGGATGCGCACCCACTTCGGGCCGCGCGCCACGATCGGCCGCGCCACCGAGGACCTGATGACCGGCCTGCGCCGCCTGCCGCGCCTGATCGACAGTCTGCACCGCGTGGCCGAGCATGAGCGGCGCAAGGTCGAGCTCGCCGAGGCTGTGCCGGCGCCCGTCCCCTCGCGCCTGTGGCCGCGGATCGGCTTCACCGAGATCGTCGCCGTCCTGGCGCTCGCCGCCGCCATCGCGGCCTGGTGGCACTGAGCAGGCATGACGCTCGAGGCGATTGCCTTTGCGCTCGCGGCGTTCTTCGTCGCGGGCACGGTCAAGGGCGTGGTCGGCCTCGGCCTGCCCACGATCACCATCGCGATCACGTCGCTGGTGCTGCCGCTGTCGGACACGATCGCGCTGATTGCCCTGCCGACGGTCTTCTCCAACCTCTGGCAGGCCTCGGTCGGCGGCAATTTCCTCAAGATCCTGCGCCGGCAGGCGCCGCTGATCGTGCCGCTGGTGATCTTCCTCTACGGCACCATGTGGCTGGTGGGGCAGAAGGGGCCGAACTGGGCGTTCCTGGTGCTGGCCGCCATGCTGGTGATCTATAGCGGCCTCGGCCTGCTGCGCATCCGCCTCAAGATCCATGCCGATCTCGAGAAGCCGCTGGCGCCGGTGATCGGCGTCGCCTCGGGCATCGTGGCCGGGGTGGTGGGAGTCCCGGTGGTGCCGCTGATGCCCTATCTGCAAGGCCTCGACGTCAAGCCCAGCGAACTGGTCCAGACCCTGGGCGTGGTGCTGTGCGCCACCTCGCTGTCGCTGGCGGCGGCCCTGCTGCGCTTCGGGCTGCTCGACGGCCGGCATGCGGTGGTGTCGGCCGCGGCGGTGCTGCCCGCCATCGCCGGCATGTGGGTCGGCCAGAGGCTCCGCCAGCGCCTGTCGGTCGAGCAGTTCAGACTGGCGGTGTTCTGGGCGCTCCTGGCGAC
>JAFEFH010000304.1 GCA_018240695.1 Pseudomonadota bacterium | reverse complement strand
CCCGGACAGCGTCATCCGATCCCCTGCCTCGAGCTTGAAGGAGACGTCGCCGAACAGCAGCTTGCCGCCGACGTAGACGGTGAGTGAGGTAGCGGTCGCGATGGCCATGAACATTCCAAGGTAGATGACGCCGCGCTTCGACGGCGGCCCGGGGCGCGAGGCGGGTCAGCCGCAGTACTTGGAGGCGATCTGCTCGATCGTCCCGGCGGTGCGAGTGGTGCCCTTGCCGAGCGCGTTGTCGAGCGCCTTGGTGTCGACCTCGGTTTCGGAGAGACCGACGGCCGGCAGCCAGTGCAGCTCGCGGTCCTCGACCACCATCAGGTCGCCGTCGGGACAGAGCGCCTCGACCGCTTTCACGGCCTTCGCCGTCGGCTTGCGCCCGAGCAGGACGATCTGCGGTTTGCCCTTGTTCGCCGCGGCGCTCTTGATCGCCTTGGCGTCGAACGGCGCGCGCGCCGCGATCCCCGCGACCTCCTTCGCGCTCCGCAGAAACACCGCCACGTCGTACCCGAGCCGCTCATCCAGCTCCTTTTCGACCCGCTTCTGCAGCCTCGACTCCGTTTCGCCCTCCGGGTCGACGAAGACGACGTTACCGCTCGCCCGGAAGGTGGCGACCTCCTCCAGCTCCATAGCCTCGAAGTGCCCCACCAGCTCCGGGCTCTTGATCCGCCGGTTGCCGAGGTTCATCCCACGCAGGAAGGCGACGTACCGTTCCACCCGGCGAGCCTACCGACCCCTCCGTCGCCTCACCCCGTCACCTCCGGTGAATCTGCGGCAGGGCATTCGGGCAACCCGATGCGGTCCATCCAAGCGCGCCGAGGCCGACCTGGTTGGTGACGGCAAGACCGATGAGAACGGGAGCACCTCCGAGGCCGATGCTGGCCGCGACACCCGCTCCGACCAGCGCGATCATCGCCGCGCATCGAAACGGAAAGCGGAGGTCTCCGGGGGGCACGCCACCGCTCGCTTCGATCACGGCGAGCTTCTGTGCCAGAACCTGAGCTTCTTCCCCGCTGCGGTCGCCCAGGTATTCGCAGCCCGACACGATCGATCCTTGGAGGTCTGGCGGCAACGCCTCCAGCGCCTCGGCCAAGCCTCGGTCCGACCCCGCAGATCCGACGATCGCGTCAAGAACGCCCCTGATCTGGCCATCGTCGATTTCCCGCAGCATCTGGGCGAGCTCGCCGACCTGGCTCGGGACAAACTCGAGCTGCTGCTGCATCGAGACCCCGATCGCGGTCAGCGCATCGACCTCGTCCCGTCCCATCGCCCCCCGGCCCGCACGGCTGTCGAGCTCAGACGTCCAGAGATCGTCCAGGGCGATCAGGCTTTGAAGCCTGGCTCCCGCCTCGACCGCCACGCGCCGACCTTCCGCAGTTCCTACTTCCGCCATCCTCGCCTCCCAGTGAGTTTTACTTAAGAAACCTGAACCGTACCTGTTGCAAGGAGCCTTTGCACTGACAACAGGGTTCGAGAACACCGGGCCTGGAGAGGCTGGACGAGAGACGTAGGCTTCGGGGGCGATGTCGGGGCCGCTGCGACACTTGGGGGTGCTGGCGCAGGCACCGCTCCGGCGGCGGGCCTCGGCGCGCGCCGACGGCGAGACGCTGGGAGAGCTGGAGGCGCGACCGCTGCTCCTGCCGCTCGGCCTCGAGGTCGAATGGCTCGGCGTCTCCGGCTACCGGTTGACCTACGAGGGCCACACGCTCTTCATCGACCCCTACGTCTCCCGCGTCCCGCTCCGCGACCTGCTGCTGCGGCGGCGCGCGCTCCCGGACCGGGCGGCGCTCGACCGCTTCGTCCACGCGCCCGGGACGACCGTCGGCGTCCTCGTCGGCCATACCCACTTCGACCACGCGATCGACGCCCCGGCGCTCGCCCGGCGCCTCGACTGCAAGGCCTACGGCTCGGCGTCGCTGCTCAACCTGATGGCGCTGCACGGGATGCCCGAGCGCGCGGTCGAGGTCGATCCCTACCGGGTTTACGAGCTCGGCCCGTTCGAGGTCAGCTTCACGCCGAGCGTCCACTCGAAGCTGCTGCTCGGCCTCGCCGTCCCCTACGACGGCGAACTGACCTGCGAGCACCTCGACTCCCTCTCCCCCGCCGCCTACCGCTGCGGCCAGGTCTGGGGGATCTCGATCGCCGTCGCGGGTGTCCGCTTCTACCACCAGGGCAGCGCCGACCTCCTCGACGACGCGGTCCGCGAGCGCGGCGTCGACGTCTTCCTCGCCGGCGTCGCCGGGCGCTCCTTCACCGACCGCTACTGGCAGCGCATCCTCCCCAGGCTCGAACCCCGCGCCGTCGTCCCCACCCACTACGACAACTTCTTCCGTCCGCTGGGCGAGGACCTCGAGTTCGTCACCGCCGCCGAGCTGGCTCGCCTTCCCGACGAGATCGGCGCCGTGAGCCGGGACATCGAACTGGCGGCGCTCCCCCGCGCCGACCTCCCGCCGGCGGCGTGAGCGTGCCTCCGCCGGTCCTCCCCGACGTCCTCGCGCCCGGCCTGCGCGTCGTCTTCTGCGGCACCGCCCCCGGGACCGCCTCGGTTCGGGCGGGCGCCTACTACGCCGGGCCCGGCAACGGCTTCTGGCGGACCCTCTACGAGGTGGGCCTGACCCCGATCCTCCTCCACCCCGCCGAATTCGCGCGGCTGCCGGAGTTCGGCATCGGCCTCACCGACATCTCGAAGACGGCGTCGGGCTCCGACCAGGAGGTCGGTCGCCGCGGCTTCGACCCGGCACGCCTCGAGGCCGCCATCGCCGCCGCCTCCCCGGCCCACCTGGCCTTCAACGGCAAGAACGCCGCGCGCGGCGCGCTCGGGCGCCCGGTCGATTACGGCACCCAGCCGGAGCGCCTCGGCGGCGCCGAGGTCTGGGTCCTCCCCTCCACCTCCGGCGCAGCGCGGGGTTTCTGGGACATCGGCCCGTGGCGAGAGCTCGCCGCGACGGCGCTGTCGACTTCAGGTCCCCGATAAGGGCCTTGAGGTCGACAGCGCGAAGCTCCCCGGCCGGGCCGGAGTGCTTCGCTGATGGAGGCGCCGAGATTCGAACTCGGATCCGCGGACGCTGGGCGAGGGTCTCTACAGGTTTAGCCGGTGCTTTGTTCTCGTCTCCCGGGGTCCGC
>JAFEFH010000303.1 GCA_018240695.1 Pseudomonadota bacterium | reverse complement strand
GCCTTCGCCGAGGCCGGCGTCGAGGTGGTGCTGAAGGCATCGCCCAGCCCCGAGGCCGCCGCCAAGGCATTGCTCGCGGGTGACGTCGACGCGATGTGGGGCGGGCCGCTGCGCGTCATGATCGTGCACGATCGCGATCCCCAGGCCGACACGATCTGTTTCTGCGACGTTGTGGCCCGCGATCCCTTCTTCATCCTCGGCGCCAAGCCGAAGCCCGATTTCCGCTTTACCGATCTCGCGTCGCTGAAGTTCGCCTCCGTCTCGGAAGTGCCGACCCCGTGGATCTGTCTCGCCGACGACCTGCGGCGCGCCGGCGTCGATCCGGCCAGGATCGACAGGATCACCGACAAGAGCATGGGCGAGAACGAAGCCGCGCTGCGCGCCGGCACCGTCGATGCCATCCAGGTCTTCCAGCCCTATGCCGAGCGGCTGATCGCCTCGGGCGCGGGCCATGTCTGGAACGCCGCCGCGACGCGCGGCCTCACCGCCTACACAACGCTGGTGACGCGCCGGCCGACTCTCGAACGGCGGCGCGAGGATTTCCTGGCCCTCACGCGCGGCATGAACCGGACCTTGCAGTGGTTCGCGAAGACGCCCGCCACTGACATTGCGCGCCTGCTGAAGGACTTCTTCCCCGATGTCGAGACGCCGATCTTCGCCGCCGCCATCGACCGCTATCGCGCGCTCGGCCTGTGGGGCGCCGATCCCGTGGTACGCCGCGAGGGCTACGACCGGCTGCACGCCGCCATGCGCGCCATGGGAACGTTGAGCCGCGACATCGCGTTCGAGACCTGCGTCGATACCGACCTCGCCAAGCAGGCCATGACGGAGACCAAGTGACGGAAGGATTCAGGCGGGCGCGGATTCGGGCATCTCTGTCGGCGCTGGTCGCTTCCATCGCCTTGGCGCTGCCGGCATGGGCCGACAACGGCCTGCAACGCTTCGAGCGCGAGATCCGGCCGCAGCTCGACGCCCAGAAGCTCACCTATCGCTCCGGCGAACCGGCCGGCGACACCGGCTTCGTGCTCGACGACGTGACCGTCGTGACACCGCCGAGCGCGCCGACACAGAACCGGCCCGGCACCTTCCACATCGACCGGCTGACCGTCGACGCGCTCGACTTCGACCATCTGCGCAAGGAGAGCCGCAACGAATGGCCGCGCGTCGTGAAACTCAAGGCCGAGGGACTGACCGGCGACGCCGCCGCGACCAGCATGCTGACCGCCTACGGCTTCCCGAAAGTGCCGATCGACATCGTGGTCGACTGGACGTTCGACCGTGCCGCCATGAAGGCCCGGATGAACAAGTTCGAAATATCGATGCGCGGCGAAGGCAGCCTGAGCGCCGTTCTCGCCATCGCGGGATTGAGTGATGTTTCCAGCGCGCGCCAGAACGTCTTTCTCGAGAAAGGTACGATCGTCATCGATGACAAAGGATTGCTCGCCAAGGTGTTGCGGGGCTTCGGCAGCAGCCGCGGCAACTCGCCCGACGGGCTGGTGACGCTCTCTCTCATCACCCTCTCGGGGCTTGCCCAACAGCAGCCCCCTCAGACACTGCCGGCACTCGATGCGATCGCTTCGTTTCTGACAGACTGGCGCGCACCGAGGGGTCCGCTCACCATCGGACTCCAGGGGCCGCGCGGCACGAACATCGACGGATTTGGCGCATTGTTCGAGAAGGACGCGCTCTACAAAATCCTTGGTTTGACGGCGAATTATGCCGATACGCGTCCCGGTTCCGCCCTCGCGGGACCTCCATCCAAATAAGGCAGTCAAGGGTTACGCGCGCAAAATCCGTGAGTGTCTGGAGCGCAACCCGCTCCTCTCGGGGGGCGTTTTCTCTGTGTACGGCGTCCATGTCGGGCGTCGCAGCGAACGAGGAGAGGAGCTGAGGCCATGAACCAGCAGAACAACCAGAACCCGTCGCAGGATCAGCAGCGCGAGCAGCAGCAGCGCGAGCAGCAGAACCAGCAGAACCAGGGCCAGAAGCCCGGTCAGGCGGGCCAGAAGCCCGGCCAGTCGGGCGGCCAGAATGCCGACAACAAGGGCGGCGGCGCCGGCGGCAGCAACAACAGATAGCCGGTCACATCACGTCATCATGCAAGAGGTGCCCGCCGGAAACGGCGGGCATTTCTGTCAGAGGAGAGCAGAACCATGCCGAACCCGAATCCGATCCCGACCGGCGATCCGGTACCGACCGCGCCGCCGCGGCCCGGCAAGACCCAGCCGGTGCCGCCGGAGATGCCGACGCCCTCGACACCCGTGCCGGAAGACGCGCCGCCGGCGCCCCCTCATCCGTCTGGACCGCCGTCGCCGACGGTCTGAGCGAGACCTACTCCTTCACCGCACCGGTGAGGGAGGACACGTAGTAGTCCACGAAGAACGAATAGAAGATCGCCACGGGGAGCGAGCCCAGCAGCGAGCCCGCCATCAGCGAGCCCCACTGATAGACGTCGCCCGAGACCAGCTCGGTCAGGATCGCGACCGAGACGGTCTTCTTTTCGCTGCTCTGGATGAAGGCGAGCGCATAGACGAACTCGTTCCAGGAGAGCGTGAAGGAGAAGATGCCCGCCGAGATCAGGCCCGGCACGGCGAGCGGCAGGGTGATGCGGCGCAGGATTTGCAGGCGCGTGGCGCCGTCGATCAGCGCGCATTCCTCCAGTTCGTAGGGGATCGACTTGAAGTAGCCGATCAGCAGCCAGGTGCTGAACGGCACGAGGAACGTCGGATAGGTCAGGATCAGCGCCAGCGGCGAATCGAACAGGCCGAACTGATGGATCGTCGTGGCGAGCGGAATGAACAGGATCGACGGCGGCACCAGATAGGCGAGATAGATACCGAGGCCGACATACTGGCTGCCCTTGAAGCGCAGCCGCTGGATGGCATAGGCCGCGAGCACGCTCGAGAAGAGCGACAGCGTGGTCGAGCACACCGCCACCATCATCGTCGTCAGCAGCCAGCTCGGATAGGCGGTGCCGAACAGCAGGTGCTTGATGTGCTGAAGCGTCGGGCTGCCGATCAGGAACGGATTGAACTTCTTGTAGTCGTAGAGCTCGGCGTTCGGCTTGAACGACGTCACGGTCATCCAATAGAACGGGAACAGCAGCACGATCACGAACAGCACGAGCGGCAGGTAGATCGTGACCA
>JAFEFH010000302.1 GCA_018240695.1 Pseudomonadota bacterium | reverse complement strand
GCCGTTGATCACCCAGTCGCCGCCCTTCCTGACCGCCGTCGTCTCCATGAAGGTCGCGTCCGAGCCGTGATCGGGCTCGGTCAAGCCGAAGCCGATGCGCTCGGTGCCCTTGAACATGCCCTCGATGTAGCGGTCCTTCTGCTCCTTCGTGCCGAAGCGGTGCAGCAGCAGGGCCACGGGAAAGTTGCCGACGATCGAGCTCTCATTCTGCAAATCGTTGTGCAGGCCCAGTCCCTTGTGCGCGAGATGCTCGCGGATCAGCGCCATGGCGAGATTGGAGCCGTCCTTGCCGCCCAGTTCCTTGGGCAGCCCGAAGCGCAAGTGGCCGGCTTTGTCGGCGCGGCGCTTCATCTCGGCGAGCAGCTCCTCCCACTCGTGGCGCGGCTGGCCGTCATTGTCCCAGTCGGTGCGCGCGTGCTCGCGGCGATGGTCGAAGAACCGGATATTGTCGTTCTCGCGCTCCAGCGGCCGGATCTCGCGGTCGATGAATTCATCGAGCTCGCGCAGGTACGCCGCGATCTCCGCGGGAATGTCGAAATCCATGGAGGCGATTCCTCTTCGCTGGGAGCGCGGCACTCCAGTGCCGCTCTTCTCTTCGCCGGATGACATGAGCGCCACTGGAGTGGCGCGTTCCCAGCTTACGCCGCCGGCAGGTCGATGCGGAAGCGGCTACCGCCGCCGTCGGCGGGGAGGCAGGTGGCGTCGCCGCCGTGGCGGCGGGCGATCTCGCGCACCAGTGCAAGCCCGAGCCCCGCGCCGCGGCCGGTCTCGCGGCTGCGCGACAGGCGATAGAACGGCTCGAAGATGCGCTCGCGCTCGTCGGGCGGAACGCCCGGCCCATGGTCGCGCACCTCGAGGATGGCGCGGCCGGCCTCGTTCGCCGTCGAGATCTCGACCGCGCCGTCGCCGGCATGGCGCCGCGCATTCTCCAGCAGGTTGCGCACGACCCGGCGCAGCAGCGGCCGGTCGCCCGACACGGTGACCGGCGTGCCCGACGCCTCGATGTCCTCGCGCGCGGCTTCCTCGGCGGCGAGCGCCAGCAGGTCGATCGGCTCGCGATGGTCGAGGCCGGGTACGGCCTCGAGGCGGCTCGACAGCAGGATCTCGTCGATCAGCTGGTCGAGCTCGGCGATGTCCTGCTTCAGCGACTGCGCGGTCTTGGGATCGGCCTTCTCGCCCAGCAGCGACACCGCCATGCCGATGCGCGCGAGCGGCGTGCGCAGCTCGTGACTGCAATTGGCCAGCAAGAGGCGGTGCGCCGACACCAGCTCCTCGATGCGCGCGGCCGAGCGGTTGAAGCTCGCGGCCAGCGCGGCCACCTCGTCGCGCCCCTCGACGGGCACGCGCGCGGCGAGATCGCCGCCGCCCAGCCGGTCGACGCCGGCCTTCAGCCGCTCGAGGCGGCTGCCCAGCCGGCGCACCACCGGCCACGCGCCGACCGCGATGGCGGCGGCCAGCAGCACCAGGAAGCCTGCGATCCAGAGCGTCGGGCTCGGCCGCTCGCGCACTTGTCTGGCGACGAGCCAGCGGCCGTCGGGCAACTGGAGCGTGAAAGTCGAGCCGTCGCGGCCGCGCCGCCAGCCCGGCCGTGCCCGGTAGGGATCGAAGCGCGGCGGCGGCCGGCCGGCCATGGCGATCACGCTGCCGTCGCGGCGATAGAGGGTGAGGTCGAACTTCAGCTTGCGGTGCAGCCCGTCGATCACGCGCTGCTCGTCGGCGTCGGAGGCGCTCGCATCGGGCAGCAGCGCGCCGGTCAGCTCGGCCGCGACGTCGAGATATTGCGGCGTCTCGTCCTCCGCGAGCTTCCACGTCAACACCGCCGCCCCCACGAACACCGCCAGCACCAGCAGGATCGTCGCGTAGAACTGGAGATAGAGCCGATTCATGCTGGGACCGCGCCACTCCAGTGGCGCTCATGGGCTGTCGCAAAGAAGCGCCACTGGAGTGGCGCGGTCCCGGCGGCGATTTTCATCGATCCTGGTCCTTGGCGAAGACGTAGCCGGTGCCGCGGACGGTGAGGATGCGGCGGGGTTTCTTGGGGTCGTCCTCGATGGCGGCGCGGATGCGGCTGACATGGACGTCGACGGAGCGGTCGAAGGCCTCGAGCTTCTCGCCCTTCAGCACGTCCATCAGCGCGTCGCGCGACAGCACACGGCCGGCGCGCTCGGCCAGCGCCAGCAGCAGCGCGAACTGGTAGGAGGTCAGCGGCCGTTCCTCGCCGTCGAGGCGCACGACGCGCGCGCCCTTGTCGATCTCCAGACGGCCGAACGCGATCGTGTCGGTCTTCGCAGGCGCGCCCTTGCGGCGCAGGATGGCGCGCAGGCGGGCCTGCAACTCGCGCGGCTCGAAGGGCTTGGCGAGATAGTCGTCGGCGCCGATCTCCAGCCCGACCACCCTGTCCATCGGCTCGCCGCGCGCCGTCAGCATCAGGATCGGCACGTCCGACCCGGCGCGCAGCCGGCGGCAGACGTCGAGCCCGTCGCTGTCGGGCAGCATCAGGTCGAGGATCACGGCGTCGAAAGCCTCGCGCTTCAGCAGCGCCTCGCCCTCGCGCGCCGTGCCGGCGACAGTCAAACGAAAGCCCGCCCCGCCGAGATAGTCGGAGACCATCCCGGCGAGGCGGCTGTCGTCGTCGATCATCAGGATCCGCTCGGCCATGATGCCCAGTATATCAGATCGATATGTCTGGCCGAGCGGACCTAGATGAGGTCGTTCAGGTCGACTGGCACGTTAGCCAGGGCGCTTGCCGTGATGGCCGTGGCCCTTGCGCTCGGTCCAGCTCTTGAAGAAGGCCTGGCGCTGCGGCGCGCTCAGCACGTCGCCCGCGTCGGTCAGGGCCTGCGTGAACCGCTTGGACGAGGCGTCCGAGACCTTCATCTGCTCCTGGCGCAGCGTCTCGATCTTGCCCTTGTCGATCGTCGGGGCCTGCATGGCCTCGGCCATCGCCTTGCGGTTCTCGACGCGCTTGTCGTGCAGGGGCTTCATGTCCTTGAAGGCCTGCTCGAGGATGCCCGAGACCTTCTTCTTCTGGTCCGCGGTCGCGTCGGTGCCGTTCAGCGCCTTGTCGACGCGCTTCTCGATATGCTCGTTGAACTTCGCCGGGTCGAAGGCCTTGCCGGTGTCGGCATAGGCCGCGCCGCCGGCGCCGACAGCTGGG
>JAFEFH010000301.1 GCA_018240695.1 Pseudomonadota bacterium | reverse complement strand
CCGAGTAGAGAGAGGAACACGAAATGACCAACGATCCATCGCGCCGCATCGTCTTCACCGGCGCCGCGGGCGGCATCGGCACGATGACGCGGCCGCTGCTGGCCAAGCTCTATCCGGGGCTGGTGCTGAGTGACCGGGTGAAGCCCAAGGACCTGTTGCCGTCGGAGACGTTCGTTGCCGCCGATCTCACCAAGCCCGACGAAGTCGCGGCGCTGGTCAAGGGCGCCCACAGCGTCCTCCATCTTGGCGGCCACTCGGTCGAGGGCACGTGGGACCACATCCTGAATGCCAACATCATCGGCTGCTACAATCTCTTCGAAGCTGCCCGTGCCGCCGACGTGAAGCGCGTCATCTTCGCCTCGTCCAATCACGCGATCGGCTTCTATCCGCGCAAGAAGAAGATCGGCACCGACGTCACCGTGCGCCCCGACAGCCGCTATGGCGTCAGCAAGGCGTTCGGCGAGGCGCTGGGCGCGCTCTATTCCGACAAGCACGGCATCGCCGTGACCTGCCTGCGCATCGGCAATGTCGGCCCGATGCCCCTCGACGTGCGGCGCCTGTCGATCTGGATCTCGCCGGAAGACTTGGTGCAGCTCTTCCAGATCGGGCTCGAGAATCCCGACGTCCGCTTCGAGATCTTCTACGGCGCCTCCGACAACGAAGCGGGTTGGTGGGACAATTCGCGGGCGCAGCGGCTGGGCTATCGACCGACCGGCAAGTCCGAGAAGTTCCGTGCCCACGCCGAGGCCGAGCAGGCCAAGATCGGTCCCGATCCGGTGGGCGATCTCTTCCAGGGCGGCGCGTTCGCCTCGGCGGAGTTCACCAACGACGTGAAGCGTGCGGGGCCGTGAAGATGAGCCGATTCCTGACCGTCGGGGCCGCCCAGATGGGCCCGATCCAGCGCAGCCATACGCGACGCGACGTGGTCGAGCGCATGGTCGCGCAGTTGCGCGAAGGCAAGCGCATGGGCTGCGATCTCGTGGTCTTTCCCGAACTCACGCTCACCACCTTCTTCCCGCGCTGGTTCATGCCCGATCAGGCCGAGATCGATTCCTTCTTCGAACAGGAGATGCCGTCGAACGAGACCGCGCCGCTGTTCAACGAGGCCAAGCGCCTCGGCCTCGGCTTTTCGTTCGGCTATGCCGAACTCACGAAGGAAGAAGGCCTGGTGCGGCGCTTCAACACCTCGATCGTGGTCGAGAAGGACGGCCGCATCGCGAGCAAGTACCGCAAGATCCACCTGCCGGGCCACGCCGAGCACGAGCCCGAGCGGCCGTTCCAGCATCTCGAGAAGCGCTATTTCGAGGTCGGCAATCTCGGCTTTCCGGTGGTCAAGGCGTTCGGCGGCAACATCGGCATGTGCATCTGCAACGACCGGCGCTGGCCCGAGACCTATCGCGTGATGGGCCTGCAAAACGTCGAGATGGTGCTGCTGGGCTACAACACGCCGCTGCACAACGCGCCGTCGCCCGATCACGACGAGCATTCCTGGTTCCACAACCAGCTCTCCATGCAGGCCGGCGCCTACCAGAACGGCACCTGGGTCGTGGGCGTGGCCAAGGGCGGCAACGAAGAGGGCGTACCGTCGCTTGCCGATTCGATGATCGTGGCGCCGTCGGGCAAGGTGGTGGCGCGCGCCGGCGGCGACGGCGACGAACTGGTCGTGCACCGCTGCGATCTCGATGCCGGCCAGAGCTACAAACGCACGACCTTCAACTTCGCCGTCCACCGCCAGCCCGACCAGTACCGCATGATCGTCGAGCGCAAAGGGGCTATGGACCCGTCCTAGATGGAATTCCTCTACGACGGCTCGCTGGGTGCGGGCGCCCTCGTCACGCTGATTGTGGCGCTGCTGTTCGCCCTGGGCTTCGAGTTCGTCAACGGCTTCCACGACACGGCCAACGCGGTCGCCACCGTCATCTACACGAAGTCGCTCAGCGCGACGCAGGCGGTGGTGTGGTCGGGGGGCTGGAACTTCATCGGCGTCATGACCTCGAGCGGCGGCGTTGCCTTCGGCATCGTGGCGCTGCTGCCGATCGAGCTCACTCTGCATGTGGGCTCGCAGACCGCCTTCGCCATGGTCTTCGCGGTGCTCACCTCGGCGATCATCTGGAACCTCGGCACCTGGTGGCTCGGCCTGCCGGCGTCGAGCTCGCACACGCTGATCGGCTCGATCGTCGGCGTCGGGCTGATGAGTTCCCACGTCATCAATCACAATCTCGGCGAGGGCGTGAACTGGGGCGCGCTCGGCCAGACGATGACGGCGCTGCTGGTCTCGCCTGTGATCGGCTTCCTGCTCGCTGCCGCTTTGCTGCTTGCGTCGCGACGGCTGTTGCGCGATCCCGAGTTTCACCGCGCGCCCGAGGGAAAGGCGCCGTCGTGGCGCATCCGCAGCGTGCTGGTGCTCACCTGCACGGGTGTCAGCTTCGCGCACGGCTCGAACGACGGGCAGAAGGGCATGGGCCTGATCATGCTGCTGCTGATCGGTCTCGCGCCCGCGACCTTCGCGCTCGATCTCGGCACGCCCAAGCGCACCCTCGACGCGGCGCTGGCGGCTTCGAAGGCCGTCGTGCCGATCCTGACCGCGACTCCCGCGCCGGGGCCGCTCGACGAGAAGACAGCCGACCGTCATCTCTCGCAGTTCATCAAGAACGGCGTGCTCGACGCCTGGACCTTGCCGTCGCTGGCGCTGGTCAATGAGCACATCATGGCCTCGATCGGCAAGGTGAAGGCGGTGAGCGAGCTGTCGACCACGGACCGCTCGCACATGCGCCGCGACATCTACCTGATGGACGGTGCGGTCACGCGGCTGCTCAAGCTTGCGGCGGTGGGCGACGCCGAGGCCGCCGCGCTCGACAACCTCGCCGACGAATGGGAGCCGCTCACCAACTACGTGCCGGCCTGGGTGAAAGTCGCGGTGGCGCTGACCTTGAGCCTCGGCACGATGATCGGCTGGAAACGCATCGTGGTGACGGTAGGCGAAAAGATCGGCAAGTCGCACATGACCTATGCCCAGGGAGCCTCGGCCGAAATCGTGACCATGGCGACCATCGGGCTCGCCGATACGATGGGCGTGCCGGTCAGCACCACGCATGTGCTGTCCTCGGGCATCGCCGGCACCATGTTCGCCAATCGCTCGGGCCTCCAGAGGGAGACGGTG
>JAFEFH010000300.1 GCA_018240695.1 Pseudomonadota bacterium | reverse complement strand
TCGGCACTGCCGCCGGTCTCGGCGCGCTTCAGCACCTCGGCCCAGTCGCCGGGCGGCGGGGGCGGCACCAGATGGTCGACCGTGCCCGCGCGCGCCTCGCAGATCAGCGTCTCGCCGTCGCGCAGCATCAGTGCGTCGCCCTCGCGCGCGATCGCCAAGGGCCGCTCGATGGGAATGGGCGCGCGCAGGGTGATCTCCACCGTGCCGTCGCCGCCCAGCATCCCGGTGAAGCGGTTGGCCAGCATGCCGCCGACATAGCCGCCATTGCCCGACAGGCGCGGGCCGTTGAAGCCGCGCGCGATGATCATGGTGTCGTTCACTGCATTGTCTCCGCCGCGCGGAACCTGCCGGTTCGCGGCGGCTGACGCAAGCGGGAGGGCATGGCAAGACAGGAGGATGACGCGGTTCGTCCCCTGGCTGCTGGTGGCGCTGTGCTTCGCGCTCGGCGTGGCCAGCCGCTCGATCAGCGACTCCTTCGCCGTCTTTGTGCCCGCGCTCCAGCACGACTTTGGCGCGAGCCGCAGCGCCGTCACCGTGATCTACAGCTTCGCGCTGCTGATGGGCGGCATCGGCGCGCCGGTCGCCGGCTGGATCGTCGACCGCTTCGGTCTGCGTGCGCTCACCGTGACCGGCATGGCGGCGGCCGCGCTCGCCACCGCCAGCGCCTCGCAGGCCGGCGCGTTGTGGCACCTCTATCTCGGCCTCGGCCTGGTGATGGGCTTCGGCGGCTCCTCGCTCTCGGGCGTGCTCAGCTCCTCGCTGATCGGCCGCTGGTTCCCGCCGCATCGCCTCGGTGTCGCGCTCGCCGTCGCCTGGTCGGCCTCCGGTGTGGGCGCCATCGTGATCTTCCCGCTCGCCCAGCACCTGATCGCAATGTCGGGCTGGCGGCACGCCTATCTCGTCTTCTCGCTGGTGAGCGCCGCCTTCATCCCGCTGCTGATCGTGCTGCCGTGGCGGCGCATCGAGCGCGGCGTGGCCAACGTGGCGCCGCACCGCGCCGGCGGCGGCAAGGGCAGCGGACCGACCGTGGCCGAGGCCGTGCGTGACTGGCCGTTCTGGGCGCTGACCTCCTCGTTCGGCCTGACTTCGCTCGGCATCTTCGCGCTGGTGCCGCAGGCGATGGTCTACCTGCTCGAGCGCGGCTTCGACGGCGCCTATGCCGCGCGGGCGCTCGCCGTCGCGGGCTTCCTGACGCCGCTCGGCATGATCGGCTTCAGCTGGCTGGCCGACCGCGGCGGCCGCAAGATCGCGGCCATCCTGGCCTATGCCTGCTCGATCGCGGGCGTCGGTTGCCTGGCGCTGGTGCGCGGCCCGCACGACGATGTCTGGCTGTGGCTCTACGTCCTGCTGTTCGGCGGCAGCATGGGCTCGCGCGGGCCCATGATCTCGACCCTGGCGGCGCTGCGCTATCGCGGCGCGCACTTCGGCCGCATCTACGGCATGATCAGCATCGGCATGGGGCTGGGCGGTTTCATGGGCGCCTGGATCGGCGGGCTGCTGCACGACGCGACCGACGGCTATGCCGCGGTGATGATCTTCTCGGCCGCGTCGCTCGCGCTCGCCGCCGCGACCCTGGGATCCGAGGCCTCGGCCCGCGAGCGCCTGACGCGGTAGGAACTGGCGCGGGTGCGCTAGCGCAAAGCCGTTGCAGGCCTGTGACGGGGCCGCACTTATCGACATATTGTGTTTCCGGAAAAGCTTGGCCACAATGGCCGGCATGAGCGACCGCCGTGACTTTCCCAGTAGTCCCGAACGGGGCCGGAGAGGCTAGCCGTGACCCCGGCCATTGAGTCCTGCCATGCGCTGGTGCTCAACGCCGATTTCCGGCCGCTGTCGTACTTTCCACTGTCCATCTGGTCCTGGCAGGA
The DNA here is from genome assembly GCA_018240695.1 of Pseudomonadota bacterium. Taxonomy (GTDB): domain Bacteria; phylum Pseudomonadota; class Alphaproteobacteria; order Reyranellales; family Reyranellaceae; genus Reyranella. Next base: position 1,412 of record JAFEFH010000300.1, on the reverse strand, counting down.
CGCCGTCAAGGCCGTGTTCCTCGACCGGGTCAGCGTGATTTCCGAGTACGAGCGCAAGATCCACAGTCCTTCCTTCGAGATGCGGCTGCCCAGCGTGATCGCGCTGAAGGAGTACGTGCCGGCGGCGCGGCGGCCGGCGTTCACGCGCTTCAACGTCTTCCTGCGCGACCACTTCAACTGCCAGTATTGCGGCCACGACTTCGCGACCAACGAACTCACCTTCGACCACGTCGTGCCGAAGTCGCGCGGCGGCCGCACCAGCTGGACCAACGTCGTCACCGCCTGCAGCCCCTGCAACCTGCTGAAGGGCAACCGGCTGCTGCGCGAGAGCGGCATGTTCCTGCAACGCGCCCCCATCGAGCCGACGACGTCGGAGCTGCAGGAGAACGGCCGCGCCTTCCCGCCGGGCTACCTGCACGAGAGCTGGCGCGACTTCCTGTACTGGGACAGCGAACTCGACCAGGGCTAGCGGCGCGACGCCCGCTGCTCTCGCTCAGATTCGCGTCGACAACCAGATCGCCAGCTTCGATCCCGTCTTGATGACGCGCGTCAGCGCCTCGTAGGCCGGCGCCTGCTCGGCGCCCGAGGCCAGCGCCGCGTCGCGATGCTCGAGCTCCTCGGCCCGGAACTTCTCGACGGTGGCGCGCAGCTCGGCCTCGTCGTCGCCCAGCGCCGCGGCTTGGCTCGCATAGTGCTCGTCGATCGTCTCCTCGACCGCGACGGTGCAGGCCATCGCGGCCTTCTCGCCCATCAGCGCGGTCGCCGCGCCGAGCGCGAAGCCCGCCACGCTCCACAGCGGCGACAGCACGGTCGGCCGCACGCGGCGCTGGGCGGCGAGGCGATCGAACGTCTTGTTGTGCTCGCGCTCGGCGCGCGCCATGCCGGCGATCTTGCGCGCCGCGTCGCCGTTTCCGCGGCCCGACCAGCGCAACGCCGCGAGCTGGCCCTCGTAGATGCGCACGGCGCCGAACTCGCCCGCCTGGTCGACGCGGATCACGCGCTCGACCAGCCCGCGGGCGTCGGGATCGCCGGGATTGCGGTGCGCTGCGGTCTTCACGCCGACCTCGTCCGGATGTGCGTCGCCACCTGCGACGACAGCAGCAACGCGAGGCCGCCCGACAGGATCGCGTTCCAGCCGGCCATCGAGATGCCCCACATCGACCACGCCGCCTGGTCGCAGCGCACCATCTTGGCGCCCAGCAGGAACTTCTTCAGCTGCTCGACCGACAGGCCGCGCGGCACGGCGCCGGTGCAGGCCTGCGGGCCCGCCCACCAGTGCTGCTCGACGCCGACGTGGTAGATGCCGATGCCCGCCGTCGCGAACAGCGCGGTGATCGCCACCAGCGCGAACCACAGCGCGATCTTCGGATGGCCGAGCGCCGCGACCGAGAGCAGGCCGGCCGCGATCGCCA
>JAFEFH010000002.1 GCA_018240695.1 Pseudomonadota bacterium | reverse complement strand
CGGACGCGCAGGATGCGCATCACCTTCTTGGCCTTCTCCGTCAGCGTGTCGGCGATCGCCTCGGGAAAGGTCGGATGGTCGTCGGGCGTGTTGTAGTCGACGAACAGGATCTCGTCGTCGGGATCGCTCATCACCTCGGCGAGCGCGTTGAAGCTGATCGCGGCGCGCTTGTGCAGGTTGTAGCCGTGGCTGTCGTTGCGGCCGTAGATGATGACGGAGAACATGACACCCTCTCCCGTTACAGGCGGGACAATTCGTTGTGCGCGGCGCAGACCTCGATCAGCGCCAGCGGGCCGAGCTTGATCGTCTCCTGCCAGTGCGTCCTGGCGGCCTGCGCATCGGTGGCGGCGACGGCCTTCTGGAACGCCACCTCGGCCGGCGGCGCATCGGCCGGCAACGATGCCGCGGCGCCGGTGGGCTTGCCCAGCCGCGCCAGCGCGGTCTGGCGGTAGAGTTCCCAGTACGGCGCGTTCGGCTCGCGCGCGATCGCCTTCTCGAGTTCCGGCAGCGCGGCGGCGTAGTCGGCCAGGCGCAGCGCCACGCAGGCGCGCGCCGCGGCCTGCCCGGCCGGCAACAGTTCGAGCTGGCGGCGCCAGTCGGCGTTGGCGCCCGCGAGGTCGCCCTGGCCGAGCTTGGCGATGGCGCGGGCGTTCAGCGTCTCGGGCGCCTTCGGGTTGGCGGCGAGCGCGAAGTCGAACGCCTCGATCGCTTGCTTGTAGCGGCCGGCCATCGACAGCGCCTCGCCCTTCAGCGCGGTGAGGTCGGGGTCGTTCTGCTTGATCTTGAGGGCGCGCTCGTAGCACTTCAGCGCCTCTTCGGGATGGCCCTGTGCGAGCAGCGCGTTGCCGCAACCGAGATGCGGGAAGGCGCCGGTCTTGATGCGCTCCAGCGCCAACTCGTAGGAATCGACCTCGAAGGTGAAGCGGCCGCGCTGGCGGTAGAGATAGGACCGGTCGGGCGCGCCGGGGCGCTGCTGCGCCCACAGCATGCGGGCGCGCTCGTACTCGGGACGGGCGGCGTCGACCTTGCCCAGCATGTCGAGCGACTCGGCCCGGGCGGCTACCGCCTCGGCGTAGTTGGGCAGCAGTTTCAGCGCCTGCTCGAACTCGTCGATGGCGGCTTGGTTCTTGCCCAGGCGCATCTTGGTGCGGCCGGCACGGAACAGGCCTTGGCCCCGCCGCTCGGGGTCGGCGCTCTTCAGGTCGTCGGCGCCGGACTTGGCCGGCTTGCGACGCATCAGCAACTGCAAAATGGTGGGCTTACTCAATGGCCTGGGGTCCTCAGCGGAGCGTCCCGCTAAACCACCTTTTCCAGCCCGTCAAGGCAGCGCCCGGGGCCCTGGTGGACGGTTTGCCGGGCTCCCGGGACGGTATATACCCGCCGCACGATGACCGTCACGCAAGCGGTCTGCCTTGTCGGCGGACGCGGAACCAGACTGGGCGCCCTGACCGACGACACGCCGAAGCCGATGCTTCCGGTCGGCGGCAAGCCGTTCCTCGACTATATTGTGCATGAAGCGCGCAGATTTGGCCTGCTGAAGCTGCTGTTCCTGACCGGCTACCGCTCGGAGGCGATCGAGCAGCGCTACGCCGGCCGGCGCTTCGGCCAGCTCGAGGTCGAGGTGGTGGTCGAGCCGGCCCCTGCCGGCACCGCCGGCGCGCTGGTGAACGCCGCCGACAAGCTCGACCCGGCGTTCTTCATGATGAACGGCGACTCGTTCTTCGACTTCAACTGGCTGTCGCTCGCCCCCGCCCTCGCCCGGCCCGGCTGGAAGCTGCATGCCGCGCTGGCCAGCGGCATCGAGGGCAGCCGCTACGGCCGCGTCGACCTCCAGGACGGCACGATCCGCGGCTTCCGGCCGGAAGGCCCCGCCGGCCAGCCGATCAATGCCGGCATCTACCTGGTGCGAAAGACGGTGGTGGCCGACATCAAGGCCTCGCCCTGCTCGCTCGAGCGCGAGATCATGCCGGTGCTCGCCGAGCGCGGCGAGTTGCTCGGCACCGCGGCCGAGGGCTCGTTCATCGACATCGGCATCCCCGACGACTTCGCGCGCGCCCAGACGCTGCTGCCGGCCTACATGAAGCGGCCGGCGGCCTTCCTCGACCGCGACGGCGTGCTGAACCGCGACGACGGCTACGTCCACCGGCCCGACCAGATCGTCTGGGTGCCCGGCGCCCTCGAGGCCGTGCGCTGGCTGAACGACCGCGGCTACTACGTGTTCGTCGTCACCAACCAGGGCGGCGTGGCGCACGGCTACTACACCGAGAACCACGTGCACGAGCTGCATTTCTGGATGCAGCAGCAGCTCCAGACCGCCGGCGCGCACATCGACGCCTTCGAGCACAGCCCGTTCCATCCCGAGGGCAAGGTCGAGGCCTACCGGCGCGAGTCCGAGCTGCGCAAGCCGCAGGCCGGCATGCTGCACAAGCTCCAGCGCGAATGGACCGTCGACCTCGGCCGCTCGTTCATGGTCGGCGATCGCGATTCCGACGTCGAAGCCGCGAAGGCCGGCGGGGTGCCTGGACACAAGTTCGCCGCGGGCAATCTCCTGGAATTCGTGAAGAAGATCGCCGGTCCGTGATAATTATCCGCTCATGAAGAAAGAACCGTACGTCAGCTTCGTCATGTGGGGCCGCAATGACGGTTACACGCCGGACTATCTCGTCCGCGTCAACCGGGCGATGAATTGTTTGGCCGCTCAGCTCGAGAAAGCCGGCTTGGACAGCGAACTCATCCTCACCGAGTGGAACCCGATGTCTGGCGCTCCTCTGCTTCTGGAAGTCCTGAAGGTGCCGGCATCGCTGAAGCACGTTGCGATCCGTGGAGTGATCGTCGATGGACGGTATCATGTTCGGTATGCCGGCTCGAGCGAACGCGGGATCCAGGTCGGTGAAGCCGCCAATGTCGGCATACGTCGAGCTCGGGGGCGATTCATCACGCCAAAGGCCAGCGACTCCTTCCTGTCGCCCGAGGTCATCGCCATGCTGGCCAAGCGCAATCTCGATCCCGACACAATGTACCGGATCGACCGGCACGACATCGTCATCGAGGATTCCGCGCTCTGGGATTTCGATGACGACACCCTATTGGCAAAAATGGCGGCGCTTCCCTCCACGCCGCAGGCCTGGATCCAGCAGATGGCCTATTGGCGGCTTCGCGAGCTGCACACCAATGCCTGTGGCGACTTCATCCTGCTCGATGCGGGCTACTGGCATCTGCTGCGCGGCCACCAGCGCGACGACACCGTGCTTTCGTTCGACATCGATTCCCTTGTCGCCCACGCCGCCGCCGCTCTTGGCGTTCGGGAGTGCCGTTGGCCCGACGACTGCACCGTCTACAAGCCGGTTCACAGCCGCCTCAACAGCGCCCGCGTCGTCCAGATCTGGGCGCCATGGCAGCGCCAGCTCGACCGGCTTCTCGCCGAAAAAGTGAGCAGCGAAGCCGCCCACCGAGTGCGCACCCTGTTCGACTATCCGCGACGCAAGATCCGCGGCATCGACTCGGTGAGCGGACCGTCGATCGAGCGCAACTTCGTCCAGCCTGCCTCGAGCTGGGCCTCGGGCAAAATGCCCGTGCCGACCCAACCAGAGGATTGGGGACTGGCCAACGAACCCCTGGAGCAACGCGTCCTTTGCCGGGCGGACTGGCTGAAGGAAGACGCTCGGGTCTAGGTTGGACGGGCAGGCGCGACGAAAAATCGACGCTCGCGATTGATCGCCATTACCGCCGCTACGGCCGCCGCCGGCAGTGGGCCGAGCTCGGCCGCTTGCGCGTTCGCCTCCGCTTCTGCGGGCGTCAGGATGCCGGGGATGGTGCAGGACAGTTCCGCGAACGACAGGCAGAAGCGCAGTGCACTCTGCGCTCCCTCGCTTCCCGGGCGGGCCGGGACCGCCGCGAGCAGGTCGGCGGCGCCGTCGATCCATGTGTCCAATTGCTGCCGCGACCAACCGAGCCGGTGATCACCGGGCGGAAACTGCGAGTCGCGGTGGATGGTCCCGGACAGGAAGCCGAAGCAAAGCGGCGTCCGGCCGATGAAGCCCACACCCTGGCGGCCGGCGCTTTCGAGCAACCCGCTCTCGACCGCGCGAACGTCCATCATGTTGAAGTTGGCCTGGATGGCATCCGGCGAGACCGCATCCAGCGCCTCCAGCGCATCGGCGGGACTCTTCGCCGAGATACCCCAGGCGCGGACCTTCCCCGCCTTCCGCAGTTTCTGTAGCGCCGCCTGGACCGCCTCCGACCTGAGGACGCCGATCGGCGGATTATGGAGCTGGAACAGGTCGAGATAGTCGGTTCCCATCCTCTTGAGGCTGCCCTCGGCGGACCGCACGATGGCGTCCGGAGAGAAATCGGGCGGCCGCTCCCACGAGACGTATCCGGCTTTGGTGGCGATCACGACCTTGGCACGGTCGGCGGCGAAGGCCCGCCCGATCAATTCCTCGCTGTGGCCGTCGCCATAGGCGACCGATGTGTCGAAGAATGTGATGCCGCACTCCAGCGCGCGCCGCAGCGCGGCCAGCGACGTCGCGTCGTCGGTCTCGCCGTAGGAGGTCGTGTTGACCGTGCGCCCACCGATGCCCCAGGCGCCGAATCCGATTTCGGACACGGTCAGTCCGCTACGTCCGAGAGGCCGATATTTCATGACACAGGAGATGGACGGTCAGTAATGGCCGGCAAGTTCCTGGGTGATCGCGGTGGCGTTGGGCGAATAGAGATAGGCGCCCTTCTTGTTGCCCCACCAGACGATCTCGCGGCACCATTTCTGGAAGTCGCCGTAGGGCTTCGAGGTGCGATCGATCTCGACCACCATCGGCTGCTCGCGCAGCAGCGCCTGCTCACCGGCCCGAACCTTGTTCCAGTAATCGAGCAGATCGTAGTTCAGCTTCACCTTGAGGTCGGCCTTGGCGAAGGGTTGGTGGACCAGCGCATGGTTGAGCTTGATGGCCTCGTCGATCACGTCCATCGGCAGGCCGGCATGGCGCGCCGACACCGTCTCGGCCAGGAGCTTGCCCGCTTCTTCGTAGAACGCGTCGAACCGGCCCTCCGCCGTCAGCTTGACGAAGATGTACTCGTCGGCCGGCCAGAAGATGTTGAGATATTCCTTGGAGAACACGTACTCCGCGCCGCCCTTCTGGATCGACTGCGACTCGCTCTCGAAGAAGGCGTTGATCTCGGCGATCAGCGGATAGCGCTCGGGATCGGCGACCAGGAAGGCCTCGATCATGTCGCGGTAGGGAATGCCGGAGATGCCGTGCGCCAGGATCAGCGGGATCTGGAACAGCTTGTCGAAGTGCAGCAGCGCGGTCATCCAGCAGAAGTTGCGGGTCCGGCGCCAGTCGGCCAGCGGCGTCGAGGCCGTGGCGATGATGAGTTGCTGGACTTCCGGCACGTCGTCATCCAGCTCCACGCGCTCGCCGTGAATGTTGATGATCTTCGACTCGACCGTGATCATGCCGTACTTCTTCTGGTACTCCGGAGAGCCCATTTCGGCGTTCGGCAGGATCGAGCAGTTGTTGAACTGGATGCGGTTATGCTGGCCGTTCTCCATCAGGAGATCGACGCCCTTGACGAACGATTCGTAGGTCTCGCCCGGCAGGCCGAGGATGAGGTCCGAGTAGGTCTCGACCTTGTCCTTGGTGAAGCGGCGTTGCAACTCCATGTAGGTGTTGAGCGAGATGTTGTCGCGCTTGATGGCCTCCAGCGTCGGCATGTCGACGCTCTGCATCGACAGCGCCACGCCCTTGTTGAGGCCGGCGTCGGACAGGATCTTCTGGGTGAGATAGGCGCGCTCGGTGGCGTTCTTGGTGTTCTGCACCGAGAGGGCCACCGGATAGCCGGTCTGCTTCTTGATCTTGGCGACATGGTTGGCGATGTCGACGTCGCGCTTCTGGATGCCGAAGTTGGCGTCGCAGCAGAAGATGTATTCGATCTTCTTCTCGGCGAACCAGTCGACCTCGGCAAACAGGCGCTCGTCGCCGAACTTGGTGACCTTGCCGGCGGTGGCCGAGCCCCAGTCGCAGAAGGTGCAGCGGAACGGGCAGCCGCGGTTGGTCTCCCACAGGCCGATCCAGCTCTCGTCGGGGTTGGCCGTCATGATCGAATCGAAGGCGCCTTCGAGGAACGGCGAGGGGATCTCGTCGAGATCGCGCACGCGGGCGGAGTTGGCGTTACGCACGAACGTGCCGTCGGGCTTCACCAGGCTGACGCCGGGGAGGCTCTCCCACGCCGTGCGGTCGGGATAGGCCTCGAGCAGCTTCAGGAAGGTGATCTCGCCCTCGTTGTGCACGGCGAGATCGATCTGCCGGTTGGCGCGCATGAACTCTTCCGGCTGGTCCGGCACGTGCGGGCCGCCGAACATGATGACGATGCCCGGCTTCAGTTCCTTGAGGCGGCGGGCGATCTCGAGCGAGATGCGGCCATTCCAGACATAGGTCGAGAAGCCGACGATGTCGGCGTCCTTCAGCTGCTCGACAGCATCGGCGATCCGGATGCGCTTGTAGAGCGGCGTCATGAATTCGTAGCGCTCAGGCGTCGGCGAAAACTTCTGCACGTAGGTCTGCAGCAGCGCGATCGAGTACGGCAGGTAGTTCTGGCCAGAGAAGGAATTGTTGATCTGGACGAGGCCGATCTTCAGCGGGGTAGACATCAGAGGGTGCCCTTAGCCCTAGGAAGTTAAGCAAAAAAGCGTCTGCGCGGCTTTCTTGCACTAAATCGGCATAGTAGAGGTATTGCGACCGTCAGGCAAAAGCAAGCCCGGCCATCCCGCCAGCTGCGGGCGGGTTTTCCCCATCCCCAATGGACCCGGCAGGACGGCAATGGCCGCTCCTTTGCGGCAAAACGGCGGTTGCGTGGCGCGGCCCGCCGTCAAACGACCAGCCGCTCTCGAGAAGCCAGCTTCTTGCGGTTCTTGATCGCGATCAGCGTATCGACAATCGCCGCCCGGAGCAGATTCGGCATAAAGCGATAGATCGGCACCAGAAGCGGGAACAGGGCGCGCACGAATCCCGGCATGTTCTCCAGCATGTAGTGCGACATTTCCCCTTCACCCGCCGCCTGCTTCTTCTCGAAGTCCTTGTAGTACTCGGCGTAGTAGCCCTGCATCGGCACCACGAACTCGGGCAGGATCTTCTTCTTGCGGGCGAAGAAGATGACGTGGGTGTTGTAGCCAGCTTTCCTAAATTTCGGCCGGTCGCCGTATTCGAAGCGCTGCCAGACTGTCTTCTTCGAGCCGAAGTCGTGATACTTCGGGAAGTAGTTCAGATAGACGCCGATCTCTTCGAACCCGTTGGCACGGAACACGTCGAAAAAAAACGGTGTCTGGAAATTGTAGAAGCACTCGTTGTGCCAGCCCATCAACGCGTCGTAGATCACGAGTACGCCATCTTCCTTCGTCATCTCGACGCAGTTCTGAACGAAGTGCTTCACGTCGAATACATGTTCCATGCTGCCAACGTCGAACACCACGTCGTACTTGTTCTTGTACTGCTCAGGGATCGGCTTGTTCATATCGTGCAGGATGGTCGGCTTGTCGGCATCGAACGCGTCGAGCGAGTGCACGTTGGTGAAGCCCAGCATCTTAAAGAGGTCATGCATGTGCATGGGCGCCCCGCCCTTGACGTTGAAGACGCCCTTGTAGATCTCCAGCGCCTTGGAGACACGGTATTGCCGTTCCTTCTCCTCAACAGTGGTGTACTTGAAATTCTGCTCTTTGAAGAAATCGGCGCCGCTATTGTGGCTAAACATCACGTCTTGGACGCCGATGGTCACGATATCGCCGGACATCTTATATCGCTCCTGCATCTTCATGAACATGCGCAGAAGCGTGTGATCAATCGCCATAAACCTGCCCCCCGATTGAGGGCGCCGTTCGACCGACGCCACAACCTTTCCAGACCCAACAACCCAAAGTCACTTGCGGCACCCTTCCATCATGAATGCCGAATGATATCTACCCGTTTCGAGCGCCTTGAAATCGCATGTTTTGTGTAATCGTTCCAGTATTGCCTTGTTCAGCGGAGCCCATCCGTCGGTCTGGTTGGGGACTATTATCACCAGTCCCGAGGATGTCGCGGCCACCTGCTGCAGAATCTTTTCGCTCGCAAGCGGCGATACCCCGTCGTTGATCGGGCTGGACACCGACCAGGCATACCACTGGCCAGTATACATGAAGGCTGTGATGCCGATCGCCGGATCGGAATCCGCGAAGATGAGCGGAAATAGGTCAGCCAGCACGCCGACTTTCGGCGCCCTTGACGTGAGCCGCCGCATCATGTCGACAACCTCCTCGATGCGCTGGCGGTGGCCATCGTCATGGACGCCGAAGCCCACGCCGGTCCGCTGGTCGAGCGGATAGGTATGCAGTGCCAGCCAGATGTTGCGCCCGACCTCACCGAAACTGCACCCATCTGCCGACAGGCAGCGCCTCAGGATCGACGAATTGCCCCGGCTGGGATCGGTAGGCCTCATGAAGTGCTCGAAACCATCTGCGACGATGAAAGCAAAGGCGACGGCCATGACCCGAGACAGGACCACGGCTCCGCCGCCGAAGCGCGAGGCCTTGATGAACAGGCATTCCGCCAGGCTGATGGCAACGACGGCGAACGAGAGGCAGGTTACATTAAGAGTGCCTTCCTGCGGCCGTCCCATGAAGTAGGACAGCGGCCCCAGGCCGAAGGCCACCACGGGAAGCAGGCGATCAATGATCGAGTTCGGGCTCTCGCCGCGCAGGGCGCGCAGACCAGCCATCGCCATGATAGTGAAGTAGGCAAAGCCGATCGGCGCCCACATCGCGTAATACGGTACGAAGGGCACTGACCAGATCGATTCCTCAGCTGGCCGGAACTGGAAGAACAGGCTGAAATAAGGTCGATAGTCGACGATCGCGCCAGTCGACAGATAGACGATGGCTACGAATACCAGATGGGCGAGCGCGATCGCCACGACGGCGAGCATCAGCCAGATCACCAACAGGCGCACGGATCGCGTCCGGACCGAGTCGAGCAACAGGGTGTAGCCCCACGAGGCGAGCACGAAGACCAGGATCTCAACGCTCGACAACGCCGCGAGCATTATGATCGACAGCGCGACCCAACGGCCCCAATCCCTGCCGCGGGATACGACCATCACCAGAGCCATCAGCGCCGGCAGCAGATTGCGGCCGCCCAGCGTCATCGGCAGCGCGTTCATGTTCCACATGCCGTCGAGGCCGCCACTGCCGTGCGAGGTAAGCGCCACGAGGATCGCCGGGATGAAGAACCACATCGCGCTCAGACGGCGCCGCGTGACGCAACACAGCATCGCCAGGATGGTGGCGAAGTAGAGCACGTTGACTACCCGCACCGTGACCGCGGCCGTGCCGAAGGTCGGGCTGAACAGTTCGAACATCGCGCGATGGACCAGCCACGGGCCAAGGCCATAAACGCTGTAGACGTCGACCATCGGGATGCCGCCGCGCATGGCATGCATCGCCGGCCCGATCAGCGGCATGTAGTGGCTGAAATCGGTGAAATGGGAATCGTCGTACATCAGCAGCACGACAATCGCGCCGATGCAGATCGCCAGCGCTTCCAGTGACCGTCGCCAGGCTCCGAAGGCCCAGCCCTCCCGCCGGCGCAGCCACAGTCCAACGGCCGTCCATGCCGCGCCGACCAGCAGCCAGCCCCAGAATCCCGGCGCCTCCAACGCATACTGGACGAGCCCGATCGGCACCCTGTTCGGCGGATTGAACGGGCTCATGGCGAACACAGCCAATGCCAGCGCCACGATCAGTGCACCGTCAAGGAACCCGCGCGTGCGCGACACTTTCGTCAAACGCAGTGCGAGCAGGACGGCCGCGCCGATCGCCATCGACAGGATGCTCATCTGCCGCGTCGGCGTCACGATGGGCCCGTGCTCGATCACGAGAGCCACAAGCGCGAGCAGCGCGAGCAACAACCACAGAAGTGGAATCTTGACGGCCAGTCGAGCGACGCTCAGCGCGCCGACCGCCTCAAGACCACGCCTTTCGCTTCCAAAGACCACAAGCGCCGCGATCAGTGGCGCGATGCCCAACATGAAGGCGAAGGCCAGGAAGACGACCGACGGGTACTCGAATGTCAAAACCAGGCCCAGGCAGATCGACAGCAAAAGACCGCCCAGAGTCATGAGGTCGATCACCGGCTGGGCATCCCGGGCACCGGGCGTTTCCCCGTACGGTGCCGAGAGAATTGCTTTTTCGCCGTTCACGGAGATGATCGATATCTAAACGGGAAGACTCGCTGAGTGGTGGGGCATTTGTTCGTACAGTCGTCGGGTCGGTGAGGGCAAGGACTTTCAACCTCCGCGTAGTACAATCGCCGCGATCTGGATGAGCGGAATGAGGCCATGAGCTGCAAAGACGATGTTTTCTGGGCCGGCGGCTTCCTCTACGACCGCGCCGGCGAGTCGGTCTTCCTGCATAAGCGCGACGGTAATACCCTCGCGAGCCCGCACAAGTGGGCGTTCTTCGGCGGCCATAACGAAGGCGCGGAATCGGCCCTCGACTGCTTCGTGCGAGAACTTGAGGAGGAGATCGGGCTGAAGATTCGCCGCGACGAAGCGAAGTGGCTCCGCGAATATTTGAACACCGATACCAACGAACAGCGCATCGTCTTCTTCGTCGAGAAGGCCGTGCCGGTCGAGCAACTCGTGCTCGGTGAGGGAGCCGGTTTTGCCTGGTTCAAGCTCGACGAGGTTCGTTCCCTCGACCTCTCCGACAAGACGCGTCTCGATTTCGAGTATTTCCTCTCTCACATGTCCTGAATTGTCACAGCGAAAGGTCGATCAGGGGCCGCATCACGCGCCCGGTCGCGAGATCGTCAACGGCTTGGTTGATGTCGGCGAGCGCATAACGCTTGCCAATCAGCCGATCGACCGGCAGGCGCCCTTCCCGATAGAGGGCGGCGAAGCGCGGCACGTCCACGTCGGGTCGACTGCCCCCTCCCCAGCTCCCCTGCAAACGCTTGCCCGAAATGAGATCGTACGGATCGATCGAGATTCGCTCACCGCTCGCCGGGTGCGACGCAAAGACGCACTGGCCGCCGAATTTGCGTATCGACTCGAACGCCTGCTCGATCGTCTGCGTGCGGCCCGCGGCATCGACCGCGTAGTCCGCCCCCAACCCGCTGGTCAGATCACGAACCGCGGCGACGGGATCGACAGTGCGGGCATCGACCGTGTCCGTGGCCCCAAGTTCCTGTGCCGACGCAAGCTTCGCTGGCTCGATATCGACGGCGATGATCTTGCTGCAACCCGCCACCTTGAGGGCCATGACCGCAATCACGCCGATGCCTCCCAGGCCGAACACGACCGCCGTCGTGCCAGGCCTGGCGGCGATGTCGTTCAGGACGATCCCGGCGCCCGTCGGTACAGCGCAGCCGAACAGGACGGCGACATCCAGCGGCACTCCCTCCGGCAAACGCACGCATCGGTTCTCGGAGACTACTGCTTCGGAATTGAACGTGGTGACGCCGCCGGCATTGAGCGCGCTCTCGCCAGCAACGTATTTCGGACCGGGCGCGTCGAGCCCTTTTCCTTTGATCCAGCCCACCACGACATTGTCTCCAGGCGCGACCTTGGTGACACCCTCTCCAACCGCGATCACCCTGCCCGAGCCTTCGTGACCAAGAAGATGCGGGAGATAGCGATCCGGACCGCGGGCGCCGCGGATTTCCATCAGCTGGCTGTGACACACGCCCGAAAACGCGAGCTGCACATGCACTTGACCGCGCACGAGCGCCGGAACCTGAACATTATCGATAACGCGAAGCGGCTCGCCGCATGCGAAAAGGACCGCCGCCTTCATGATCTCCAAACTCTCCTGCGTTGCGCTGTCTTATGGATCATTACGCGCTCCCTCTCACCCGGCAAGCAGGCTTAATTTCGAGGGAAACTTGCGTAATCTCGTGCTACTCTTTCGGAATACGGCCGGAACGACGATCTCGATTCAGGCGCTGGCAGGAGTGCAGATTGAACGAGGCGGTCGCCCCATCCACAACGGCGTTCATCGCTGCGATCTCGAGCGATATCGGACAGTCGATGGCGCGCGCCTATCGGGCGCGGGGCTGGTCGGTGATCGGCACCTATCGCGATCCTCGCGATCTAGGAGCTCTCAAAGACGACCGGGATGTCCTGCTTATCCAATGCGACGTCCAGGATGCCGACCAGATCGACAACACGAAGCGCATCATGGGGGAGCGCGATGCGCGCTGGGATCTGTTCGTCGGCGCTGTCGGCCAACTCGCGCCAATCGGTCGCTTTTTCGAGACCGACCGGCGGCAATGGCTGCGCTCGGCGGCCCTGAACGGGACCGGCCAGCTTGCGCTGTTGCACGCTATTCACCCCTTCCGACGGGCGCGCCCGCTGTCGCGCGTGGCCTTTCTGGTCGGAGGAGCGATCAACAGGGCATTCTCGAATTACTCGGCATATTCGCTGGGGAAAATCGATCTCGTTAAATTCTGCGAGTTGATCCATAACGAATGCCATGACATGCACGCCATCGCGGTCGGAACCGGCTGGGTCGCGACCAAGATCCACGACCAGACCATCGCGGCGGGCGCGCGCGCCGGCGAGAATCTTGCCAAGACGCGAGAGTTCCTCAGCACTGGCGAGACCGGCACCAGCGTGGCGGACATCGTCGCTTGTCTCGACTGGTGCTTCGCTCAGGATCGTAGCGTGACCGGCGGACGCAACTTTTCCGTGGTCCACGATGCCTGGCGCAACGGCGGCAACGCGATGTCCGCGGAGCTTCGTCGCGACGACGACAAGTTCAAATTGCGCCGACACGGCAATACCTCAAAAACCCCGAACACCTCTGCATGAAGCTCTCCGACTATGTCATCGACTTCCTCGTGCAGCGGGGAGTCACTCACGTGTTCGGGATGTCGGGCGGCGCGGCGGTGCATCTGTTCGATTCGGCGGCCCGCCATCCCAAGATGGACTATGTCTGCTCGCAGCACGAGCAGAGCGCCGCGCTGTCGGCCGATGGCTACGCTCGCGTGACCGGTCGCATGGGAGTGGCGATCACCACGAGCGGTCCGGGCGCCACTAATCTTCTTACGGGCACCTGCTGCTCGTATTTCGACTCCGTACCCACCCTCATGCTCACCGGGCAAGTCGCGACGCACCGCCTGAAAGGCGATCATGCGATCCGGCAGATGGGCTTCCAGGAAACCGATGTGCTCTCCATCTTCAGCTCGGTGACCAAGCATGCGGCGCAGGTCCGCGACCCGCGCCACATCCGCCGGCACCTCGAGGAGGCATGGTACTGGGCTTTCGAAGGCCGGCCTGGCTCGGTCCTTGTAGATTTGCCGGATGACCTGCAGCGCGCGGAGATCGATCCGGCAACGCTCGAGCCCTTCGTGCCGCCCGTGCCTGCCGCGCCCACCTCTCCGCTCGACGCCGATCTCGATCGGCTGATGAAGCTCGTCGAAGGCGCTAAGCGCCCGGTGCTCGTTCTCGGAGGGGGCCTCAGCACGCCGCGGCTTGGCCCCGAGTTCGACGCCCTGATCCATCGTCTCGGCATGCCGGTGGCTCTGACATGGGCTGCGCTTGACCTGATGGCAGACGATCATCCGCTGCGCGTTGGTCCGTTCGGCGTCTACGGGCCGCGGCTCGGCAACTTCGCGATCCAGAATGCCGATCTCCTGGTCTGTCTCGGCACCCGCCTGTCGCAGAACGTCACCGGCGGCCTGTTGGCCACATTCGCACGGGAAGCCGACATCGTGATGGTCGATGCAGCCCGCGGCGAACTCGACAAGTTCAACGGACGGGGCATCGATATCGGCCTTCGTATCGAAGCACGCCTCGACAATTTCGTGCCGAAGTGGCTGGGACGGCTTGCCAATGCGCCTCCCCAGAGTTTCACCGACTGGCAGGAACGCATCGCACATTGGCGGCGCATCTTGCCGCATGACCGGCCCGAGCCACCAAAATCCGGCACCGGCCATGTCGATGCTTACGATTTCGTCGAGCGTCTCTCCGAGGTGCTTCCTCCGAACGAACTGATCTTCGTCGACACGGGCGGAAACCTGACCTGGACCTGCAACGGCCTGCGCACCAAGCGCGGCCAGCGGCTCATGTCGGCGTGGAACAACACACCGATGGGCTATGCGCTTCCAGCCGCGATCGGCGCCGCGCAGGCCCCGCGCGAGGCTGGCATTACCTGCATCATCGGCGACGGCGGCCTGATGATCTGCCTGGCCGAGCTTTCGACGCTGGTCGAGCAGAAGATTCCGATCAAGGTGCTGGTGTTCAACAACCATGGCCACGGCATCCAGAAACAGACACTGGAGACATGGCTTGATGCGCGTTATGTCGGCGTCCACGGCCCCTCCGGCCTCTCCTTTCCGCCGATTGGCCCGGTTGCGCGCGCGATCGGACTGAAGGTCGTCGACATTGCCGACAGTAAGGACATCGCGGAGCGTTTGCGGGAAGTCTACGCCACGCCCGGCCCCGTGCTGGCAAACGTGGAGATCGATCCGGCGCAGAAACTCTATCCGGTGCTAAAGTTCGGAGCCCCCCTCGAAGACCAGTTGCCGGCGATGGATCCGGCGGTCCTCGCCCGCGAGATGATCATCTCGTCCCTCGAACGCTGGGCGCCGCTGCCTTCGGCGACACCCGGCGTCTAATCCAACGACAAAGAGACAGCATGAGCGCGCCCTGCGTCACAGACGCCATTTTCGATGCCCTCGGCGAGATGCGGACGGGTCTGCGTCCCACGCGTCCGTCCTACACCGCCCTCAAGGCGCTGCTCATCGAGCATTTCCGCAATTCAGCGTTTGCGCGTGAGAACAGCGGCGCGGTTCCCTTCGGTCCGTTCGGGTTGATCGACCTGCCCTATCGGCGCATGGGCGCGATCGATTCGGTCGACCTGTTCGGGATCGACGAGCTGCTGATCTTTGCCTTCTACTGGGCCAATCGGAAGCTCTACAAGCGCACTCTCGACGTTGGTGCCAATCTCGGGCTACATTCCATCGTGATGGCGCGCGCCGGGTTCAACGTGACGGCGTTCGAGCCCGATCCTGTCCATTTCGACCTGCTGTCAGCCAACCTTGCCCGTAACGGCGCGGCCTCGGTAACGCCCGAGCGAGCGGCCGTATCCGATACCGACGGTCAGTTGGAATTCGTGCGCGTCATCGGCAATACGACCGGCAGCCATCTCGCCGGCGCCAAGGCAAACCCCTATGGCGAACTCGAGCGCTTCCCTGTGCCGGTCCGCGCCTTCGCGCCGATCGCCGCTGATGCCGACTTCGCCAAGGTCGATGCCGAAGGACACGAGGTCCGGATCCTGAGTTCGGTTCCAGCAGCGACTTGGAACAAGCTCGACGTCATGGTCGAGATCGGCACGGCAGAGAACGCCGCTGCGCTGTTTGAGCACTTCCGGAAACTCGACGTCGGTCTCTACCCCCAAAAGATCGGTTGGGCGCGGGCAACAGCAGTAGGAGACCTACCGACCAGCCATCGCGAAGGCAGCCTGTTCGTCACCAGGCACGGCCGCCTGCCATGGGGTGACGCTTAGGGTTGCTACCTAGAACGGCCCTTTAAACCAGTCGCCCGGAACGTCGTGCGGATGCCGGCGCTCCGCGGCCAGGGACGCGAACTCCACCGGCTTCTCGACCAGTTGTCCGATCGCCCGTGCGATATGTTCCGCGCGTACATGATACGCCTCGGTCAGGGCCTGGCTGGTGGCCTCGGGAACGTCCGGCATCGCCAGACGCTGCGGCGCGGCGCGCAGATCCTTCCAGCATGAGCCTGCGATGCGCGCGACGATCTCACCGGCGATACCGCCGGTCTGGTAGCCGGTGTCGACCACGAGCAAACGGCCGGTCCGCCGCACCGACGCTTCGATCGAAGGCCAGTCGATCGGCCGAACGGTCCGCAGGTCGATCAGGTCGCAGTGGACGCCCTGCAGCGCGAGATGGTCGGCGGCGTGCAGCGCTTCGATGCTCATCAACGACATCGCCACGACAGTGGCATCGCCGCCGGAGCGCAGTGTGCGGGCACTGCCGATCGGGATGCGGTGGTCGCCCGGCGGGACTTCGCCCTCGAGATTGTGCAGCCAGCGATGTTCGAGATATATCACCGGATCCTCGTCGAAGATGCTCGACAGCAGGAGGCCCTTGGCATCCTCCGGCGTCGTCGGCATCACGACCTTGAGCCCCGGAATATGGGCGAACCAGGCCTGCAGGCTTTGCGAATGCGTCGGCCCCTGCCCCCAGCCGCGGCCGATGATCATCCGAATGGTGATCGGCACGCCACGTTTGCCGCCGAACATGAAACGCCACTTGGCGGCATTGTTGACGATTTGATCGAGCGACAGCAGGGCAAAGTCGAGCCGCTGGTGAGTGAGCACAGGCCGCATGCCGCCGAGCGCAGCCCCGACGCCGATGCCGGTCATCGCGTTCTCCGACGTCGGCATATCGAACACCCGGCGAGAGCCGAACTGTTGCTGCAGGCCCATCGTAGTCCCGAACACGCCCTTCGGATCGGGCACGCCCAGTCCATAAACTAGCACCTTGGGATCGCGATCGAGCGCCACGGCAAGACCGTCGCGAATCGCCGCGGCGAAGGTCATCTTGCTCATGCGGCGTACAGGTCCGAAAAGCGTTCACTAGGTTCAGGGAAAGGCGACTGTTCGGCGAACCTGAAAGCAGCTTCGATTTCGCCGTCGATGGCGGCGCCCTCGGCCGCTAGCCACTTGTCGTCGATGGTCTTCACCGCAAACAGGCGCGCCGTGAAGGCGGCGATCGGATCGCGCGCCTTCCAGTCTTCGAATTCTTCGACCGTGCGATAGCCAATATCGTTGTCGAACAGCGGCCCGCAATGCTCGCGCCAGCGATAAGTCGCGAGTTCGACGAACTGCGGACCACCGCCGCTGCGGATTTTCGCTACCGCTGCGGCGATCAGATCGTATGCCTCCGCAACGTCGTTGCCGTTGCCGCTCGACGTGCCGAGCCCGATACCCGCGGCCACCCCGGCCAGCGAGCGGCCCTCCGGCTGGCGGACCGACAGCGGCGAATAAACCGAATAGAGATTATTCTCGCACAGGAAGAGCACCGGCAACTGGCGCAACACGGCGAAGCTCGCCGATTCGTAGAACACGCCGGTCTCGAGCACCGCGTCACCGATGAAGATGCACACGATGTCGTCACCTGCGCCGAGCGATTTGGCGAGTGCCAGGCCAACGCCCACCGGCACCGTGCCTCCGACGATCGCCGTCGAACCCATGAAGCCCACGCGCTCGTCCACCAGGTGCATCGAGCCACCCTTGCCCGAGCAACATCCCGTCGCCTTGCCATAAATCTCGGCGATCATTGCGGGCAGGTCGCCGCCCTTGGCGAGATAGTGCGCATGAGCGCGATGTCCGCTGACCGCGAGGTCGGTCGGCCGCAGCACGGCCCCCACCGCGACTGAAGGGCCTTCCTGGCCCACCGACAGGTGGACCGGGCAGCGCATCTTCTGCTGGCTGTATCGCGTGACGATGCCCTCCTCGACCGCGCGGATGCGGATCATGTCGCGCAACAGGCGGCGGGAGAGATCGGCGTTCATGGGATGAACCAGTAGTAGTCGCCGGTATAGCCGACCGAAGCGAAGAAAGCCTTCCATTCATCGACGTGCATCATCGTCTTGGCGGTGAGGTTCCACGCTTCCATGCGGCGCTGCTCATCCGCATTGCGGTAGGCGTCGACGGTGATGAAAGCGCCGCGGCGCGCCACGCGCTCGATCTCCCGCAACGACTGCGCACACTCCTCACGCTCGAGATTGTGGATAGTGTTGACCGAGATCACGATGTCGAACGACTTGTCCGGGAACGGCAGCTTCCGCGCATCGGCAACCTGCACATGCGGCTTCATGTCCGGCATGGCGTTGGCGATGGCGTACTCGGACACGTCGATTCCCTTCACGACGAGCCCGGGAATCAGTTCGGCCATGTCATGCATCATGAAGCCCTTGGCGCAGCCGACATCGAGCACAGCGTCGCCGGCCTTCAGCGCGAAATGCTCCCGGAAAGTCGGCACCACCGGCTGCCAGAACCGCGCCATGTAGTTGAAGCCGCCATAGCCTTGGCTGCGGTCGCCATCGAAGAACTCGCGGCCGAATTTGCGTGCGATGGCGCGGTCGGCCTCGGTCTTGCTTGCCCCGCGTTCGTCGACGCTGCGCTTCGTGCGCGGGTAGTTCACCAGCAGATCGATCTCGCGGCCCATGACACTCTCAAGGTTTGTGGACGTAGGATGCGGGCAGACGCCCAAGATCTTCGAGATGACGATCCACCCATGCGGCAGTCTCGGCTATACCGCTCTCGAGCGATATCGCATCCGACCAGCCGAGTTCGCGTCGAAGCTTGCCGCTGTCGAGCCGGTAAGCGGCGTCCTTGCCGAGGCGCTCACCCACTATCTCGACGACAGACTTCATGTCGACACCGAGCTGCGCGCAAATCATCGCGACGAGGTCGTGGATGCTGATGATCCGGTTGGTCGAGATGTGATAGGCCTCGCCGTTCTTGCCGTCGCGCGCAATGCGATAGGTCGCGTCGGCTACGTCCTTGACGTGGATGAATGACCGCTCCGACATGCCGCCACCGTGCAGCTGCAGCTTGCGGCCGAGCCGGGCGTACAGGATCGTTCGCGAAACGATGCGGTAGAGTTGCTGGCCCGCGCCATAGACGTTTGCCGCACGCGTGTAGACGACAGGGAAGCCATAGGCCGTATGAAAGCTGCGCAGGCTCATGTCGGCGGCCGCACGTGACACCGCGTACGGTGTGCTGGGATTGAACGGTGCGTCCTCGCGGACGTCTCCCGACGTGTTGCCGTAAACTTCAGGCGTCGTTACATGGACGTAACGTTCGAGGAACTTCATGTGTCGCAAGCGATCGTGCAGTCGGACGGTCGACACGACATTGGTCATGAACCAGTGGTCGGGATTGGCCCAGCTCTCCGCCACCATGCTTTGGGCAGCAAAATTGACGACATAAGCCGGACGCTCCTTCTCGAGGAGCGCCACGATCGCCTCAAGGTCGTTGTTCAGGTCGAGACGATGGAACTGAAAACCAGCTGGCACGCCGTCGAACCGGTAAGGCAGGAGTGCGGCGTGAGGTTCATCGGACCGGCTGGTGCCTATGACAGGATGGCCCTTCTCCAGGAGATACCGGACAAACCCAGCACCTGTGAAGGAATTGCTGCCAATGACAACGAAGAGCGCGGGGTCGGCCACAGAGCGGTGCCGTCAGTTCTTACGATTTCGGTGCAGCCATTGCATAACCATGTGGCCGACCACGAGCTGCAGATCCTCGGCGATCTGCATATCGCTCACTGCGAAATGGATCGGCACGTCGACCATATCCTTGGCCTTGCCTCCGCCGTAACCCAGCACAGCGTACGTCGGCATGCCGAGTTCCTTGGCCGCACCGATCGCCTTCAGGATGTTCGGCGAGTTGCCGCTGCCGGACAAGGCGACCAGTACGTCTCCGCGCCGCCCAAAGACCTTGAGTTGGGCCGAAAAGATCTCCGAATAGTCGAGATCGTTGGCAAGGCAGGTCAACACCGAGGTATTGGCCGACAAGGCATGCGCTCGCATGCCGACGCCGTTACCCATGGCGATGCCATAGACGAAATCATTGGCGAGATGCACGGCGTTGCCGGCGCTGCCGCCGTTGCCGCACAGATAGAGGCACCGCTCCTCGCGCCAGCAATCCTGCATCGCGCGAGCGAGGGAAGCGACGGGTGCGTAGTCAGCCGACTGGAGCACTGCCCGCAGGCGGCTCGAATAATCGGCAAACTCCGCGACGACCGGATCGGCCGCTGCGTTCATCGCGCCATTTCCTTCTGCATCCAGCGCAGATTGTGCCACTGGTCCTCGTTTTTCAGGGTACCGCGCTGGAAGGCGGCAACGATCTCGCTGATGGCGTCATCAACCGTCTTGCGCGGGCGGAAGCCGGTCGCCAGCAGCTTGTCCGAATTGACCCGGTAGGAACGCGGATCGTTGGACGGCGTGATCACGATCTCCGCCGGGATGATGCGCACAACACGCTCGGCAATCTCGCGAATCGAGATGTTCTCGAAGCCGGCGTTGTAGACGCCCACGATCTCCGGGTGATCGAGCAAATAGATGTAGAGGTCGGTGATGTCGTCGATGTGGATGTTCGGCCGCACCTGGTCGCCGCCGAACACCGTGATGCGGCTGTTCGTCAGAGCCTGCATCGTCAGCATGTTCACCGAGACGTCGAGGCGCATGCGCGGACTGGTCCCGCACACTGTCGCGGGCCGGACCATCTGCACGACGAGGTCGGAGGCGTAGCTCAGCAGAACACGCTCGGCGATCATCTTGGTCTTGTTGTATTCGCTGATCGGATCAAGCGGCAGATCTTCAGTGACCTGGTCCTCTTCCTTGACACCATAGACACTGGCCGAAGACGCGTAGATGAAGCGCTTGATGCCTTGTCGGATAGCCTCTTCGGCGAGCTTCATCGTCGCCAGGGCGCTGATTTCCCACGTGAGCTTCGGGTCGAGATCGCCGCACGGATCGTTCGCCACCGAAGCAAGGTGGATGATCGCGTCGACGCCCTGCAGGTCGGCCGCGCGAATCGCACGCACATCGCCTTTGACGACCTTCAGACTCGGATGGGGCGGGAGATGGTTGCCGAACCACTGGATATCGAACGCCACAATCTGATGACCGAGGGCCAGCAGCTTGGGAACCAGAACCGAGCCCTTGAAGCCGCAGGCGCCGCTAACGAAGATTTTCATGTGCTCGGTGAAGGCCCAGCTATTCGGTAAACGCCTATTTTCGCGACGTTTAGCATCGAAAATTGCCTATTTCAACAAGGTGGGACGCGCCGCATGGCGATGCAGCCTTGGCGTTTTACGGCGATTGCCGGTAAGTTAGCGCGGCGACGCGGCGAGCGGGAGTATGCGCGGATTTTTGATAAAACTTGCAGTTGGCGTCGCGGGTCTCGTGCTTCTGGTGAAGTACGGTTCGATTGATCTCGGCGTCCTCGCTAAAGCAGCCGACCGGCCGGGTCTGCTTCTCCTTGCCTTTGCCTGCATCCTGGCGACCGTGCCAATCGCGGCATGGCGCTGGTGGCTCCTGCTGCGTGGATTGAACTTCACCCTGACGCTGGCATGGTCGATCAACGCGACCTTCATAAGCCTGTTCTTCCACACCTTCCTGCCGGGCGCCCATGGCGGCGATCTCGTGCGGCTGGCATTGGCCTACCGGTCCGTCGGCGGTTCGCTTAGCCACCTCACGTTCAGCCTGCCGGTCGACCGCTTGTCGGGGCTGGTCGCGCTACTATTGCTCGGCGTGCTCATGCTGCCGGGCCTCCCGTCCGCCTACGCCACTCAGCTCGAATGGGCGGTCGCCACCTTCTTCGTCGTGGGTGCCGCCGGTCTGATCATCGCGGTCAAATCCGGAGACTGTTCGGTCAACCTTGTCGGACGCCTGCCCAAGCCCGTCGGCCCCGCCCTGGCGCGGATTGCCAAAGAGCTTTTGACCGCGCTGCGCGCCTATTGGAGCCAGCCCGGCCGACTTTTTGCCGCACTGGTCGTCTCCGTGGTGCAATACATCCTCATTCTGCTGGCCCTCTTCTCGCTTGGGCATGCGATGGGCTTCACCCAGCTTTCGTGGATTGGCTACGGTATTGCCGGTGCATGGTCGACGATCGCCAACTCCCTGCCACTTACGCCCGGCGGCATCGGTGTGGGTGAAGCAGCGTTTGCACGCGTCGCGGTGGCATTGACGCATCCGACGGCGGACGTCCGCTACGGCACGGTATTCCTCGCCATGCGTGTGCTAACGGTCATCATCGGCATCGTGGGTATCCTGCCTTGGCTGCTCAATCGTACGGATTTGCGCAGCGGCATCGACGCCATCAAGAGCAAGCCCAGCGAGTCACGGTCTTTGCCGGTCACGGAATGAACGCGCTTTTAGTCGGAGTTGCCGCGGCATTGCTCGGAATGGCCGCCCATGCCCTCGTGCTGAGGCTGTTGAAGCCTGCGTGGCGCCTGCCGGCGCTGCCGCTGCTTCTGCTGGCGGCAATGGGCCTCGTTTTCGCTGTCGTCCCGGCCCCGCAAGCACCCTATTCCTTCGTCGACGGGCTTGTCGCCTTCATTCTCGCCTTTAGCTTCGGCTTTGCTTATGCGCTCGTCATGAACGGCGTGATCTACGATAGTCCGACACTTGCTCTGGTCAATGCCATCGAAGCCTGCGGCGAGGCTGGCATGCCCGTGTCGGACTTCGATCGCTTCGTCGCTCGTCACCCATTCGTGCAAAGCCGCCTCGGCGCCCTGATTGCCGTCGGCGAAATTGCCGTCGATGGCGACGAGCTCAGCCTGAACGGGAAGATCGGACCGCTTCTGTCCCTCGGCGACGCCTACCGGCGCCTGCGGGGCGGCCAACCCAGCGAGGCGGGCTGACGCGCATGATCGGTCTGTTCGTGGCGGGCTTCGGGATGGTCCTGGCTCTGGCGGGCGACGTAGCAGCATCGCGGCTGGGCGCAGGACGCGTTGCCTCCTACCGGGCAAGCCTCTTCGCTGGCCTTTGCGCGACCGCGTTGCTCCTGTGGATGCTGCCGGGTATCGAGTGGCCCACAGTCGCGATCGCGCTGCTCACCTACGCCACCTGGTGGTTCATCTTCCTCAATCTGGTGCAGTCGCTCGAGTCCTCCCTGAGAGTGAAGATCCTCGGCGCGATCCAGGCTGCTGGCGGACACGTTTCGCGTCCGGCTCTTGCGACGCTCTATAACGACCGGAAGCTGCTGGGCCTGCGTTTGGACCGGCTGCGCCATGGCGGTGCTGTCGTCGAGCGCGGCGGCCGCCTCCACGTGGTATCCCCCGGGCTTAAAACAATCGCGGGTCTCTTTCGCTTTCTAAAGATGCTGCTGATTGGCAAAACGTCGGAGTTCGGAGCCTAGTGCCAATGGTCACGTTCATCGTGCCGGCGTTCAACGAGCAGGACAATGTCGCGCCCACCGTCGCCACGATCCGCGCCGCAGCAGTCGACGCAAAGCTCGACACGTTCGAGATCGTCATCGTGAATGACGGCAGCACAGACTCTACCGGCGCAACCATTGACGGCCTCGCCGCGGCGGATCGCACGATCCGTCCCGTTCACAATCCGGAAAACTTTGGCCTTGGGGCTTCGATCCGCGCCGGCATCGCCGCCGCCACCGCGCCGTCTTTCATGGTGGTCCCGGGAGACAACGACGTCTCTAAGAGCACCATCCTGATGATGCTGATCTTCCGAAACGAAGCCGACATCATCCTGATGTCGCCTCTGAACAAGGAACAGCGCAACCTGTTCCGGAACATCCTGTCGACCATATACCAAGCGGCTTACATGATCTTCTTTGGGATCTATGTGGTCTATATCAACGCGCCCGGAATCTGGCCTACCGAACGGGCGCGCGAAGCCGCGCTGCGCGCACGGCGCTTCAGCATCATCTCGGAGTTGAACGTCAAGCTGCTGCGAATGGGCTGCACGTTTGCCGAGATACCGGGCTATCTGCAGGGCGGCCCGAAAGCGCGTGGCACAGTTACCCTGCGCGCGCTAACGGAAGTTGTGGGCTCCTTCATCCGCTTGTTGGTTGCCGTCTACATCACAGACCGCCAGCGTTTCGGATCCTTGCCGAAGAGAAAACAGATCGACTTCGTCAGCCGCCTGTCCTGACGAAGGCTACCGCTCGCCGGCGGCCGTGTACGCACGTAACGAAGCGCCAAACACCTCGTTGATGCCAAGACCGCCATCGATGGTCAGAACCTGGCCTGTGACATAGGCCGCGGCGTCCGATGCCAAAAAGATCACGGCATCGGCAATGTCGCGGGCAGTCCCGGCTCGCCGCAGAGGGACGACAGAATCGACGATCTTCTTGTTTACCGGATTAGCTGTAAGCTTGTGACCGACGTCGCGATCGACAAGACCTGGCGCAACCGCGTTCACGCGCACGCCTGACGCGCCACAGCGCACGGCGAGCCAACGGGTGAATTGGTTGAGGCCGGCCTTAGATACATGGTACGCGAGCGAACTCTGGTCGGCGCCAATCGACGTGGCAAGAATCGATGAAACGTTCACGATCGCACCGTGCCCCGAAGCGACCAGATCATCCAACGCCGACTCAGCTATGGCTGCCGCAGCGTGGAGTACGATCGATTCGTGATCGGCCCAGTCGACATCGGCAATCCGACCGATCATCTCCCTGTTCCGAGCAGGGGCCGCGTTGTTCACGAGAATGTCGAGCCCGCCCATCGCATCGCGCGCCTGGCTGATCGCTTGCCGGCATCCTTCCGCCGATCCGATGTCGGCCGTCACCACGACCAGCCCCGGGCCGGATGCTTCCGCAAGCGCCCGCGCCTTGTCGGATTGCCGGTCGACGATCGTCACCGTTGCGCCCGCTTCCGCCAACCCGCGTACGATGCCCGCGCCGATACCCTGGGCGCCGCCGGTGACCACGGCCTTGCGGCCGTGGAGGTCGAATCTCGACATCATAACGGCGGCCGCGCCGGGCGCAATTCAACCCAATTCAGGGCCGCGCCGTCTCGCGCACCGATCATGGCGGCAACCGCTTCGGCCACATCTTCCGGCCGCAGGTGCCAATCCGCGGGAGCCGTTCCGCCGAGACCGGTCGACACCGTTCCGGGCGCAACTAGGCCCACGCGGATATTGAAGCGACTGAGATCAAGGAACATCGCTTCCGTCAGCCCCTGAAGCCCGAACTTCGTGGTATTATATCCGACGCCTCCACGGAAGGCGTAGCGCCCAGACCGGCTGCCGACGTTCACAATGTCTGCGGCGCCTTGCTTTCCCGATTTCTTCAAGGCGTCCAGCGCCGCATGGCAGCAGTTGAAGACGCCGGTCAGGTTGGTCGCGATAATGTCGCTCCACATCGACGGCGTGATATCGCCAAACTCCGTGATGAAGGCCGAGCCGGCATTGTTGACAAGCCCGTCCAAACCACCCATTTGGCGCGAGGCCACTCCAATCATCTCCCGCACTTGGGAGAGTTCGCGCACGTCGCAAAGCGCGCCTCCCACCGGCGCCGTGCCCGCCTGCCGTCCAAGTTCCTCGATCGCCTTTTCAAGCCGAGACGGATCGCGCCCGCAAATGAAGACGCCGTGTCCGGCCGCGCGCAGGCGGTGTGCCGTCGCAAGTCCGATACCCGCGGTGCCCCCGGTGATGACGATCCGGCGCGCCGTCACAAACGTCAGGCCGCCTCGGCCCGGCGGAACATGCGATGGACGTGCGGGTAACGCATCAGCATCTTGCCCAAGCCGTCGTGGCTGCTCCCGAACTCCTTGGTATAGGCAGACAGCGTCTCTCGCTGACTAGGCGTGTGGGCCACGACGAAGGTCTGCTCCGAGCCAAGCCTCGTCTCGCCGGCCGATGCGGAGAAGTCGGCGCGCTCCTGCGCCTTCATATCGAAGTGGAACGCATCCCTTAGTACGGCTTCATAGTTCGTCAGGTCGGCTTTGCGCATGCAGCTGAAGCGGCAGAGTTCGTCGATATATTGTTCCGTCATGGCATCGAGCCGGCCAAGCTTCGCCAGCCAGGATTTCATCTCGGCAAAGAGGATGTCGTTGATCTCGCGGAATAGGTCGAAGAAGGCGGTTGCCTTGCCCATCGACATCTCGTTCGTGCCGCGCTCGTTGTTCTGCACCTCGTCGAAATTCTCGACCACCGCGCGTTCGAGGGACTGCCGGTCATCCCAGAGGCGCGCCGACATACCTTTGGAGAATTCGTCGTACATCGCCGTGATGCCCGGCGTGTACAGCCGGCGCTTATCATAGAAGCGCATGATGAAGTCGAACCACGACAGCGCGAGAGAGCGGCACAGCCCCTGGACCTCGGCATAGACCTTGCCGTTGTGCAGGATCTCGACCGTCAAATCCATCTCGCGGCAGGCGGTATAATCGGCGAACGACAAAGTCGAATGCTCGATCAGAATTTCCTCGGACTCGATGGCGATGAAATCGTGCCCCGCCAACGAATATCGGCCGAAGGACCGCGGCATGATGCGGTGCTTGGAGGCCATCGCGAACCTGCGCCTCATGTCCGGTGTATTCAACTTTGTCTGCGGCAACATGATCAGCTGATACATGCGAATATTGTCGAAATTCGCCTCTACTGTATCCCGCAAGGACTGGCGATGAGCGGCAAGGCTGTCCCCGGGCAGACCGAGGATCAACTCGCTGTACGTTCCGGTGTCCACCTTGTTGGCCTTCAGGCCGACGTCGCTCAACTTCTCCAGTGAGATATTCGAGCGCTCCACGTTCGCCAGCACGGTTGGATCGGTCGACTGCAGAGACGCGGCCATATTGAGCGCGCCGTCGAGCATCTGCGCGATCTCGATCACCCTCTCCTTCTGGTTCTTACCGGTCGACACGTGGATGTATTTCGGGAAATTGTAGCGCTTCTGGCAGTCCGCCAGGATCCGTGCCTTCTCGATATCCGGCTTGAACATGCCGAAGTTGGCATCGCTGATGAACAGATCACGCGGACCGCGCACCCGGCTCGCGATGTAGTGCAATTCCTCCTCGAAGGAGTTCATCCGCTGTTCGACGATATTGTAGTAAGCGGCGCCCTCGGTGCAGAACGCACACTTGAACGGGCAACCGCGCGTCGTGTGGATCATCGGGATCAGGTTCTCGTCGAAGAACTTGTCCATCAATCCCATGAGATAGGGTGAAGGCAGCGTCTCCAAGTCTAGCCGCGGCAGATCGGGGCCGCACACCAGTTCACCATCGACCTGATAGTGGCAGTTGGGCAATGGCCGCAGGCTACGCCGGAGTGCCTCTGCATCGAAGCCAGCTTCGGTCAGCGAGTCGAAAAGGTCGACAAACGCCCTCTCGCCTTCGCGCACGATGTTGAAATCGATCTCGGGATAGTGCTTCCAGAATTCCGCGACCTCTTCGGCTTCCAAGCCGTAATTCGGCCCGCCGAACACGACGACAGTCTTGGGCCATAGCTTCTTGATTAGCTTGGCGTACTGATACTCGAGATGGAAATTCCACGAATAGTTGGCGAACCCAACGATATCGGGCACCTGCTTTTCGAGTGCAGCACTGAAATCCTCAGGATACTTAAACAGCTGGACATCGGCCTGGCCGGGCCGTTGCTCGAGCAAGTACCCCCCGATCAGCCCGATGGAGAGCGGGAAGACGTTCGACGACAGCACCAATCCCTTGTGGGTCAGGTCTGCCAGATAGATTCTCTTCTTTCGCTCCATGTTACGTCGAATTATAGGCTGATCGAGAGGGCTTATCCAGATGGGGCGCGGAACGCACGCCGCGCTTGCTCAAGAGCCTCGGGCGTTCCAATGTCCATGAAGAAGCCGGCATGTTCGATCGCGATCATCCGGCCCAGCAGGCCCGGCATGATCTCCGTCGACAGATCGACGAAGCGATGGCCTCTCGCCTCGATCAGCTTTAGCACTTCTGGCGCGAACACGTAGACGGCGCCACTGGCCAGATTCCCGGGTGGGTTCGCCACCTTCTCGTGGAAACCCACAATGCGGCGCGCATCATCGAGCTCGAGAATACCGCATGTGGTGGGGCTTTTCGTGCGAAAGGCAAGCAGCGTCGCCAGGACATCGGCGGGAGCCGCAAAATGCGCATCGAACAGCGTCCCGAGCGACGCGTCGGTCAGGTTGTCGGCATGAGCCACGAACAAGGGACCTTCGCCAAAGTAGCTTCGGTTCGCCAAGATCGTCCCGCCGGTGCCCAGTAGTTCAGTCTCGTGCACGAGGTCGACACGATCGCGCCAGCGCGACTGCACCACGAAGGCCTCAACTTGCTCGTGCAAATAGTGCGTATTGATCAGAACGCGATCGATGCGTGCGTCCCTCAGCAGCGCGTCCAGCCAGTACGACAGCAAAGGCCTGTCGTGGATCGGCACCAGACATTTGGGAACCCGGTCCGTAAGTGGACGAAGCCGCGTTCCCAGTCCAGCCGCCAAAAGAAGTGCCCGCATGCGATGCCGCCAACGATCAGGGTGCGGGATAGCCGATCTCGGTCATCAGCTCGGCCGCACTGAGCGGCATGTTGCCGACACGTGAGACCTGGCACGCCGCCGCGAGCGATCCCAGATAGGCCGCTGTCCAGATATCGACACCCAGCCTCAGCGCCATAGCCGTGCAAATGAAGAAGCTGTCGCCCGCGCCTGCCACATCCTTGGGAACAGTGTTGAAGGCGGGAAGCCGTTCTGTCCGGTAAGCCCCCTGGTCAGGCGCGTGGATCAGCAGACCTTCGGCACCAAGAGTGACGACGACGTTTGTCGCCTCCGCCGCACGCTGCAACCGATCAGCCAGCACGACGAGACCGGCCTCATGATCCCGCAATGCCAGCCGCGCTTCGCGTTCTGTCGGCGTGATCAGCGCCATGTCCTTGAAGCGGGAGATGTCGGAAATTTGCGACGATGCCTGACTGTCGGCCGCCATCATGACGCCCCGCGACTTTGCCCGCTTCGCGAGCGCATCGACCAGCGGCTGGGGCAGACAACCGTAGTTGTAATCGGCAAACAGAAGGATATCCGCATCGCCCAGGGCGGCGTCCACCGCATCATAGATTCGGCTTTGTTGATCGGCCTCGATGGCGTGCTGACGCAGGTGATTAACCCTGAGGAGCGTCTTGCCGCTCGCCCGATACCGCTGCTTCAAGGTCGTCGGTCGCGCCGGATCGACGAAGAGAGAGATGTCCACGCCGTTGGCCTCCAGCTCGTCACGCGCGAATTTCGCGCTAGCGTCTTCGCCCGAGACGGCGATGTAGCGCGCCTTGGCCCCAAGACCTCGAGCATGGGCAGCCACGATCCCTGCCCCTCCGACGAATAGCCTGCTTTCGATCGGCGTCACGACAATCGTCGGATCTTCTTGTGACATGCCGATTGGATCGCAGCTGATATATTCGTCGACGATCAAGTCGCCGACGACCACGACATTCAGGTTTGCGAACTGCGGCGGAATGCGCTCGAGGTCGGCGATGCGAAAGCCATTGCGGGTCGGATAGTCCGTTGGTTTGCGAATGACGGAGAACTGCGTCTCCGAATATTCCCGCTCGAGCAGCAATTTGGAGGCAAAGCGAACCTCACCCGAACTGAACATCAGCCGGCCGCCATAACTGTCGACGATGCCTTGCTCGGCATTGAAGCGATCGGCGTATTCCTTGCCCTTGATCACGATTTCCGGCTTCAGGCGCGCCACGAACCGCTCGGGTGGTTCGGTGAGCGCCACCGCCTCGACCACGGCGCTGATCGCCTGCACACCCTGCAGCCGGTCTACTTGGGGCATCGTCACGCCGATCGTGTCGTCGGAGTTGACGCCAACCACGAGCGCGCCTCCCGCTTCGGCGGCAAAGCGCAGCAGGCGCAAGTGACCTGGATGAAGAATGTTGAAGTTTCCAGAGACAAAAACCAGCGGCTGGTCGGAGCCGAGACGCTCGCGGATCTGGTCGGCAATATTCTGCATTTCGTCCTTGCGCTGGATCGCCTCGCCTTGTCGAAGAATGACCGCCTCCCGAACCCGGCCGAGAATGGGACACTGCCGACCGCAATCAATTTACCACTATTTCGGGAAAAGGGACGCCTTCAATCCCTGCCGACCGTATCGACCTTCTCCAGAAGGCGAGCTCGATCAGGATAGATGAGATAGACCAGCAGACCGGGAAGCACCGATATCATCAGCACGCACCGGAAGAGCAGGAATATCGTGCCGTACGGGACGCTGGCTACCCCACCCAATGCGACGCAGAGCGATGCAAAAGCGCTTTCGCCCACCCCCAATCCGCCGGGCGTGAGCGGGACGTTATTCACCATTAGACCATAGGCTGCGGCGATGGTGTAGTCCGCAGTGCTCAGGCCACCGAAATTCATGAAGACGGCGATGATCACGATCGCCCCGATCTGCATTCCCGACACCAGAATGGAGACACCGAGGGAATAAGCCAGCGCGGGCCAGGCGAGCCGATATTGGCGGAGCGCCAGGGCCACCCGCTCGATCATTTCGGCGATCTTGTGCCAGCGCCCCGTAAACAGCGCGTTGATAATTCGTAAAGCCCGGTCGCCAAGCACCAGTACGATCGCGATGCTCGTCACAAATCCGGAGGCGAACAGCAGCAAGGCGTACTCGAGCGAGTGGTAACCGCCGGATGGCCGGCACAGCGTGACCACGATGCCGTAGATCATCAACGCGGCGAAGCCTATCAACCGGTCGACCAGGATCGACATATAGGCACCGGTCCGGCGCCCGAACGACGCTCGATGAATGTAGACGATCCTGATGATGTCTCCTCCCACTGCCCCCGGCAGAAACGTGCCGAAGAATGTGGAGATGGCGGCAATCCGAACGGTATCGACGAGGCGAAGATTCAGTGCCTGCGAACGTAGCAGCAGCTGCCAGCGAAATGCGGCCGTCGGAATTGCCAGGAGCGAAACAAACGTGGCGAACGCCAGGGTCGCTGGATAGTGCAGCGCAGTCCGTAACACGCCAAGATCGATTAATCCGAAATAGAATAGCCCGCCAAGCAACAGCAGGCCGGCCGCCAATCGCAAGATAGTCGATGACACTGCCCGCCCTCTTCCCGGCTACGCTTTGTTGGAGGGGGATGGAGACCGCTCGCCGGCGGGTGCGATCATCGCGCCGGTATGCATTAAGCGGTCGAGCGTGAAATAGATCGATGCGATACGGCGCCCCTTGGCCGTGACAACCAACTCATCGCCCTGCTTCTCGAGAATGCGCGACTGCTCGCACTCGCGCAGCCTTTTGCCCAGAATCGCACTGTGCGTGTAAAGGCGAAACAGCTCTGCTTCCCTGATCCGCCCGCCGGGCGAGGCATAAAGCAAGCTGACGATGTGAGCGGACAACGAACGATCGACGCTGATCGGCAGGATCAGGGCATAAACTCCTGCGAAGCCCGCAAAAGTGAGAGCCCCTCCTACACTGGCCACCAACAGGACCGGGGATGAAGAAAAACTCCCCCCGATGACGAACGCGCCGAAAGCACCTCCCGCCACCGCCGATAGTGCGATGCTCACGCCCAGCGCCGTCACGAGCGGCCCGCCGCGCCGTGCGCGGCTGAGAACGATGTGCAGCGGCAGGAAGACGGCACTGCTGATCGCGACCACGCAAAAATAGAGCAGAAGGTCATGCATCCGTGATTGATTTCCGGCTTCGCTGTCCTATACCGGCCCGATGGTCAGGGCGTCTCCACTGAATTCCAAAAGAGCGCCGCACAGCGTGGCTTTGCCGGCACCCGGACCGAAACGTCGCGGCCCGAACTCCAGACCGTGCCAGGGGCATCGCACAAGCTTGCCCACGACGTCGCCGGCCCCGAGCATAGCTCCCTCGTGCGGGCAGGTACCGGGCCACACTTCGAGTTGCTGTCCCGAACGTCGCAGAATATAGGCACGATCACCGACCTCTGTCCGATGAAGCACCGCTTCGGGGAGGTCCTTGATTGAAATCGAATGCTTCCCGGCGAATGCAGGAAACTCGACATTGTTGCCGATGGCATTCGAATTGAGGAAATCCGGCGCGTCGGTGGCAAATCGATAGTTGGCGGCACGCAGCGCCACCCGTCGATCCCGTATCGGGTCATCCTCGCGATTCTGAACATCGTTAAGCCGCTGAAATTTCCGGCTGAGCATGGGATGGAGAAAGCGCATCCAGCGATGCGATGCCACCACCCAACTGACGTCCATTCTCGTGCCGTCGTCCCCCTTGTTGCATTCGATTATGTTGACGACAACCAGCAGGCCGAACAGCACCATCACCTGATAGAAGCCGTTCTCGCGAAAATATCCGTCGAACACGGGAATCGCGATTGGCCACCGGCCGTAACGGGTCAACGAAAAGCTGGCATGAGGATCTATGAACAGGCGCGCGGCTTCCCCGTAGGTTCGATGGATAAATGGCCTGTGGTTTTGGTCCATATGGTTCCAGACGAGGTCGCGGAGTTCGGCTCGGCTGGGGTAGGTGAAGTGGCCTTTCGAGATGTGGGCCCGCGGTATCAGGCGCAAAAGTGCTTCTTCCAGCTTTGCCGGGTCCAGGAAGGCAGCCCCGTCAATGCCGACGAGGCGAGGATCGAAGAAGGACTGATTTGAAGACATAGGCAGAGCGGCTTCTAGGCAAACTGATGGTCTGGCACGAGATCGGGGTCCTGAACCGTGCCGAGATTCGGCGCCGAGCCGAATCGAATCCACGTCGCAAATCGCGGGCCAGTTACCTCCCGGTTGCCGGAGTGTAGCCCGAAAGTGTCGACGCAGAACACGTCGCCCGCATTTCCTTCGAGATACGTAGGCCGGGAGACATCGACGTCGCTCGAGACGTGCGAGCGCGGAACATAGATCGTGGCGCCATTCCTGGCGGCCACAGCCGTCCAGCAGACGAAGAACGTAACGCAGGCAAAAGCATCCTGGTCGCGATGCATGCGCATCACATAGTGCGCATCGTTGCCTTCGTTCGTTACGATGGTATTCACGCTGTACATGACTGGCGTAAAGCCGAGATAGCCAGCTGCGATCTTCCGCAAGCGCCCATCGCTCAGAAGATCGGCAACCTGAGGGCAAGCCAGCGAAGTCTGGGACGAGAAGCAAAAATACCGCTCCTGCCCTTCCCCAAGAAGTTTCTGCGGGTCGCACTTGCGCGGAACGCCGTCGCTTTGCAGGGGAGTTTGCGACGCGTACCCGTCCTGACTGCAGAAATAGTCTACGGCCGCTTTCGCATCGGCGGATGAAAGGAGCGGACCAAGGGCAACAAAGCCACGCGCCGACAACTCGGCGACCGAAGCGCGCGTTGCGGGGTCGCTTTCGATGGCCGGCGACGTGCGAGCCAGGGCCGGAACAACGATCGCCTTGGCGAAAGCGGTCCTGTCCTCGGGGCTTAGGTGGCGCAACCCGCCGAACAGGAAAGCCCGCTGCATCAACCACCATGAGGCCCGGCCAGGGAACGCCGCGCTTGGCGCCAGCCGGGTGCACAGCCTAATCCAGAGCCAGCAGGCCAGGTTGTAGGGGGGAAAAAAGTTCAGCACGAAGACAACCCGCTCGAGCATGCTCGTGTGCGAACTTCGCAACATCGGATTCGACGAAAGCAGGCGATTTCTCAGCATGCGCAGCAAAATTCGTAACTTATGCAAGATTCGGCTCTGGCACGATTTGGGTAACCTCCTAGTATCTCATATCGTCCTCAAAGGCCATTCGAGGACTGTTCGGCCAATTGCGACCGTCGGACCGCCTATGCTAGCAACGCCCTACAACCAGCATTCCTCAGATGTGTAGGACCAATTGGCATCCGCAATTGAAGAATTCGTCCGGCGTCAGATAGCCCCCTCGACATCGACTCATCGATTTGACGACGCGGTTGCCCTGTTTTCCGGTGCCGCCCGCCAGCCTTCTCTTGTGGGGGACTTCCCGAGCTTTGCGCCCCATCTCTTGGACACAGGCCATACCGGATATTCCGAGGCGGAAATCGCGTCGATGAAGCGGGACCAGGCCAACGGATTCTATTGGCCTGCCCGCAACGACATGATCGGCTGGCTGTTACAGCGCTATTTCCGGGGCACCAAGCGCGTCTTGGATATCGGATGCGGCACCGGGTATGTCACCGAGCGCTGCATCGAGGAACTTCCCGACGCCTGTTTCTACGCGACGGACACGTCCAGCCAGGGGCTGCAGATGGCCGAGCGGGCGCTCAAGGACAAGGCGTTCCTGATCCATCTGGACGCAAAGAATTTGCCGTTCAGGGAAACGTTTGACCTGATCACGACATTCGACGTCCTTGAGCATATCGATGACGACCGTGCCGTGTTGGCCGAGACATTACGCGCCCTGAAGCCAGGCGGCGGTGTGCTCCACTTCGTGCCTCAGCACCCTGCCTTCTACAGTCCGGCAGACCGGGATTCCCGGCACTTTCGGCGTTACGGGCGGACGGAATTGCAGTCTAAGCTTGAGGAAGCCGGCTTCAAGGTAATCTTCAGCACTTCCTTCATTTGCGGTCTTTTCCCGCTATTTGCATTGTCGCGTGCCAAGTCGATGCTGTCCGGCAAGCATTCCCATGAGGCGGAGCATGCCCAGCAGACTTGGGTGTCCAGTGCGCTGGCGAAGTTCCAGACCGCAGAGTTGGCGCTGTCCAAAAAAGGATGGCGCTATCCGTTCGGGGTCTCACGCGCCGTGGTCGCCATCCGCCCGCAATAGCGAGGGCATCGTCAAAGACAACTCTACCGAGGCCTCGCGTCACCCAGCGGGTAGGGCGCGATCGGAATAGGTCTAGGCATTGGCAATTCGTCGATCGCGTCGGCGATCTTTGCCCATTTCACGAGTTCAAGCCGGCGCGCCCGCAACTGATCATAGCCCGCCTGGATGTCCCGACTGCGCACGACGAGGGCGAGCTCTTTGATGCGAAGGCAGAACTCGCCGTTGCGAATGGTAACAAGTACCGGATAGCTCGCTCCAAGATCCTCCGTCACTCCGGTCATCAGGTGGTTCCTTCCATGATGATTGCCACTACTCTCCCGCCGCGGGTTTGGCCGACAGGTCGAGGCTGACGTCGTGCCATTTCAAATCGTAGTTAAAGCAGGCCACCGGACCACTCCTCCTAACAAAATCGACGAGCTGCCGGGTCGCTTCAGGCATCTTGTCAGGAAACGAACCAAATGGCTTCTGGAAGAGTTCACAAGTGATACCCGGTCCGGGCTCGTCGTTTCGCACAGGAACGATGACCATTCGGGTAGGGTCCAAGCCCTGCTCTGCTGCAATCACCCGAAAAATTGCGTCGGTCTGGACGCAATAGCCCGAGAAACATCCTATTTCATACGGGACCATGGCCCGCCCCTTCTGGTCGAAGATGACCGGATGGTCTTCGGGGAGAGTAAACGGACGCGGGTCGATCAAAACGATCGCGGAGGCCCCCTTCGCCGTCGCCTCGCGTATCATGCCGGCGATGTAGGCGTGCTCGTTTCGCGCGAGTCTCATCGTCAGGTAGTTGTCGTAAAGGATCGCTCCCGTGGCCGCGATGACCAGGGCTGCAGCAGCGCAGTCGCCAGCTCTGCCTTTCCACGGTGAGGAAACACCCGCCACCGTCGCAAGGAACTCGCCGAGATATCGAACGGCAAAAAGTGCCACCACGGCGACGACAGCAATCGGCATCGCGATCGTCCGATAAGTGACAAAACCTCCACCCGATCCCAACACCGCCGAACCGGCAAACAGGAAGCACACGCCGATGGTCAGCAGGGCGACAGCGCCGCTGTCATGCCAACTGTAAAACCGAAGTCGATTGCCTTCTTCGAAAGCGGCCAGACGGGCAGAACTATCACGCCACAAATTCCAGACCACGACACTTAGCGCGACCGAGATGAGAACGATCACCACATAGGTGTGAACGTTCAGCTGAGGCAAGAACCAGAGATCAGCCGAGACTTTGGCGACCTCATGCAGTCTCTTGAGCGCCTCTAGGGGATCGGCATTGAACGAATAGCGATAGTTCTCGGCGATCCGCAAATCGAATGACGTGCGCTGGCCTTCATACCAGGCTTTGCTGAATCTATAGACAATCATGCGCACGATCGGGATGTACACAAGCTTGGCGCTGATCGCGTAGACGACGAGGTTGACACCAAGAAACGCAATGTCCCGCAACGCAAGAAGCACCCTGTAAATCGGCGCATGGCGCGAGAACAGGAGAGTTGCAATCGGGAGGCAGGCAAGAATCATGGCCTGCGGCGGATAATCGTAAAGCGACAATTGAAGGATCACGATAGCCAGGATCACTGGCCGCAATCCGGCGTAAGCCATCACGCTCTGCAAGAACGAGCGATACTCCCGCCGCTGCACCAATCCAATGAAAGTGGTCGCCTGCACGTTCGAACGGCTGAGCATCCCGTAAGCCCAAAGAGCAAGGAAAATGCTGGTCAGATGGGGCGCCCATGCTGCCGACCCGAGCACCGAATACAGAAATGACGGCACCAGAAAAATGGCTAGCGCAAGAGCCATCGCCATCGCTGGCCTAATGGCCAAGTGGCAAATGCAGATGATCATTAATTGGATGCCCATCACCCAAACCGTCGCGATCGAGAACATCCGGATCCATCGGAAGTCTGCGATCTCCATGGCGGGGAGCACGGTGAGATTCGTCAGAAGCGCCGCGATCGGGCGGCCGATTGCGACCAGCGCGGCGGCCTCCGTGTGAAAAAGCCCCCACGTCTTGTACCAGATCATCTCGTAGTCGTTGTGGATGCCGACCACGAACACGACGCACGGCAAGAATGCCGCCAAGTAGACGATGCAGAAGGCGACGATGGTCCAGCCCGGGACCTTGTCGAGCCACCTCGTCGCTAGCGCGTTGCCGAATTGCACGTCGCGACGCGCACGAACAATCATCGCAAACTGTTACCTTGGATCGGCTGATGCAGGTGGATTGCGCCAGGCTTCGACGATCGGCGTCAGTTGCCGCGATATCTCGCCCACGTTGCGACGCAAGTCCTCTTTCCGGCTCTCCGGAAGTGTCTTGATATCGCGCACGATGTCGTCTGACTTCGTGACGACATCCGACAAGGTAATGGAACTCAAGCCCGCGAACGCTTTCGACACTCCTTGCGCTGCACTGGCAAGAGCGCCCGAGAGCGCACTTACTGCGACAGAACCCGCCACACCCAGCAGCACCACCGCCAAACCGAATTTTGCCGCGAACAACCAGATCTCGGCGGCAGCGCTACGATGGACTGCTACCCCCGCCGCCTGCCGGATCCCCTGCGCTGTCGGAAGCTCGAGGCCTGCACGCTGCACGTCATTCAGATAAAGGCGCTGTGCCTCTCCAAACTTCTGATAAGCGCTCGCCACGTCATCTCCCGACGCGATGAGGCCAAAAGCGGGCTGGTAAAAAAAGTAATGGCCGTCTCGCTCGAGCAAGACGATTTGCGACGAAAGATCACGCGCGCTTGTCTGCAAAATTGCGTCCCCTGATTGTTGCGGATATCGCCTCAAGTTTCTTGGCGGGTCAACTGCAAATATCCCGCTGGGGCCGCTATAACGTCGCGTCTCATAAGTTGCAGTACATATCACTACGTCTTAAGACCATCGTCATGAATCAGGATTCGACTGAGATGCTGGACGCCAATGTTGCAGGCCGTCAGGACGCCGGGGCCGTAAACCAAACAACGATCGCACTGCTTCTGCCCACTCTCAACGAGCTTCAGGGTTTGCAGGCCACCCTTCCCGGCATCGATCAGTCACTCTTCGATCAGATCATTGTCATTGATGGCGGCTCGCGCGACGGTACGGTGGAATATGCCATGGACATGGGGCTGACCGTCGTCAGTCAGATACGCCCGGGCCTCCACTTCGCGATCTACGACATCGTCCATGCCCTGGATACGGATTATGTCGTGGAGTTCAGCCCGGATGGGAATTGCAAGGTTGAGCAGCTACCCGAATTGATCGCCAAGCTTCAAGAGGGTTACGACCAGGTAGTGGTTTCCCGTTATCTGCATCACGCGATCTCAGAAGACGACCACGCCGTTTCAGCGTTCGGCAACTGGTTGTTCACGCGCCTCATGAGGCCGCTCGCCGACTTTCAGATTACAGATGCACTGAACATCTACCGCGGCTATCGGCGTGAAATTTTGCTCGATCCAGATTTCGGTCGGTACCTGAAAGGCCCGTGCCTAGAGCCGCTAGTCACCGGCATGTGCGCTGTACGCGGATTGAGCGTCACTGAGATTCCCGGCGACGAGCCAATGCGGATCGGCGGGGTGACGAAGCGATCGATTGTCTATAATGGCTCACTGTGTCTGTTGATGGTAGTGCGCCTGTATCTGCGGAAATTTCTTGGCGTACGCTGGTGACTTGTTCCACGTGCATGCCCTACACGCGTGGAACATGAACGCTGGTCCTTATGTTAGTTTCGTTACCTATGGCCGGAATGACGGCTACACGCCGAGCTATGCCCGACGCGTGACCCGATGTGCGGCATACCTCGCGAGTCAGCTCGAGCACGCGGGCATCGCTTCGGAAATCATATTCGTGGAGTGGAACCCACCGGCGGGTCGGCCGATGATTCTCGACCTGTTATCGTTTCCAAATGCGATGCAATACGTGACAGTGCGCGGTTACATCGTACCGCCCGAGCATCACAAGCCTTTCATCGGCTCGACTGAATCGGGCTTCCACGCGGGCGAGGCCGCCAACGCTGGCATTCGCCGTGCTCGAGGTCGCTTCATCACGCCTAAGGCAAGTGACAGCATTTACACGAGCGACGTCTTCAAGATGATCGCCCGGCGCGACTTAGATGCCGACACGATGTATCGCATCGACCGGCACGACGTGACGATCACCAACGACCAAATTTGGGATCTCGGCGACAATGAGTTACTTGCTATGTTACAGTCCCTGCCGTCGCACCCTCATGGATGGATCGAGCAATCGCGCCACTGGCGACTGCGCGAGCTACACACAAACGCCTGTGGCGACTTCACTCTGATGTCCGCCGCGTATTGGCACTATATCCGCGGTCATGTGCGCGACAGGACCGTATTGTCACTCGACATCGATTCGCTGGCGTTGCACGCTGCCGCTGCGCTCGGCGTTCGCGAGTGCCGGTGGCCCGACTCCTGCCGCGTCTACAAGTCGACGCACGACAAGGTCCACAGCGAACGAGTGCAACAGGTCTGGCGCCCGTGGCAGCGCAGGCTCGACAAGTTCTTGTCCGAGAAAGTGAGCGAGGAAGCCGCGCACTGGGCGCGCACGCGCTTCGACTACCCGCGCCGTAAGGTGCGCGGCATCAACACCGCGCTTGGCCCGTCGATCGAGAAGAACTTCGTCGCCCCCGCCAGCCGCTGGGCCAAGGGTGAGAAGCCGATCCCGACGCAGCCTGAAAATTGGGGATTGGGCGACGTCGTTCTCGAATCGCGCACGCTGTGCCGCGCCCATTGGGACGTCGTCTCCGACGCAGCCTAAGCCCGCGGTATTGCCACGAAGAACTGCCGCTGCCGGTTGATCTCAAGCACAGCCTCGACCGCTTCGTTCGATAACGAACCGAAAGCGCTAGCCTCTGCATTCACGTCGGCTTCCTGTGGCTTCAGGATGCCCGGAATCACGCTCAAGATAGCCGGAAATGCCAGGCAGAAGCGCAGGCTGCGCGCGCCCTCCTGCCCCGGCTTCGCCTTCACCGCCGCCAGCAGGTTGGCCGCGCCGTCAATCCAGTTGTTGAGTTGGGCACGGGATCAGCCCAGCCGATGGTCGCCGGCTGGGAAGACCGTGTCCTTCGAAATCGCACCCGATAGGAAGCCGAAGCAGAGCGGTGTGCGGCCGATGAAGCCTGCTCGCCGCCGTTCGATCTCGGGCAGAAGTGCCTCGAGCGCGCGGACGTCCATCATGTTGAAGTTGGCCTGTACGACCGCAACGTCGAATTCCGCCAGCGCCGCGATCGCCTCGACCGGGCTCTTGGCCGACACGCCCCAGGCCCGGATTTTCCCGTCCTTCTGCAAGCGGCCCAGCGTGTCGCGTAGTTCGGGCACACCGAGGGCCTCCTGCGGTGGATTAGGGAGTTGGAACAGATCGATATAGTCGGTCCGTAGCCGGCGCAGGCTCGCCTCGGCCGAAGCCACCTCCGCCGTCGGCGAGAAGTCCGGCGGCCTGTCCCAGGCATCGTAGCCAGCCTTGGTCGCCACGATCGCCCGCTCCCGCTTGCGTTCGAAGGCCTGGCCGATCAATTCCTCGCTATGGCCGTTGCCGTAGGCGCTGGACGTGTCGAAGAAGTTGATACCGCAATCCAGCGCCCGGTCGAGGACCGCCAGCGAGGTCCGATCGTCAGTGTCGCCATAGTAGGTCGTACCCACCGTCCGGCCGCCGATGCCCCAGGCACCGAAGCCCATCTCGAAGACGTCGAGGCCGGTGCGGCCGAGAGGGCGGTACTTCATGCGCCGAACGCCTGTTTCCACCATTGAACGGTCCGGCGCACACCCTCCTCGAACGAGACCTCTGGCTTCCAACGCAGCACCTCGAAGGCGCGACGGTTGTCGAGCGAGAACGAGGTGCGGATGGTGGGTCCCGCCAGATCGTGCTCGATCCGCAGGTCTCGCCCGGAGGCAGCCACGATGCGGGCCACCAGATCCTTGATCCGGATCGCCTGCCCCGCGCTCGCATGCAGCATCTCGTACGGCTTGGTCTGCTTGTCGATCGACAGTTCGACGAAGCGCACGAGATCGTCGACATAGATCAGGTCGCGCGCCTCCTCGCCCGTGCCCCAAACTGTCACGCTGCCGGTCTTGCTGGTCATGGCCTTGGTGACGGTGGCTCCGAACACATGGCTGCGCTCGAGGTCGAATTTGTCGTGCGGGCCGAAGACGTTGGTGTGCCGGATGGCGGTATGCTTCGTCACGCCGAGCCGGCTGAAGAACTCGCACATTTTCTCGATGTAGACTTTGGTCCAACCGATACCGAAATAGTTGAGGTGCATCTCCTGCGAGGC
The DNA here is from genome assembly GCA_018240695.1 of Pseudomonadota bacterium. Classification (GTDB taxonomy): domain Bacteria; phylum Pseudomonadota; class Alphaproteobacteria; order Reyranellales; family Reyranellaceae; genus Reyranella. The sequence goes on along the minus strand of JAFEFH010000002.1, from coordinate 36,315 downwards.
GTCCCATTCGTCCTCGCGCCACGGCGTCTGCCGCGGCTGGTACATGACCGAGCAGCTGAAGAACACGAAATGCTGGACCTTGTGGTCGTAGCAGGCGCGCAGGAGAAGGGAGTTCATGACGGCATTGTCCGTCACGTGGATGTACGGCGTCCGAACGATGTCGCGCGATCCCGAGGTGGTGGCCGCCGCCTGAATGATTACGTCCATACCCGACACCAATGCCGCCACAGATGCGGCCTCACGCAGGTCGCCCTGATGCCAGGTGACTCCCGCCAGTTCATAGGCTGGCCGCGTGAAGCGTAGTGCATGGACCTCGAGATCTGGCCGTTTGGCCAACGCCTCGACGAGATTGCGGCCGATGAAGCCTGTGGCGCCGCAGACCAGAACGCGCCGCTTGCCCACCTCAGTGCTCCGGCCGCAGCCCGTCCCGCTGCTCGGCTTCGTAGAGCACGAGTTGTGTGCCACCACGTTCGAACTTGAACGGCACCGGCAGAAGCTTGTCGAGCGACCGCAACACCGCAGCGCGCTTCTCGGGCTCGACGAACAACAGCATGAAACCGCCGCCGCCCGCGCCCAGCAGCTTGCCGCCGTCGGCGCCAGCCTTGCGCGCAGCGTCGTACATTTCATTGACCATCGTCGGAGCGATCTTGCTGGAGAGCGAGCGCTTGCGCCGCCAGGCATCGTCCAGCAGTCGGCCGAAATCGCGCAGCGAGCCCGTACCCGCCAGAATCTTCTCGCCCTCGTCGACCATGGCGCGCATCGCCTTCATCTCGGCGGTCTTGTCGCCCATGGTCGAGACCTGCTCGGCTGCGATCTCGGAAGCATGTCGCGACAGGCCGGTGTATATCATCAGCAGATTCTTCTGGAGGCTCGCCAGCCGCTCCGCCTGGACGACCAGCGGAACGACTTCGAATGAGCCATCCTGCCGGATGTCGACCCGGTTCAGGCCGCCGTAGGCGGACGCAATCTGATCCTGTATGCCGACATTCTCGCGCAACACCGTTTGCTCGACGTAGATCGCCTCCTCGGCAAGTGCTCGCTTCGACACCAGTTCGCCCCGCATGGCGTGCAGCGCATGCAGCAGGCCAACGGTGAAGGAGGAACTCGAACCGAGACCGGTCCGCGCCGGCAGGTCGCCGTGATGATGGATCTCCACGCCGTCGCCGATCTTCATCCATTCCAGCACGCCGCGGATCGCGGGATGCTTGATGTCGGCAGGCGTCTGCACCTGCTCGATCTGCGACCAGACGATACGACTCTTGAAATCGAAAAATGGCGGCAAGTAGCGGACATGAAGGTACAGATACTTGTCGATCGTGGTCGACAGTACCGCGCCGCCATGCTCGCGGAACCATGTCGGATAGTCGGTCCCGCCTCCGAAGAAGGAGACACGCAGCGGCGTGCGCGTAATGATCATGCTTCAGATCAGCGAACGCGCACGCAGGAATGCCCGGACCTGCTCCGCCACGTAGTTGCGCGCGCCGGAATCCACATCCTGGTGATTACCGAACGAGAAGGCGCCTTCCATGATGGCGTTCGAATTCTTCATGTCGCCGACCACGCGATGCTCGTAGAGCTTGAGCGCGGGCTGGCGGGCGATATTGCCGGCGATGATCGGCCGGGTTTCGACATGGGCCGCGTTCAGAGCCTTGGTGAGTTCGGTCACCTTGAAGCCGGCATTGGCCTTGACCCGCATCGGGAATCCGAACCACGAGTGGCGCCCCTTGGGCTGCTCTTCCTGGAAATCGAAGAAGTCGCCGTACTGGGCGAACTCGCGGCGGAACCAGGCCGAGTTCTCACGGCGCGTATCGACGAACTTGGCGAGTTTAGGCAGCTGGACCAGACCCATTGCGCCCGACAGTTCCATCGGACGCAGGTTGTAGCCCACGTTCACGAACAGGAAGCGCGGATCGAACTCGGGATACTTCTTTAGCCAGCGGTCGCGGTCCTTGACCTCGCGCACCCAGCCGTGGGCGCGCAGAATGCGCATCAGCTCGGCGAGCTCGAAATCGTCGGTGACGGTGATGCCGCCCTCGAGCGTCGTGAGATGATGCGAGAAGTAGAAGCTGAACGTGCCGACCCGGCCGAACTTGCCGACCGCCTTGCCGTCGTAATAGGCGCCAAGGGCCTCGCAGCAGTCCTCGATCAGGATCAGGTTCTTGCGCTTGCATATCTCGACAATGGCGTCCATCGCGCAGGGATTGCCGTAGACCGGCACGATCATGACCGCGCGCGTCTTGGGTCCGATCGCCTTCTCGATTTCGTTGGGGTCGATGTTGAAGGTCTGCGGATCGCAATCGACGATCACCGGCTTCAGGCCGCACTGGATCACCGGCCACACTGTGGTCGACCACGACAGCGCGGGCACGATCACCTCGTCGCCCGGCTTGAGCCCATCCTCGGTCGCCGGATTGGCGAGCGCAGCGACGGCCAGCAGGTTGGCGGACGAGCCCGAGTTGTTCATCACGCCGTCGGTCCAGTCGAAGGTCGAGCAGAACAACTCCTCGAACTTCTTCACCTTCGGACCCATGGTCACATAGGTCGACAGCAGGCATTCGAGCGCCGCGTTGATCTCGTCGGCAGCGAAGGTCGGCTCATGGAGCCGGACGATCGGGTTCTTGGCGTCGAACGAGTAACCGTAGTCGGCGGCGCAGAAATCCTCGACTGCCTTGAATACGGCGGCGCGGAGCGCGTCTTTGTTGGCCATCAACCCCTCGGGTGCTCGTGTTTGATATGCTCAGAACGGACCGCGGAACTCGGCGACTTCGTTGCTGTCGACCTTGCCCGCCTTCCACACGGGCGCATCGGCGCCGCGCGTCAGCTGGTAGGCCGCCTCGGCGATGGACTGCGGAGACGGGTAGTAGAGATTTTCCAGGATCTTGGTCGTCGGGCACGGCGTCGGCAGGTAGCCCAGTCGCTTTGCGACGAACGGCCGGCGGGCGCCGATACGCTCGAACACCTCGGACAGGATCTCCGACGAGGCGCCACAACTCAGCCAGCCGGTGTCGACCACCAGCAGCCGACCTGTGCGCTCCACCGACTTGGCGATCGTCTCGGCGTCGAGTGGAGACAGGGATACCGGATCGATCACCTCGGCGTCGATGTTGGCCGCCTCGAGCAGGTGCTTGGCGCGCACGCACTCCAGCGCCATGTGGCTGATGCCGACGATGGTAATATCCTTGCCAGGACTCAGCACGCGCGCTTTCCCGTAAGGAATCTCGTAGCTCTCCGTCGGCACCACGCCTTTGACGTTATGCAGCATGCGATGCTCGATCATGATCACCGGGTTGTTGTCCCGGATCGCCGTGATCAGGCAGCCCTTGGCGTCGTGCGGCGTGGTGGGCGCCACGACGCGGAGCCCCGGGATGTGCATGAAATACGAATGGAAGGCCTGGCTGTGCTGCGCGCCCTGCCCCCAGCTCCGGCCGATGATCGCGCGGATCACCATCGGAACATGATGAGCGCCCGAGAACATGTAGCTCATCTTGGCGGCCATGTTGACGATCTGGTTCATGCACAGCAGCACGAAGTCCATGCGCTGATGGACCTGGATCGGCCGCATACCCATGAGCGCGGCGCCGATGCCGATGCCGGTCATCGCGTCCTCGGCCAGCGGCACGTCGAAATTGCGCTCGGGCCCGAATTCCTTTTGCAGGCCCAAGGTCGTGCCGAACATGCCGCGCGCGTCGTCGACGCCCTGTCCCATCACGAAGACCTTCGGGTCGCGGCGCATTTCGGCCTGCGTGGCCTCGAACACGGCCTCGCCGTAGGTGAGGGTACGGCCTTCAGTTGGCGAAGACATGATCGTAGATCTCCCTGTCTTCGGGGAAAGTGCTGGCCTCGGCAAAGGCGATCGCATCGGCGATCCGCTTCTCCTCCTCGGCCTCGATCAACTTCCTTAGTTCGTCCGGCAGCAGGCTCCCCACGATCTTGAGGTTGTCGTTCTCGATCTTGGCGTCGAGCTCTGCGTCGGGCCGGTACTTGTGGATACGGTCTTCCGTCGGACCAACATGGTCGCGCCAACGGTAGGTCATGCACTCGATGAAGCGCGGGCCCTCGCCGCGGCGGACGGCGGCGAGGGCCGCACCGGCGCGCTCGTGGAGCTTCATCGGCTCGTGGTCCTCGACATGCTCCGCCGGAATGCCGTAGGCCTCGCTGCGCGCCTGCAAACCTGGGCCGGCGAGCCGGTCCTTCACGTGACTGTAGATCGCGAAGAAGTTGTTCTCGCAGACGAACAGGATCGGCAGCTTCTTGAGCGACGCGAAATTCATGCTCTCGTGCCAGGCGCCCTCGTCCGTCGAGCCTTCGCCGAAGAAGCAGACCACGATGGCCTTCGACTTCTGCATCTTGAGGGCGAGTGCCGCACCCACCGCGTTAGAGATGCCGGTGGCGACCACTGCCGAGGTCCCCATCATGCCCACGCTCGGGTCGACCAGGTGCATGGAGCCCGCCTTGCCGCGGGCACAGCCATCGACCTTGCCGTAGAGCTCCGCCATCATGCGCGGCACATTCCCGCCCTTGGCGAGATAGAGCGCATGACCGCGATAGGTGCCGAACAGGATGTCGGTCGGCTCCAGATGGTCGCAGACAGCGGCCGAGACCGCTTCCTGTCCGATACTGAGATGAACCGGGCTCTTGATCTTGTCCGTCGGGTAGAGGCGGATGATCTCCTCCTCGACTCGGCGAATCAGGTACATCGACCGATAGAGGCGGGCCGCGGGATTGTTTGTACGCTCTTCCATTACGCCGCCGCGTTCACCTTGTGATTGCAATACCAGCGATACATCTGGCCCAAACCGTCCGCAAGCTCGGTCGAGGCGCGCCAGCCAAGGGCTGCCAGACGCGTGCTGTCGAGCAGGCGGCGCGGCGCTCCATCGGGCTTGCTCGCGTCGAACGTAAGCTGGCCGCGGTAGCCCACAACTTTCGCCGTCAGCTCGGCGAGTTCGCGAATCGAGGTGTCGATGCCGATGCCGATATTGATCGGCTCGGGCGCCGAATAGCGTTGGAGGACGAAGGCGATCGCGTCAGCCGCATCGTCGACGAACATCAGCTCACGGCGCGGCTTGCCGGATCCCCAGATCGCGACCTCGGGCACGTTCTTGTCCCGCGCCTCGATCATGCGCCGCATCAGGGCAGGCGCCACATGACTCATCAGCGGATCGAAATTATCGCCCGGGCCGTACAGGTTGGTCGGGATGACGGTGATGTAGTCGACGCCGTACTGCGCGCGATAAGTCGAGGCCATGCCGGCAGTCGCGAGCTTGGCCATGGCGTAGGCGGCATTGGTCGGCTCGGGCGGGCCGGCACCGAGACTCGCCTCAGCGATCGGCTGCGGCGCACCCACCGGATACATGCAGCTGCTGCCGAGATTGATCAGCCGCTTCACGCCCACCTTGTGTGCCGCGCTTACGACGTTCGTCCCGATCATCAGATTGATCGACAGGAACTCCGCCGGCAGGGTCGAATTGGCGTGGATGCCACCCACCCGTGCGGCGGCCATGACGATCGCGTCGGTGCGGTTCTTGTCGAGCCACTGCTCGACAGCCGATTGGCGGGTCAGGTCAACTTCGCGGTGCTCAACTGTGAGGATTTCGCACTTTTCACGCGCCAAACGGCGCACGACTGCGCCTCCGACCATGCCGCGATGGCCGGCTACCCAGACTCGCTTGCCCGAAATGTCGAAAATCCTGGATTCCACGTAGCACCCGGTTAAGGCGGCGGGAACATGACGGTTCGGAATTGGCCGGTCAAGCACCTGAGAATTCACACAAAACAGCCAATTCGGGCCGCTTTTGAAGGGTAGCGGAGGCCGCGCACCTGCACTAGGTTCCACGCCGTTCGGGGCAACAGGAACGGGAAATGGCACGTCCGCGCGTTTTGATTACCGGTATCACTGGCATGGTGGGATCCCACCTCGCCGATTTCCTGCTCGCGGAGACGAATTGGGACATCTACGGCATGTGCCGCTGGCGCAGCCCGATGGACAATCTCGGCCATGTCGCCGGCCGCATCAATGCCAAGGACCGCGTCTTCCTGCTGTATGGCGACCTGCGCGACACCATGTCGATCCGCGACGTCGTGCTAAAGTCCAAACCCGATTACGTCTTCCACCTCGCCGCCCAGAGCTTCCCCCGCACCAGCTTCGACGCGCCACTCGACACTATGGACACCAATATCCAAGGAACCGTGCGCGTGCTCGACGCCCTGCGCGAGCACGCACCCAAGGCGGTGATCCATGTTTGCGCTTCCTCGGAGGTGTTCGGCCGCGTGCCGAAGGAAAAGCTGCCGATCGACGAGGAATGCTCGTTCCACCCGGCTTCGCCCTACGCCATCTCAAAGGTCGGCACCGACCTGGTGGGCCGCTTCTATGCCGAGGCGTACGGCATGACGATCATGACCACGCGCATGTTTACCCACACCGGGCCGCGCCGTGGCGACGTCTTCGCCGAATCGACCTTCGCCAAGCAGATCGCGATGATCGAGAAAAGGCTGATCCCGCCGGTGGTCAAGGTCGGCAACCTGCAGTCGCTGCGGACGATCGCGGACGTACGGGATGCCGTGCGCGCCTACTACATGCTGGTCACCTTGAAGCCGATCGCCGGCGCCTACTACAATATCGGCGGCACGCACTCGATGACCGTCGAGGACATCCTCAAGACCTTGATCTCCTACTCCCCACGCAAGGCTGAGATTTCGGTGGAGATCGATCCCGACCGGCTGCGTCCAATCGATGCCGACCTCCAGGTGCCGAATACTGCAAAGTTCGAAGCGCATACCGGCTGGAAGCCGACCATCTCCTACGACAAGACGCTGCGCGACCTACTCGACTACTGGCGGGAGCGCATCGCCACCGAGGGTGACCGCTTCCTAACGCGCTAGTTTCGCCGTCTTGCGGTACCAGTCGAGTGTATCGGCGAGGCCGGCCCGCAACGACATTGCAGGCCTCCAGCCGAAGCGGGCAGCGAATGCATCCCCCGACACGGTGAGGGCGGAAGCGCCACCTGCCTTCTCCGGCCGGTACACGATCTTGGCGTCGGCGAACCCATCAAGTTCGATCAGCAAATTCAGCACGTCGTTGACGCTGACGCTTGCCGGTGTGGCGACGTTGTAGGCTTGGTAGCCTTTACCCTGGCCGAGCGCCGCAATCATCGCGGACGCGACATCGCCGGCATGAACGAGATTACGGGTCTGCTCGCCGTCACCCCATACCTCGATCGGCGTCTCGCGCGCGACCACGCGATGGATGAACGAAGGTACGAAATGCGCGGACTCGGGCTTGAAATCGTCATGAGGGCCGTAGATCAGCGTCGGTCTCAGCGCCGTCGCGGCGCCGATCAGTTGCAGATGACGGCAGTACCATTCGAGTTGCTTCTCGAGATAGCGATGCATCCAGCCGACGCCGAACCACGCCGGCGGCGGATCGCCGGTGAACATGCCGCCTTCTTGCCTGCTCGTCGCCCCCTCGGGATAACCGGTGCACGAACTCAACATGACCAGCCGGCCGACTTTTTCCCGCGCTGCGGCCTCGAGCACGTTCGCGCCGATCCTGAGCGTGTCCGTGACCGACGACATCGGGTCGCGCCGCAGTTCGGCTGTGGTGGATAGCTTGCCTGCGCAATGCAGGACAACCTTCGCTCCCGCAAGCGCCGTCCGCGCCTCATCGAGATTGGTCAGGTCGGCGTGCCGCCATTCGAGCCCGGGGAGTTCATACGGCTCGCGTGCGCGATAAGTTGCAAAGACATCCGTCGCGCCCTGTTCGAACAACGCCTTGACGAGATGGCGCCCGACCAATCCGGTGGCGCCCAACACTGCGATGCGACCCTGTTCCTTCATGCGCCGCGGCGCCTCAGGCTTCGGCGAAGCGATCGAGTTCGTCCAGCATGCAGAGCACATGGTAGAGTGTGCTGGCGGGCATGAAGTCGGTTGCCGCGCGGCCATGCTCGTCCAACCGGTCCATCCATCCCCCGGGCACGACGCCGACAAAGAACCGCTCGGGCAGGCGATCGGCAAGCGCGATTGCCTTGCCGGCGGCATCCGCCCGGCCGGCTCTTGCCTCTGCGAGGTTTCCCTTGATCGCCTCGGTCACCGGCCATGTCCGGTGCGAGCGCTTGTGAGGCCGACCATCGCGCAGCAATTCGTCCATGATCAGACCATTGGCGCTGTAGCCGTGCATGTCGGCATGGCGGTAGAGCCCGTCCGCGTAACGGACGACCGCCTGATCACTTTCCCGCTCGAGCCAGCGCAGAAGCCATACCCACTCATAGTGATGCCCAGGCTCGACGATATCGCCTGCGATTCCGCCCGCAGGGCGGAGTTGGTCGTCATAGTACTCGCCAAGCACACCGTGATCGGTCTGGAAGAAGTGCGCCGAAAAAAGCTCGAAGATCTTTTCCGCCCGCGCCAGATAGCGTCGTTCGCCCGACGCTGCCCACAGCGACAAAAGTCCCTCAAGTATGTGCATATGCGGGTTCTGCCGGCGCATTGCATCCGGCCGAGGCACGGCGTCGAAATATCCGCCGTTCGGAGCCGCCAGCATACGGTCCATGAAAGCCAGCGTCTCATCCGCGACGGCGAGAGCCTTCGTGTCGCCCATCGCTTGGACATATGAGGCAACGCCCAGCAGCACGAAGGCGTGCGAATAGAGATCGCGCGTGGCATCGATCACAGTGCCATCGCTAGCTATGGAAAACACCCAGCCGTCGCGCCCATCGGGGCGGTGGAAGTCGCGGATCATCGATACATAGGCTTGCTCGATCAGAGCACAGCCGGCGTACCAACCGCGACGCGCCGCGAGTCCGTAGGAATAGATCTGCCGCGCCTGCACGATGAGACGCTGTGGCACGTCGAGGATCGGGACGCCCGCCAGAGTCAGGCGTTCCTCGAAGCGGCCCTGCGCGCCATTGAAGCCGACAGTTGCCCACAGCGGCAACGACGCACGCACGGCCCAGGCGCGCAGACGCGCCGCCGCCGCCTTCGCCCGATCGTTGCTCACGCCACATCCAGAAATTCAGAGAGGCGTTCCTTCGGGATCGCGACGACGTTGGGCGAGAGGGTCGAAGCCTCCGCGTACGGCTCGAGTCGTCCGGTGTCCGGCGAGAATACTAGAGTCTCATAGCCGAACTCTCGACGCAGATACTCCAGCAGCGCTTCCGCGCCGATTCCCTGCGCGCATAGCGCGCCGTCGTTGATCTCGAGGAGCATAACGGGACGCATGGTCGCGAGCGTGGTGCGAGCACCGGCAACGACACTGGCCTCGGCCCCTTCGACATCGACCTTCACGAAATCGACCTTTTGCAGATTCAATTCGGCCGCGACTTTGTCGAGAGTCTTTACCGACACACGCTCCAGGTTAACGGCCGTCACGTCGTCGTGCGCAAACTTACCAAGCGTGTTGTGCCCCGAGTGGACGCCTTGGGCGAGATGCAGATCCGCGTCGCCAGGCGCCGCGCCGAGCGCGGCCGGAACGACGCTTACATTGTCCAAGCCATTTTGGGCCAAGTTCCGACGAAGATTGATGCGCTCGCGCGTGCTTGGCTCGACCGCGACCACCTTGCCGCCCGAGCCGACACGCCGTGCAGCGAAGAGAGTGTAATAGCCATCATTGGCGCCGACATCGACGAACACCATGCCCGGCTTCAGAAAGCCCTCAAGAAACGCAAATTCGTTCGGCTCGAACGTCCCGCAAACATAGAGGCAGAGGCTGTTGTCGTTTCCGAGCGTCACATCGACCGTGGTGTTGTCGTACCACGGAAGGTGAAGCGAGAAAGGCGCCCCCTGTTGCTTGGCCGCCTCCCACAGCGCCCCGCGGCGACAGGCAAGCCAGAGGCGGCGGTCGTAGTATTCCTCGGCAAAGCGCCAGCCCGGCCGCGGCCGGATCTTCGGCACGGACGGCGCCAGCAGGGCGGCATAGGCCGAGGCAATTCGGGGGCTGTGAGCGGTCAGCCAGCGTGCGAGATTGTCGAGGTGATAGCCCACGCCGGAGGAAATCAGGCCCCAGGCTCCGGATTGGGCGAAGGATCGCCGGGTAGCAACCGTTGGCGAATTGTTGGCCGTCATGTGCAAGTTCCGGCTAAACCACCCGCCGAACACCGTCAAGCTTCCCGAACCGCAAACTCGGGGGGCCGCGGTCCATTGCAGCGCCAATGCCGCCGAATATATAGTGCACACCCCTCTCTCAATTATCATGGTTCAATGTCCGCGCTGATCATTCGCGCCCTCCTGGCGATTACCCTTGGCCTCTGCCCGGTCCTTGCCTCGGCGCAGGGCCTGCGCGTCGTGGCCCGCGTGAACGACGAAGCCATCACCGATTTCGAGCTGGGCCAGCGCGTCATCCTGGCGATCCGGAGCACCAACCAGACAGACAGTCCGGACCTGCGCAAGCGCCTGGCGCCGCAGATCCTTCGCCAGATGATCGACGAGCGCCTGCAGATCCAGGACGCCAAGCGGTTCGGCATGAAGCCGACCGAGGCCGAGGTGAACGGCCGCATCGCCGATATCGAGCGCACTGCCGGCCTCGCGCCGGGACAGTTCAAGCTCTATCTCAAGGGTATCGGCGTGCCCTACGAGATCGCGGCCGCGCAGATCGAGTCCACGATCGCGTGGCTGAAGCTGGTGCGCCGCCGGATTCGCCCCCAAGTCGACATCTCCGAGTCAGAGGTCGACGATGCCATGGCGCGCATGCGCGCCAACGTCGGCAAGACCGAATCGCATGTCGGCGAAATCTTCATTCCCATCGACCGTGCCGATCAGGCCGATGAAGGCCGCCGGAGCGCCGAACGCATCGTCGAGCAGGCGCGCCGCGGCACGCCCTTCCCCGCCCTCGCCCAACAGTTCTCGCAAGGCGCAACGGCGCAGAATGGCGGCGATCTCGGCTGGGTGCTGCCGGGCTCGCTCGATCCCGCGCTCGATTCTGCGATCGACAAGCTTCCCCTCCGCCAGGCTTCGGAGCCGATCCGCACGACCTCGGGCTGGCACATCCTCTATGTCGCCGAGCGCCGGCCGTTTGCCTCGTCGCGCCCGGAAGACGCACGCCTCAATCTCGTGCAGATGACCCTTGCCTTGCCGGTCAACGCCTCGCCGTCGGAAGTCGACCAGGCGACCGCCGAGGCGCGCAAGGTGATGGGCAATGTCCATCAGTGCGCCGATCTCCATGTCCAGTCACGCCAAACCAAGGGCGCGACGTCGGGCGATCTCAAGAACGTCCGGGCAGGCGATCTCGCGAGCAACCGCCAGATGTTCGAGGAGATTCCCAAGCTGGCGCCGGGCGGCGTGGCAGGTCCGTTCCGCGTGGCCGAGGGCCTCCAGGTCGTGTCCCTGTGCAGCAAGCAGGGCGCCGACGGTCTGCCGACGCGCGACAGCATCTCGCAGCAGCTCCTGCTGCAGAAGCTCGATGCCGTCGGCCGCCGATACATGCGCGATCTGCGCCGCGCGGCGACGATCGACATCAAGCCATGACCGCGGCCGCGCCGCTCGCCGTCACCATGGGCGAGCCGGCCGGCGTCGGCGGCGAGTTGAGCCTCAAGGCGTGGCTGGCGCGCACGGCCACGGCACGGCCCTTTTTCGCACTCGACGATCCCGCTCGCCTGTCGGCGCTTGCCCGTGACCTCGGCCTTGCTGTGCCCGTGCGGGAGATCGCCCGCCCCGCAGAGGCCGCCGCGCATTTCGCATCGGCGCTTCCCGTCTTGCCGGTCCGCCTGCGGGCGCCAGTGCGTCCGGGCCATCCCGACGTGGCCAATGCGCCGGCGACGATCGAAGCCATCGAGCGTGGCGTGGCGCTCGCCCAGGGCGGCGAGATCGCCGGCGTTGTCACCAATCCCATCCAAAAGAAGACCTTGCAGGATGCGGGGTTTCGCCATCCCGGCCACACCGAGTTCCTGGCTGAGCTCGCCGGCCGCATCGACGTGGCGATGATGCTCGCCTGTCCCGAGTTGCGGGTCGTGCCGGTGACCATCCATCTATCGCTGGCCGACGCCGTACATGCGCTCGACGCCGACGGCATCGTGCGCGTGGGCCGCATCGCGGCGAATGGCCTGAAGGCGCTTTTCGGAATCGAGCGACCGCGGCTCGCAGTGGCTGGTCTCAACCCGCATGCCGGCGAACAGGGCGCCATGGGCGATGAGGAGAGCCGCGTCATCGCGCCCGCCATCGCCCGCCTGAAGGCCGAGGGCATCGACGTGCGCGGCCCCGCGCCGGCCGACACGCTCTTCCATCCCGCGGCGCGCGCGACCTACGACGCGGCGCTCTGCATGTACCACGATCAGGCGCTGATCCCGATCAAGACCATCGACTTCTCCGGCGGCGTCAACGTCACGGTCGGCCTGCCTTTCGTGCGGACCTCGCCCGACCATGGCACCGCGCTCGACATCGCCGGCAGCGGCCGCGCCGATCCGGCGAGCCTGATCGCGGCACTGGCGATGGCCGACGACATGGCGCGCCGCCGCAAGGCCTAGCCGGTGAGCGAGTCCGAAGGGCCTGTCGCGGCCCTGCCGCCGCTGCGCGAGACCATCGCCGCCCATGGGCTCGATGCGCGCAAGCGTTTCGGCCAGCACTTCCTGCTCGATCTCAACCTCACGCGCCGCATCGCGCGCGCTGCCGGCTCGTTGGCCGATGGCACGGTTGTCGAGATCGGGCCCGGTCCCGGCGGCCTGACGCGCGCTCTTCTTCTGGAGGGCGCCGCCAAGGTCGTCGCCATCGAGGTCGATCCGCGCGCCATCGGCGTCCTCGACGAGTTGCGCGCCGCCTCGGAGGAGCGCCTCGAGGTGATCGAGGGCGATGCGCTGCGCATCGAGCCCGCGACGCTCGGCCCGGCGCCGCGCCGGATCGTGGCCAACCTGCCCTACAACGTCTCGACCGCGCTGCTGGTGCGCTGGCTGCATGCCGCCGACGATCTCGCCGGCATGGTCCTGATGTTCCAGAAGGAGGTCGTCGACCGGCTGATCGCCGCGCCGCGTACCAAGGACTACGGCAGGCTTTCTGTGCTCGCCCAGCACGTCTGCGAGGTGCGGAAGCTGTTCGACGTGGCGCCGTCGGCCTTCGTACCTCCGCCCAAGGTGGTCTCTTCGGTGGCCGAACTCATCCCGCGCCCGGCATCGCAACGGCTGGCCGATCTCGCCCCGCTCGAACGGGTGACGGCGGCGGCCTTCGGCCAGCGCCGCAAGATGCTGCGCGGCTCCCTCTCGGGGATCTTCTCCGACCCGATCGCCACGCTCGAGAAACTGGGATTGGCGCCGACCGCGCGCGCCGAAGAACTCGCCGTGGCCGATTTCGTCCGGCTGGCGGCTGCACTCGAGCCCTAGTTCGCTGGCCGCAACGTCGCCGAGACGAGATGGAAGATGCTTCTTCCGCTGGCACGCAGGTTCCGCACCACCAGCTTGGCCGGCACGCCTGTTCCCACCGCTCGCAGTGTCACGAGGCGACTGTCCGGCCCTTCCTCGACCGAGGCCTCGGCATCCGGCAGGTAAGCACCGTTTGCGTCGACCAGACCGATGCCGACCGCCCCGCGGCCGACCCGGCATTCGATGTCGACGGCGAAACCCGGCAGTCCCTTGGCGGCTCCCGTTACCGCCCGCATCGACGGGCCAAGGTCGATCCCGGCGCTCGGCGCGAACAGGCCCGGGGCGCAGACCACGCCCGGTCCCAGCCATTGCCGCCGCGCGCCCCGGTTCAAGGTCACCGGCGCCTGCAAGAGATTTGCACGCCGCGACAGCAAGGCGACGTCATGATCCTCGGCGCGGAACGGCCGCTCGGCCGCGTAGACCATGTCGAACCAGCGGTAGTTGTGCGAGCAGAACTCGAAATCGAGCAGCGTCCGCAGCGGGGCGGGAAAAAGACGCCGCCGCACCTTCTCGATATCGTGCCACTCGGCCCAGGGCGTGCGCTCGCCGTCGGTGAGCTTGCCCCATTGCTCGAACGGCGGCGCACCCTCCCGCAGCCAGCGCTCGCGCGGATACACGAGCTCCATCCATCGTCCGCCGGGCTTGAGGTGGCCGAGCAGATCGAGCGCTTCCTTGCGGGCGATCTCGAACGGCACGTGATGGATCGACCCGAAGACCCAGATCGCGTCGAAGTCGCGCGGCAAGGCATCGAACGACAAGTCATCACCGATAAGATGGAAGTGCACACGGTCGCTCAGCCCTTTGAGCGTCGTGATACGGCGGATGACAGCGAGGTTGTCCGGGACGATGTCGCAGAACGTCCAATGCGCGCCGTGCTCGGCGAAGCGCACGCCGTCATAGCCCAGACCCGGGCCGAGCTCGGCAACGTTCTTGCCCCGGAACGTGTCGAAGTAGAGCGGCCCCAACCAGCCGACCTCTCCGGCGTAGCGGCGAGCGGCCATCTGCTGCCACGCGGCCAGGAACGCGTCGTCGGCCATGGCCAGCAGGTCGGTCGAAAAGACCCGCCCGTCGGCATCGCTGCCACGTGGCGCCTCGCGCCACTTCTCCCGGTAAGCCGCGAGCGTGGGCGTTGCCATCAACGTCCTTCGCGCAGGGCCTTCACGAAGTCGGACAGGCCGAGCTGGCGCTCGCGCTTCAGGCGCTCGGCCGTGAGGATCGACTTCAGCTGGTTGAGGCTGGCCGCGATATCCTTGTTGATGATGGTGTAGTCGTACTCGGCCCAGTGGCTCATCTCGTCCGCGGCCTTGGACATGCGCCGTGCCACGACCTCGTGCGAATCCTGGGCGCGCGAAATCAGGCGGCGCTCGAGGTCGCGTGTCGACGGCGGCAGGATGAAGACAGTGACGAGATCGTCGCGGCCTTTTTCCTTGAGCTGTTGCGTACCCTGCCAGTCGATGTCGAACAGCATGTCGCGGCCGGCGCTCAGCGCGTCTTCGACCGGCGGGCTCGGCGTCCCGTAGTAATGATCGAACACCCGCGCATGCTCGAGGAACTCGCCGCGGTCGATCATGCCGCGGAAGGTCGACGTGTCGATGAAGCGGTAGTCGACACCATCCCGCTCGCCCGGCCGCTTGTCGCGGGTCGTGCAGGAGATGCTGAGGGATATTTGCTTGTCGATGTCCAGCAGCTGGCGCGACAGGGTCGTCTTGCCCGCGCCCGACGGTGAGGACAGGACGAGCATCAGTCCGCGCCGCTGGATCGACGGCGCGTCGGCTTCATTCGACATTCTGGACCTGCTCCCGCATGCGTTCGATGGCGCCCTTGAGATCGATGCCGATGCGCGTCAGCTCGATGTCGGCCGACTTCGAGCACAGCGTGTTGGCCTCACGGTTGAACTCCTGGCACAGGAAGTCGAACTTGCGGCCCACCGGATTGTCGGGCCGCGCGTCGGCAAGCAGCGAACGCGCCTGAGAGATGTGGGCGGCGAGCCGGTCGAGTTCCTCGCGGACGTCCGCCTTGCCGACGAGCAGTGCCGCTTCCTGGGCGAACCGCTCCTCCGACAGCTGCGGCGCGCGATCGAGCAGCTCGGTGAGCTGGGCTTCGAACTTCGCCCGCACCACGCCGATCTGCGCCTGCGCCCGCTCGGCCGCACGCGTGCACAGCGCCTCGATCTCGGAGACATGTCCGCCGATCACCTTGTCCAGCGCCTTGCCTTCGGCCGCGCGCGAAGCGGCCAATGCCTTGAGCGCCTCCGAAAGGCTCGCGGTCAATGCCTTGTCGAGCGCGGCGAGCTGTTCCTCGCTCTCGCCGGCGGTATCGTCTTCTTCCTCGATCACCCCGCGCACCCGCAGCAGGCCGTCGGCCGATGGCGCTGCGGCTCCCGTGCTCTTGCGGACCTCCTCGACCAGCGCACCCAGCTCGGCGAGCAGCGCGCGATTGATGCGCAAGGGCTTGGCCTGGCGCTCGGTCGTGACGGTCAATCCGATCGTGACATTGCCCCGCTTCACATGGCCGCCGACGGCCGTCCGGGCCGGATTCTCCAGCCGGTCGAAGCCCTGCGGCACCCGGCAGCGGACCTCGAGGTTGCGGCCGTTGACGCTGCGCGCCTCCCACACCCAGCGTCTCGTCTCATCCGATCCCTGCGCCCGTGCGTACCCGGTCATGCTTGCAATCAAAATATCCACTCCACTGGCCGCGATGCGGCGGGGCACTCTAATATCCGCCCTCCACGCACACAACGCGATGCCCCGCGAGGTTATCCCATGCAGAACTTCACGAGCATCGTCATCACCGGCGCATCCAGCGGCATCGGCGAGGCGCTGGCCCTCGACTATGCCGCGCCGGGCATCGCACTCGCCTTGACCGGGCGCGACGCCGCACGGCTGGAAGCCGTCGCCGCTGCCTGCCGGACCAAGGGCGCGACGGTGCATGCAGATACCGTCGACGTCACCGACCGTACCGCGCTCGGCGACTGGCTGACGAAGTTCGATGCCGCGCATCCGGTGGATCTCATCATCGCCAATGCCGGAATCTCGATCGACAAGGACAATTCCTCGCTCAACGACTTCTCCGTCGCGCGCAAGACGTTCGACGTGAACGTCGACGGTGTATTCAATACCGTCGAGCCCCTGATCTCCCGCATGATCGCGCGCAAGCGCGGGCAGATCGCGGTCGTCTCGTCGCTCGCGGGCTATATCGGCCTTCCCTATTCGGCGGCATACAGCGCAAGCAAGGCTGCGGTCCGCGTCTGGGGGGAGAGCATCCGCTATGTCCTGAGGCGCAACGGCATCGGCGTCAGCGTGATCTGCCCCGGTTTCGTGACCAGCCGGATCACCGCAAATTCGCCCTTCAAGATGCCGTTCATGATGACGGCCGAGCGCGCCTCCCACATCATCCGCACTGGCCTGGCGCGCAACAAGGCCCGCATCGCCTTTCCGCTCCCCACCAAGGCTGCCGTCTGGTTCGGAACCGTGCTGCCCGGCGGCTGGACCGCGAAGCTTCTCGGCGCTTAGCGCGCGAAGACCCGACTCAGCCAGCCACGCGCCGCCGGCACGGGCTTGTCGCTCATCGACGGCATCGCTCCCACGATGGGCGTCGGATCCTGGAAATATCGTTCGGTGTAGGCCTTGAACGTGGTCGGCTCCCCGATCACGCCGGAGGCCAGCAAATCGAGGAGCCGGTCGACATCGATTGTAGCGGCGAGCCGGTCTTTCGCCGCCAGCATCAGTTCGGCAGCGCAGTCGTTCATGGAGAAGATTTCGAGGAAGGCGCACATCTTGAGGATACGCGTCGGCGAAAGATCGTCGACCGCCGGCTTCCCAACCGGCAACAACAGATCGCGGAAGTAGAGCGCGTCGCCGTCCTGGAGCTGGCCTCGCGAAGTATAGGCAAAGAATTTGTCGCCGTTCGGCCGGCGATAGTGCTCCAATCCCGGATACGGCATCGCAATCCGACTCTGATAGTAGAATTGCAGATCGTAGACCCGCAGCCCACGCTCTTGCAGGAAGGCGTCGAACCGCGCGAACGACGGCGAACCATTGATCTCCTCGTGGAGACGGACCTCGCTCAGCAGGCCGAGCGGCGACCGTCGTTCGAACAGCTTGGAGCCACTTTCGAGTACGTCGAGCTCGGCGCCCTCGATGTCGAGCTTGATGAAGTCGACCGCAGGCACGTGAAATTCCAGGATCGCCTCGTCGAGCGATATGACATCCAGCTCCGTCTCCCGGACCGTGACGGCGTTATCCCGATTGAGCAACCGATTGAAGTACTCCATCCGCGTCTTGTACAGGCCGGCACTGTCGGGCAACGCCGTGTGATACAGGACCTGCCGCCCCTGCGTCCGGCCGAGCGCGCGTGGGATATAGATGAGATGGGAAGGCGCGGAGGCCGAGAGTCGGCGGCATTCCGCCTCGTCCGGTTCGAAGCAATAGGCCCGCACCTGATCGCCAAACACTTCCCATTCGCGTCCAATGCCACCGCGCGCACCGACATCCATGAGCACTACGGGATCATCTCGGAACGCTCCCTGACCGACCAGGAAGGTCGTCATCAGCGGGGTGAGGTTAACGGTAAGCATCGGCATGTTTTTCAGGCCTTATGCGGTGAAATATACGGTGATTCGGACACGCGCCAGCGCGCGGGCGGCTCCTGTCTGAATATCTGCCGAAGATGAACCTCGTCTGGGCCATCGGCGATGCGCAGCAGCCGGGCCATGGCGAAGGCATGGTGGATCGGCGCGTCGTCGCTGCCCCCCATGGCGCCAAAGATCTGCAAGGCACGGTCGGCGACGCGCTGGGCCATCTGGGGCACCGCCACCTTGGCCATCGACACGTCGCGCCAGGCCGCCTGATGACCGTCGCGGTCGAGCCGCTCGGCGGTGCGCATCACGAGGAGGCGCGCCTGCTCGATCTCGATGCGGGAGCGGGCGATCGCCTGCTGCGTGGCGTCGTAGTCGATCACCGGGCGGCCGAACGCCGTGCGCTCCGAGGCGCGCGCCATCATGAGTTCGACCAAGACCTCCGAGGCGCCGATCGCCCGCATGCAATGATGCAGCCGTGCCGGCCCGAGACGCACCTGGGCGGCGGCGAATCCGCCGCCCTCCTCGCCCAACAGGTTTTCGGCGGGCACGCGCACATTGTCGAACGCGAGCTCGGCGATCGGCGCCACATGGTCTTCCCATCCCATGAAGCGCAGTTCACGCACCACGCGCAGGCCGGGGCTCGGCATCGGCACGATCACGCAGGAATGACGACCCGTACGCGGCGCCTCGGGTCGCGACACGCCGACCACGATCACGAAGGCACAGGCCGGGTGCGCGGCGCCGGTGATGTACCATTTGCGACCATCGACCACCCACTCGCCGCCCTCGCGACGCAGCGTCGTGGCAATGTTGGTCGCATCGGAGGATGCCACGTCCGGCTCGGTCATGCCGAAGGCGGAGCGCACGCGCCCCTCGAGCAGCGGATCGAGCCATCGCTTCTTCTGATCGGGCGTCGCCGCGTGCTGAAGCATGATCATGTTGGGCACGTCGGGCGCCTGGCAGTTGAATACCTCCGATGCCCACGGCAGCCGACCCATGATCTCGGCGAGCGGCGCAAACGAGCGATTGTCGAGCCGGTCCGGCAACGCGAGGTTCCAAAGCCCGGCCTCGCGCGCCTTGGCCTGAAGCGCCGGCAGGAATGGCGCAGGCTCGCGGCGACGCACGACATGCTCCACCCAATCGCGATGGCGCGGCAGGATTTCGCCGTCGAAAAAGGAGCGAACGGCGGCTTCGCGGCCGGCAACGGTCATTTGATCTGGCCCGTGAGAAGTGCCGCGGCGCCACCCTGCGCCTTGCCGTACTTCAGCAACGCGTCACGGCCACCTGCGGCGTAGGCCGCCACCGCGCCCAACAGACGTTTCAGTTCGTCCGGACTCGAGCGATCGAATCGGCAGTAGGCGCCCTTCGTCAGCCTGGCGATCTGCGGAAACAGACGCGCGGCCGCGCGGTCGTTGCCTTCCTGGAAGACGAACACCGGCAGACCGAGGAGCCCGAGTTGGCCGGCCTCATGGCCGACCTGATCGACGTCCTCCTCGCAACAATCGCCGACGAAGACGACGGCATCGATCCGGCTCTCGCGCCGCTGGTCGGCCGCGTAGCGCAGAAGACGGCCGATCTGCGTACGGCCGGCGAGACAGCGCACGGAACTCATCAGCCGCGCCAGCTCCCGTCCCTCCGACGTCCAACGGCTCACCTTGAATTCCTCGAAGCCGCGATAGAACGCCAGGCGTACGTCGAGACCGCCCAGGCTGTCGGCGGCGACGAACATTTCACCCTGAATGGCACAGGCGTGATCCCATGTCGGCTCACGGCTGGCCGTTGCATCCATCGCGAAAAGCAGGCGTCCGCGGCTTCCGGCCGCACGCCGCGCAGGCAGGCTGCCGACGTCGCGCACGAAGGCGTCGACGGCGGAACCGCCGCTGCGCGACGCCTCAAGCGCCCGCGGATCGCCGCTTTTCGTCATATGCACTGCCTCCGGACCGCCGGCAGATTGGCCAAATTCCCGGCCTCAATACAGCAATAGTTGGGGATGATTCCCCGGGGGCGGATGAGATACAAACATCCGGCTTTTTACCCCTCCCAGCACAGAGATCCTGTCCGTGTTCAAGAACATCCTGTTGGTCCTCGGCGTCACGTTCGTCTGCCTTCTCGCCCTCGAGCCGCTGACGCGCCTCTTCGTCGATACCGGCTCGGTCTATGAACTGGAGATGTGGAAGTACGCCACGCGGGTCAAGGAGCGCGACCACCGGCCCGACATCGGCCACCGCCATCGTCCCAACGCCCACGCTACCCTGATGGCGCAGGACGTGCAGACCGACTCGCATGGCTTCCGCAGCCCGGAGATTCCCGCCCAGGCTCCCCCCGGCGTGGCGCGCATTGCCTTTGCCGGCGACTCGGTCACCATGGGCTGGGGCGTCGCCGAGAAGGAGACGTTGCCGATGCAGGTCCTCGCCGGCCTGAAGGCGCAGGGCCGCAAGGTCGACGGCTTCAACCTCGGCGTCGGCAACTACAACACCTGGCAGGAACTCGCCTCCTACAAGGACATCGGCGCCCCGATGAAGCCGGACATCATCGTGCTGGTTTATTTCATCAACGATGGCGAGCCGATGCCGACCTACAACGACCATGACTGGCTCGAGGAACACTCGATGGCCTGGGTCGTGATGAATTATCGCTTCGACGCCCTGATGCGCTCGTCGGGCGAAGTTCCCGACTGGAAGAAGTACTATCGCGACCTCTACAAGGACAACGCGCCGGGCTGGATCAAGACCCAGGAAGCGATCGCGGGCTTCGCCAAGGTCGCCAAGGATGCGGGCATCCAGTTGATCGTGGTGCACGTGCCCGAGTTGCACGAGCTGAAGCCCTATCCGTTCGCCGACGTCACCGCCAAGGTGAAGTCCGTCGTCGAGGCGCAGGGTGTGCAGTTCATCGACCTGCTGCCGACGATCGAGAACGAGGATCCGTCGACCCTCTGGGTCACCGTTCCCGATCCGCATCCCAACGGCAAAGCCGACATCATCATGGCCAAGGGCATCGTGAAGCCGCTCCTGCCGATGCTCGACAAGCTCTGCAGCGCGCAGAACAAGGGCTGCTGAGGCCCGCCGACGGAATGCCACCCGCCGGCGGCAAGAAGAAATCATCTTCGTGGGCCGACACGCTGCTGGTGCTCGTGTCGATCCTGGTGTGCGTCGCCTTCGCTGAAGGCGTCGTGCGCTTCCTGAACGGCCAGCCACTCTTCGCCTTTCCGCTGCCTGATCCGGTGGGATCAGCGTCCGTCAAGACAAACGACCTGGACAAGATCCCGCTGGCCAAGGGTGTCGACCCTGCCTGGTTCGCCAGCGATCCGCCGCCCCTGCCCAATCGCAGCGCGCCGCCGCCTGGCTGGCAAGCATTGTTCGACCGGCTGCGGACGGCCGATACAATCAACAACGACTTCCTGCCCAACGACGCGTTCAAGGTCTGGAACAGCGCCTTCGCGGGCGATCCCTGCAAGCATCGACTGCTGAAATACGCGCCCGGGCGGCTATACCTCTACGATCCACCCGACGGTCAACCGACGCCGCGCTACCGCTTCTATCCCAACGTCACCCTGCCCGACCGGCTGGTCACCAACCAGATCGGCTGGCGCGGCAAGCCGATCGAGAACCCGCGCGGCCCGAAGACGATCCGTATCGTCTTTGCCGGCTCCTCGACCGTGGTCGAGGGCCACTTCGTGCCCTTCTCCTATCCCGAGTTCGTCGGCCACTGGCTGAACATGTGGGCCGAGGCGCGGCATCTCGATGTGCGCTTCGAGGTGTTGAACT
Organism: Pseudomonadota bacterium; assembly: GCA_018240695.1. Taxonomy (GTDB): domain Bacteria; phylum Pseudomonadota; class Alphaproteobacteria; order Reyranellales; family Reyranellaceae; genus Reyranella. The sequence continues at coordinate 14,638 of JAFEFH010000002.1, read as the reverse complement.
CCGCGCGCGAAAGCAACGATTCGACGGACATCGCCGCCACCATCCGAACCGAGGTCCTGCCGCTGCGCCCCGACCTCGTCGTCTACTACGAAGGCGGCAACCAGTTCCGGCCGGAGTCGGTGGTCGACAAGGTGCCCGAGGGCAAGCCGGTGCGTCCGGCGGGGAGCGGCGCGCCCGTGTCACCGGAATGGCTGCGCACCGCGGCGCGCTATTCGGCGCTCGCTGGCCGCATCCAGGCCGCGATCGGCCTCGCCGCATCCGACGGCGACGGCCGCGAGTGGCCCAAGCCGGACTACAAGATCGTCTGGCCGCAGGGCCTCGACGAGCAGGACCCCGACCTCGCCTACCCGAACCTGCCGGTCAGCCTGAACGTCATCGAGCGTGACCTCGACCGCATCCGCGCCGACCTTGCCACGGTCGGCAGCGACTTCGCGCTCAGCTCCTTCGCCTGGGTGGTGCGCGACGGTCTGGTGGTCGATCCGATCCGGCACAAGTACATCATCGAGCAGCTCAACGTCGGCAATTGGCCCTATCGCTATCGCGATCTCGAACGGCTCGTGAAGTTCGAGAACCGCGTCTTCGCCAAGTACGCACGTGTCCACGGCCTGCCGTTCATCGACGTGGCGGGGCAGCTGCCGGCCGATCCCGACCTGTTCATCGATGCCGTGCACACGAGCTATGCCGGCACGCGCCTGCGCGGCTGGATCAACCTGCAAGCGCTGATCCCGGTGATCGAGAAGCACCTGGCGGACGGCTCGTGGCCCCGCCCGCCGGGCCCCGAGCAGCCGCTGCCGACATTCACGCCGCGCGAGATCAAGTTCAGCTGCGCGGCGCCGGCGCAATGAAGCGGCGGGCCACCTTCTGGCTCGCCTATGGCGCCCTGCTGATCGTCACTTTGCTCGCCGGCATCGAAGGGCTCGCCTGGCTGGTGACGCCGGCCTGGCCGGGTTATCTCCTGCGGCCGGCGCCGGTCGGTGTCGATGCCGTGGCGCAGTGGAGCGGCGGCATGCCCGACGTCGTCTTCGCCACCAACCGGTGGCAGATGCGTGATCGCGAGCGCACGACTGCCAAACCGGCCAACATTTCCTTCCGCTCGCTGTTCGTCGGCGACAGCTTCCTCGAGGGCGGCTTCACCCGTGCCGCCCTGCCCGCCCGCGTCGAGGGCCGGCTGGTCGGTGCCGGCCGCGAGGACATCGAGGCGATCAACCTCGGCGTCGCCGGCACCAGCCCCATCGAGTACTACTATCGCATCAAGGAGCTCGGGCTCGACCTGTCGCCCGATGCCGTGGTGCTCGCCTTCTACTCGGGCAACGACACCGTCACGCAGGCTTTCCCCGGCGAGCACCCGTCCCGCCCCTTCATTGCAGAGCTTCCCCGGCCGTCGATCCTGGGTTCGATCGCGCCGCACACGACATGGCAGGCCGTGAATGCGCTTCGGCTTTCGGGGGCCGCGAAGGGCGGCAAATATGCGCCGAACGAACACGAAGTCATCACCAAGGCGCTCGCATTGCCGCGCGCGCAAGGGCTGCCGATCCTGGTGAAGATGATGCATCAGTACTACTTCCCGTCGCTGCCCGAGAGCACCATCCACGAGATCCTCGATCGCGGCGGCGAGCGCTTCTGGGAGGAGTTCAAGCCGCGCCGCTTCGACCGCGAGTACCTCCAGGGCTGGATTCTCGACGGCGTGATCTCGATGGAGACCAGCACCATCCCACTGCCGATGACGCCGGCCGAAGCCGACGCAAAGATCTCCGCCGACGAGATCGCCGCCACCATGTCCTGGCTCACCGCAACCGACGGCCTCCTGAAGGCGCGCGGCGTGAAGCTGCTGATCGCGGTCATTCCCGTCGGCACGATGGATCCAGCCTTTGCCGAGTTCTGGAAGCCCTGGCCCCGTTACTACAGCTACACGCTCCAACGCGCGGCGGCACATCGGGCAATGGTGGCGGCGCTGTCGACCTCGGGGATCCGCTTCGTCGACCTCGCCCAGGATCTCGACGGCGTGCGGGGGACCTACCGCAAGACCGACCTGCACTGGACAGAGGAAGGCCACGAGGTGGTCGCCAAGCGCCTCGCCACGGAAGTCATGGCACTCGCGCGATGACCAAGAGCCCCATGACCCTGTTCCTGCGGGTCTTCCTGCCCTTCGCTTTCGTCTACTTCCTGTCCTACATCGTGCGCGGCGTGAATGCCGTGATCTTCCCGTTCCTCGAGCGGGACATCGGCCTGACCGCCGCCGATCTCGGCCTGCTCACCTCGGCCTTCTTTCTCTTCTTCGCCGCCTGCCAGCCCCTGCTTGGCGTGGCGCTGGACCGCTACGGGCCCCGTCGCCTCCAGACTGCGCTGATGGCGGCGGCCGCTGCCGGCGCGATCCTGTTCGCGCTCTCGACATCCCTGCCCGAGCTGATCCTCGCGCGCGGCCTGATCGGCCTGGGCTTTGCCGGCGGCCTGATGGCCGCGATGAAGGCGATCACCCTGTGGTATCCGCGCGAGCGCTGGGGCCTCATCACCGGCTTCCACATGATGGCCGGCGGCGCGGGCTCGATGGCCGCGACCGTGCCGGTCGAATGGTCGCTTTCGGTCCTGTCGTGGCAGGGCCTGTTCTTCTGGATCGCCGGATGCGCCGTCTTCGCCGCGGCCTGGCTGTTCGTCGCCGTGCCTGAGCGCCCGCCCGCGACGCCGCCGGGCACGTTGCGCGGACAGTTCCGGATCACCGGCATCATCCTGGTCGATTCCTACTATTGGCGCATCCAGCCGCTGCTCTGCATCCAGCAACTCGCCTTCATCGGCTGCATCACCCTGTGGATCGGCCCGTGGCTGCGCGACGCGGGCGGCGTCAGCGACATCGGCGAGCGCGCCAACATCCAGCTCTACGCGACCGCCGCCTCGACCGTGGGATTTGCCGCCAGCGGCCTGATCGCCGACGCGCTGCGCAAACGCGGCGTACCCGACCTGCTGTCGGCCAATCTCGTGACCCTGATGTTCATCCTCGTCACCGGGTGGTTGGCGTTCCTGCCGCACACCGCGCCGACGTTCGCCTGGATCCTGTTCGGCTTCCTCGGCGCCTATCCCATCCAGTACTTCCCGCTCGTGATCGCGGCCTTCCCGCAGCACTACTCAGGCCGGGTCAGCACGGGCGTCAACCTGCTGGTCTTCACCACGGTGTTCGCGGGCCAGTGGGCGATGGGGAAGGTCGTGGGCCTGTGGCCCGCAACGGCGTCGGGCTATGCAGCGGACGGCTACAGCTGGGCCTTCGGCGCGCTCTTCATCCTCCAGCTTGCGGCACTGGCATGGCTGGTGATGTCGCCGGGGCGGCCGATGTACCGGGCGCTGGCGGCGGAAGGTTCAACGCGCTGACAAGGTCGCGCACTTCCTGACGCGCCGCGACGTGGCTCATGGTCATCGAGGGCCCCGTGTTGCCGCCCGCGCCGCCCCGCTTCAGGTCGAGCAAAGTGAGACCGCTCAGGAACAGCTCGCGGTAGATCACGCGTTCGCTCAAGCCCCGGGCGGTGCGGAAGCCGATCCGCTTGGCCAGCGCGTCGATCACCGTGCCCATGTCGCGCTTGTTGCGCGCCGCCAGCGATGACAGCCGATTGCGCATCACGATCCAGTCGACTGGACGCGCGCCCTGCATGGAACGGATCTGGCGCTGCTTCCAGACGGCCTCGGCATAGACCGACGGCCGCACGATCTTCAGCGTCTCGGGGTCGATGCGCGCCAGCAGGTCGAGATCGATGAAGCTGTCGTTCAGCGGCGTCAGCAAGGTGTCGGCCCAGGTGTGCGCCAGCCGCGACAAGTGTGTGTCGCTGCCCGGCGTGTCGACGATCACGAAGTCGGCGGTCGTCACCGCGGGCTCCAGCGCGGCCTCGAAGCGTGCCTTCTCGTCGGCGCTGTCGCCCGAGGCCTGGACCGCGGCATGGACCGGCATGGGCAGCGCGAGCTCCTTGCGGGCGGCATAGGCGGCGCGGTTCTCGACGTAGCGCGTGAAGGTGCCCTGGCGCGCATCGAGATCGATGGTGGCGACCTTCGCGCCGTCACCCAGCAGCGACACGGCGATGTGCATGGCGGTCGTCGACTTGCCCGACCCGCCCTTCTCGTTGCCGATCACCAGCACATGCGCGCGGCCGGGCGTTCGCGCCGCCTGGGCTTGCGCGATGCTGGGATTTGCCGCCGGACGGAAGTCGTTCAAGCGAGCTTGCGGATCCAGACGGCGGTGTCGTGGAACACCGCGCCGCCGTGCGGCCAGCCCGGATCGGCCGACGTGACGGCATTGATGCCGATGCCGGTCTGGAAGTGCTTGTTCGGCCAGATGCCTTCGACGATCACCACGCCGCGCTGCTGACCGTCCTTCGCCTTGGCATGCACCACGGTCTTGCCGCGCTGGTTGCCGACCTCGACCTCGTCGCCGTCGGCGATGCCCATCGCCTTGCAGTCCTCGGGGTTCATCATTGCCGTTGGACGCCCCTCGCGCTTCTGGCTGGAAGCGGTCTCGGTGAAGGTCGAGTTGAGGAACGTGCGCGCCGGCGCCGCGACCAGCCGGAACGGCTTGTCGTCGGTGGCATTGTCGATCACGTCGAAATGGTCGGGCAGGACCGGCATGTCCTTGCCGCGCGGGCCGTAGGCCTTCCAGTCGGGCTTGAAGCGGAACTTCTTGTCCGGCCAGCCGAAACCGTCGAGGAAGTGCGAGGTCTCGAAGCCGAGGTGGAAGTCCTGGCCGCCCTTCGACCAGTTGGTCTCGGCGTCCCACATGCCCGACTTCTTCAGCGCCTCGTCCATGATCTCCCAGGGAGTCATGTCGAAGCCGCGGTGCTTGGCGCCCAGCCGCCTGGCCAGCTCGACATGCACGAAGTGATTCTCGCGGCACTCGCCCGGCGCCTCGACCACCGCCTTGGTCACCTGGAAATAGGTGTGACCCGATGCGGTGTAGAAGTCGTCGTGTTCGAGGAACATCGTCGCCGGCAGCACGATGTCCGCGCGCGCCGCGGTCTCGGTCATGAACTGCTCGTGCACACAGGTGAACAGGTCCTCGCGCGCGAAGCCCTTGTGCACCAGATCGAGCTCCGGACAGACCAGCGCCGGGTTGGTGTTCTGGATCAGCATGCCCGTGACCGGCGGGCCGTTCTTCAGCGCCGCGGCGTCGCCGGTCAGGATCGGCCCCAGCCGCGACTGGTCGAGGTCGCGGATCGAGGTGTCGACCATGTCGAGGCCCTCGATCACCGTCTTGTCGATCGGATACATCCCGGTGTGGCCGTAGAGCGCGCCGCCACCCTTGACCTTCCACGCGCCGGTCACCGCCGGCAGGCAGCTGACGGCATGCATGTTGGCCGCACCATTGCGGCTACGGCTGAAGCCATGGTGGCAGCGGATGAAGGCGGCCTTGGCCTGCCCATAGAGTCGCGCGAAGGACACGATCTCCTCGACCGGCAGGCCGGTGATCTTCGACGCCCATTCCGGCGTACGCGTGGCGACGTGCGCAGCCAGCTCGTCGGGCGCGTCGGTGTATTTCCGCAGATACTCCCAGTCGGCGTAGCCTTCCTTGAACAGGACATGCATCACGCCGACCGCCAGCGCCCCGTCGGTGCCGGGCTTCACGGCGAGATGGATGTCGGCCTGTTCGGCCGTGCCGGTGCGATAGGGATCGACCACGACGATCTTGGCGCCGCGCTTCCGCGCCTTCATCGCGTGGGTCATGACGTTGACCTGCGTGTTGACGGGATTGCCGCCCCAGATCACGACCAGGTCCGAATGCGCGTCGACCTCTCGCATATCCGCGCCGCGCTTGACGCCGGCACCGGCGATCCAGCCGGTGTCGGACAGCGCCACGCAGATCGTCGAGAACCAGCGGGAATACTTCATCGCGTGGCGCAGGCGGTTGATGCCGTCGCGCTGCACCAGCCCCATGGTGCCGGCGTAGTAGTACGGCCAGATCGTCTCCGTGCCGTGCTGGCGCGCCTTGACAATGAACTGCTCGGCAACGATGTCGAGCGCGTCGTTCCACGAGATTTCGGCGAACTGCCTGGAGCCCTTCGGGCCGGTGCGGCGCAGCGGCTTCATCAACCGGTCGGGATGGTGGATGCGCTCGGCGTAGCGCGCGACCTTCTCGCAGATCACGCCCGCGGTGTATTCGTTGCGCGTCGAGCCGCGGACGCGGCCGATCCGGTCAGGCGCTAGACGCTCGACCTCGAGGGCGCAGGTGCTGGTGCAGTCATGCGGGCAGACCGAGGGGACGGTCGTGATGCCTTCTTCGGCACTGCGGCCGGTGCGCACGGGGGCGTATGAATGGTCGTCTGGGCTCATGCTGCAGAATACCTCCGCTGGCGGAGGACGGTCCACATGGCATAGTGCCCGTCGCATGATCCCGCGCGGCCTCCCCTACGAAGAAGCGATGCGCCAGTTCCGCTGGCCCAAGCCGAAGACGCTCAACATCGGCCGGGAGGTCTGTGAGCGGCACCATCCCGCCAGCCTCGCCCTGATCGTCGAGAATGCCGACGGCGGCGTGCGCAACTGGACATTCGGCGAGCTGCTTGCCGGAAGCTCGCGGCTGGCCAACGCGCTCAAGGCCAAGGGTGTCGCCAAGGGCGACCGGATCGGCGTCTTCCTGAGCCAGGGCGCGGAGCTCGCGCTGTGCCATATCGCCGGCTACCGCATGGGCGCCGTGGTGCTGCCGCTGTTCACTCTGTTCGGTGAGGAGGCGGTCGAATATCGCCTGTCCAACGCCGGCGCGAAGGCCGTCATCACCGATATGGCCAACGTCCCGAAGATCCTCGCGGTGCGCGACCGGTTGCCGGCGCTCGAAACGGTGATCGTGATCGGCGCCGGCGCGCACGGCGCGCAGTTCCTCGACTGGGACAAGCTGCTGGCCGCCGCCTCCGACGACTTCGCCACGCTCAAGACCGATGCGGAAGATCCGGCGCTGCTGATCTACACCTCCGGCACGACCGGCCAGCCGAAGGGCGCGCTGCATGCGCACCGCATGGTGCTGGGCACGATCCCGGCCGTGGAGCAGATGCTCGGCCATTGGCCGCGCGGCAACGAGATCATGTGGACGCCGGCGGAATGGGCATGGATCGCGGGCCTCTACGACGCGCTTTTCCCCGCCTGGTACTACGGCACGCCGATGCTCGCGCATCGCTTCGCCAAGTTCGACCCCGAGCGCGCCTTCGCCATGATGGCCAAGCACCGCGTCGGCGTGACGTTCATCCCGCCGACCGCGCTCAAGATGATGCGCCAGGTCGAGAAGCCGAAGAGCCGCTGGGACTACAGCCTGCGCTCCGTCTTCACCGGCGGCGAGGCGATGGGCGAAGAACTGCTGGCCTGGGGCCGCGACACGTTCGGCACCACGATCTCGGAGGGTTACGGCCAGACCGAGATGAACCTGATGACCCTGAATTCGCCGGAGTGGTTCGAGGTCCGCGCCGGCTCCTGCGGACGGGCCTGCCCCGGCCGCAAGGTCGCGATCGTCGACGCCGACGGCAACGCCCTGCCGCCGGGCGAGGAAGGCCAGGTCGCCGGCTGGCGCCACGATCCGATCGTCATGCTGGAATACTGGCGAAACCCGGCGGCCACCGCCAAGAAGTACGCCGGAGACTGGCTGCTGACCGGCGACCTCGGGAAGATGGACGAGGACGGCTACCTGTTCTTCAAGAGCCGCGACGACGACGTCATCACCTCGGGCGGCTACCGCATCGGCCCGGGCGAGATCGAGGAATGCCTGATGAAGCACCCGGCCGTGGCGATGGTCGGGGTGGTGGGCGTGCCGGACAAGGTGCGCACCGAGATCGTGAAGGCCTTCGTCCAGCTCCGCCCCGGGACCGACGCCTCGGACGCGCTGAAGGCCGATCTGGCGGGATACGTGAAGACCCGGCTGGCGGCCCACGAGTATCCGCGCGAGGTCGAGTTCGTGACCGAGCTGCCCCTCACCACGACGGGCAAGATCATGCGGCGCGAGCTGCGCCGCATGGACGCCGAGCGGAAGGCCGCCGGCGAGGGGCCTTAGAACAGGCCGAGCAGGGTCTGAGCGTTGCTGTCCGGCGTGCCCGTCATCAGCGCCAAGAGGCCGATCAGGGCCGCGGGCCACCATTCGCAGAGGCGATTGAGGCGGCTGGTCTGGGCGGAAGCCTGCAAAGGAAACCGTGCGAGCATGGCAATTCTCTTCTTGGCGGTGTCTAAATGGCTAAAATATGGCTGAACAATACGAGCCACTTGGCTGATTTTCAACAGAAAATCAGTATCACTTAATCCAAAAAGTTAATTGAACGGCTTGGCTGCCTATTCGGCCGCCGCGGCTCTTTGATTGAACTGTAGCTCGGCCAGACGGGCATAAAGCCCGCCCCGGCGCACCAGATCGGCATGGCGGCCGGCATCGACCACCCTGCCCTGGTCCACCACGACGATCCGATCGGCCTTCTGGACGGTGGCAAGACGGTGGGCGATCACCAGCGTGGTCCGCTGATGCATCAGCCGGTCGAGCGCCTGCTGGACTGCCAGCTCGCTTTCGGCGTCCAAGGCGCTGGTGGCCTCGTCCAGCAGCAGGATGGCGGGGTCACAGAGCAGCGCCCGGGCGACCGCCAGCCGCTGGCGCTGGCCGCCGGACAGGCGCACGCCTCGGGTTCCGAGATCGGTCTCGAAGCCCTGCGGCAGTGCCTCGATGAAGGACAGCGCCGAGGCGGCCTCGGCGGCGGCCCGGACGTCCGCTTCCGGGGCGTCGGGACGGCCATAGCGGATGTTGTCGGCCACCGAGGCGGTGAATAGCATCGGCTCCTGCGGGACGATGGCGATCGCGCGCCGCAAGTCGGCCAGCCGCAGGCTCGCCACGTCCACGCCGTCGACCCGGATGCGCCCGGCCTCCGGGTCGTAGAAGCGCAGCAGCAGGTTGAACACGGTCGTCTTGCCGGCGCCCGAGGGACCGACGATGGCCACCGTCTCGCCCGGCGCCACCCGCAGGTCGAAGCGATCGAGCGCCAGGCTGTCGGTCCGCGTCGGATAGCGGAAGGAGACTTCGTCGAAGGCGATGGCGCCCTGGGCGGGCTTGGGCAGCGAAAGCGGCGTCGCCGGCTCGACGATCACCGGTTGCTCGGCGCGCAGTTCGGCCAGTCGCTCGGCCGCCCCCGAGGCGCGCTGGAGATCGCCGATGGTCTCGCTGATCGCGCCGCCGGAACTCGCCACCAGCACGGCGTAGAACACGAAGGCCGACAGGTCGCCGGCGGTGATCTCGCCCGCGATCACGTCCTGGCCGCCCATCCACAGCAGGAAACCGACCGCGGAGAAGACGATGAAGATCACCAGGATCGTCATCGCCGCGCGGCGGCTGTTGCGGCGAACCGAGGCGGCAAAGGCAAGCTCGGTCGTGCGGCCGAAATTCTCGGTCGCGCGCTCTTCCTGCGCGAAGGCCTGCACGGTGCGCACCGCGTCCAGCGTCTCGCCACCCTCGGCCACGAGATCGGCGATGCGGGCCTGCGCCTCGCGCGACAGCGCCCTCACCTTGCGGCCGAAGATGATGATCGGCGCCACGACGACCGGCACGACGGCGAGCACCAGCAGCGCCAGCTTGGGGTTGGTGATCACCAGCATGGCGATGCCGCCCACGCACATCAGCGTGTTGCGCAGCGCCACCGAGGCGGACGAGCCGATCACCTGCTCGATCAGCTGGGCGTCGGCGGTGATGCGGCTCATGACGTCGCCCGAGCGCTTGATCTCGAACCAGGCCGGGCCCAGCCGCAGCACATGGGCGAAGAGATCCTTGCGCAGGTTGCCGACCACCCGCTCGCCGAGCCACGACACGAGATAGAAGCGCGCGCCCGAGGCGACCGCCAGCACCAGCGCCACGACCAGCAGCGAGGCCAGCGCGTAGTTGAGGACATCGGGCCGACCCTGCGCGAATCCCCGATCGATCAGGGCCCTCAGGCAGGCGCCGAAGGCCAGCACCGTGCCCGCCGCCACCAGGAGCGACAGCAGGGCCAGCACGACCCGGCCGCGATACGGCCTGAGATAGGGCCCGAGCAGGCCGAGACCGGCAAAACGGTTCATTCCGGCTGCCACGCCAGGGTGGCGCCCAGTTCGCCGGCCAGAGTCGTCATCAGGTCGCCCTTGCCGCGGGTGTCGCGCCACAGGCCGGTGCCTTCCTCGAAAGTGTAGTGCCGGGCCCCGGATTTGGGCGAACTCAGCCAGATTTGCCGGGTGGGTGCATGTTTATTGATGATCCAGGTGCCGTCATCGCCCTCGACCGTGAGGACGCTGCCCTGTAATTCGGCGTCGGCCACCTCCCCCAGCCCCTCCTCGAGGGCCTCGAGGAGGCTGTCCGCCAGGCTCTCAAAGGACGAATCGCTCATGCCGGGCCGGTCTATCAGGCCCTTCGGGGGACGGACAACCGGCTTGTGGACACACCTTCGTGCCTGTATACCCGCCGCCTTATCGCGCGGGCCGGTCGGAATCGGCCCCACATGGCGCAGGAGTCGACGATGAAAGAGAAGATCCACCCGGACTATCACAAGATCACCGTGGTGATGACGGACGGCTCGTCCTTCGAGACGCGGTCGACCTGGGGCAAGGAAGGCGCGTCGATGCGTCTCGATATCGACCCCAAGACCCACCCGGCCTGGACGGGCGTGCGCCAGAGCATCGACCGCGGCGGTCGCGTGCAGCGCTTCAAGGATCGCTTCGGCATGACCGGCGCCGGCATGGCCGCCGGCTCGAAGTCGACCGGCGCGAAGCCCGAGGCGGATAAGGCTGCCGCCAAGAAGAAGTAAGGCCTCTCCGGCCGCCTTCCTCTGATACAGTACCGTCTTCCGGATTTGGGGAGACGGTACCGTGAAGCAAGTTCGAGTTGTCTGCGCACACGATTGTCCCGACATGTGCTCGCTGGTGGCACAGGTGGAGGACGGCAAAGTCGTGCGCCTGCAAGGCGACCCCGATCAGCCGTATACGGCGGGTTTCGCCTGCGGCAAGGTCAACCGCGACACCGACAACGTCAATTCGCCCGAGCGCCTGACCACGCCGTTGCGCCGTAGCGGCCCCAAAGGATCCGGCAAGTTCGCGCCCATCACGTGGGACGAGGCGCTCGACGAGATCGCCACAAAGTGGAAGGCGATCATCAAGGAAAGCGGGCCGCTCGCCCTGCTCGGCTACGCCTACTCCGCCCACCAGGGCCTGATGAACCGCGGCCTCGTGAACGGCCTCTTCCATGCGCTGGGCAGCTCGCGCCTCCAAGCCGGCACGGTGTGCGACACCTGCTGCGAGACCGCCTGGGACGTGACGGTCGGTCCGGTCGGCGGCGCCGATCCGCAAGATGTCGTGCATTCCGATCTCATGATTTCCTGGGGCGCCGATCTCGCGGCGACCAACGTGCACTTCTGGGCGCTGTGCGAGGAAGGCAAGAAACAGCGCGGCCTGAAGATCGTCGTCATCGATCCGCGCCGCACCCGCAGCGCCAAGGCGGCCGACCTCTATCTGCCGATCCGCATCGGCACCGACGCCGCACTGGCGCTGGGCATCATGCACATCCTGTTACGCGACGGCCTCTCCAATCGCGCCTACATCGCCGCCAAGACGCTGGGCTTCGACAAGGTCGAGCGCGATATCCTGCCGAAGTTCCCGCCCCAGCGCGTCGCCGAGATCACTGGCCTCGCGGTCAAGGACATCGAGACGCTCGCGGCGATGTACGGCAAGTCGAAGGCCGCCCTCATCCGCCTCGGCGAAGGCATGACGCGCCTCGCGGCCGGCGGCCAGGCGCTGCGTGCCGTCGCACTGCTGCCGGGCGTCACCGGCCACTACGACGTGAAGGGTGGCGGTGCGATCCTGCTGACCGCCGCGTCGTGCGATCTCAACTACGCCGCCGTCCGCAAGCCGTCGGGCCCGGCGACCGCGCGCATGGTCAACCATCTGCGGCTCGGCGAAGAACTTCTGAATATGAAGGATCCGCCGATCCGCGCGCTCTACGTGTCGGCGAACAATCCGGCCGTGACCTGCCCCGAGGTGCACAAGGTGCAGAAGGGCCTGTCGCGCGAGGACCTGTTCACCGTCGTGCACGACCCGTTCATGACCGACACCGCGAAGTACGCCGACATCGTGCTGCCGGCCGCCAGCTATCTCGAGACAGACGATCTCTATCGCGCCTATGGCGCCTACTGGATGCAGTGGGGCCAGCAGGCCGCACCGCCGCGCGGCGAGGCGCGCTCGAACTTCGACGTGGCGCAGGCGCTGGCCAAGCGCATGGGCCTCGGCGATCGCATCTTCACGCTGTCGCCGCAGGACGCGGCCAAGGAATTGCTCAAGGGCGCGACCGGCCCGGCGGGCGCGGCCGATCACCACACGCTCTTCGCCGGCACGCCGATCAACATCGCCCATGGCTGGGATGGCCAGCCGTTCAAGACGCCCTCGGGCAAGCTGGAGTTCTACTCGGAGCACCTGGCGCGCGACGGCGTCTCGCCGGTGCCCGATTGGGAGCCCGATCCCATCGAGGTCGCGGATGCCGCGAAGTGGCCGCTGCGCCTGCTGACCGCGCCCGGCTATTTCCAGGCGCACACCGCCTTCTCCGGCGTCGACTTCCTGCGCCGGCGCGAGGGCAAGCCGTTCTGCATCCTCCATCCCGAGGACGCCAAGAAGCGCGGCCTGGCCGACGGCGCTGAAGTCCGGCTGTTCAACGATCGCGGCACGGTCGGCCTGCTCCTCAAGGTCAGCGACGAGGTCCAGCCGGGTGTCGTCCTCGTGCCCGGCCAGCGGCCGAGCAGCGAGGCCGTCTCGGGCACGGTGAACATGCTGTGCTCGGACCGCTACACCGACATGGGCGAAGGCGCGACCTATCAGTCGACCTACCTCGAGGTCGGTCCGTGGTCCGCCGCCAAGGTTGCGGCAGAGTGACTCGCTTCTTCAATTAAAGTTTTCTCGCGCAACGCGGGCCGGACAACTACTGTCCGGCCCATGTTCACACGCAGATCCGTTCTCACGAGCCTGGCTGCTGCGACCACCGCCGGATGCGGCTCCCGACGCCAGACCGCCCTCGCCTCCCGCAACTATCCCATCGCGCCGCCGCCGCCCGATCGCTCGACGATGGGCCTCGATGCGGTCATCGACATCAGCCACATGGTGACCGTCACCGACTTCCAACAGGTACGGCGCAGTCGCATCCACGCCGTCATCCACAAGGCCACCGAAGGCGGCGACTATCCCGACCGCTCGTACGCCACGCGACGACCTCAGGCCGAAGCGGCGGGCCTGCTGTGGGGCGCCTATCACTTCGGCACGCGCCAGTCCTCTGGCGTGAAGCAGGCGCAGTTCTTCCTCAACCAGGCCAACCCCAATTCGCGGACGCTGATGGCGCTCGATCTCGAGGTCAGTCCCAACCCGCGCAACAGCATGACGCTCGAGCAGGCCGAGGCGTTCGTTCGCACGATCCAGGCGGCGACCGGCCGGCTGCCGGTGGTCTACGTCCATCCGACCTGGGCCAATGGCGATCCGTTGCCGAACTCGAATACCCGCCTCGATGCGCCGATCACGCGATCGTCGATCCTGGCGCGCTGCGATCTCTGGGTGGCCGACTATCACGACTCGCCCGAGATCCCGCTCGCCTGGGCCGGCCGCGGCTGGAAGTTCTGGCAATATGCGGCCGACGAAAGCGACAGCAAGCCGGCCTACGGCTCCAAGGGCGTCGTCGCCGGCGTCACCCACTGTGACCGCAACCTGTTCAACGGCGATACAGCGGACCTGTACCGGTACTGGACGGGCCGCGCCTCGACCTGAAACGAATCATGGCGAGCCCGGAAGGCTCGCCATGACGACTGTTCGATTGAACCCCTACCAGAAGCGCGACGCGCCCATCCAATAGGTGCGCGCCGTCTCCTCGTCGCGGTCGCGTCCGCCGAGGCCGGCGGCTATGCACGCCGCGGCGCACGCCACGGCGAAGGTCGCGGCCGTCAGGAAGCCCGCGAGGGCCGCCTTCTTGCGCGCCTCGTTGGCGAGATCGCGCGCCTTCTGCTCGGCGTTCTTCGCGTCGGCATAGGCGGCGTCGACGCGCTTCTCGGCCTCGGCCTGAGGCAAGCCGGTCTGCTGCGACACGACTTGCGCCAGGTAGGTCCGGTCGGGACCGGCCAGCGAGCCGTTCTTCAGGCTGGCCGTGAACACGCGCGTGATCGGTGCACGATCGGCGGGTGCGGCAGGAGCCGCTGCCGTCGCGCCCGGCGCAGCAGTGGTGGGCGCACCGGCATTGTCGGCTCCGGGGGCCGGCCGCAGCAGGAAGTCTGTCGCATAGTCGGCGGGATCGAGCGACAGGCGGTTCGCCGCGCCGTTCGCAGCACCCGCGCTGGCGCCGGCGGCAACGGCCGTCGTGGCATCGGTGGCGGCCTTCAGCACACCACCCGCTCCGGACGCCAACAGGCAGGCGCTGAACAGCAAGCTGATCGCCCACACGGCAAAGCCGTGCGCGCCGTCGCGGAAATGACGCTCGGCCTCGACGCCTTCCAGCCAGGGCGCGCGCATGCGGCCGGCGAGATAGCCGCCCGCGGCGTAGCTGCAGACCTGCACCATTGCGAGGTACAGCGCAGCCACGATCATGAACGTCGAGGCCGACAGGCCGCGATAGGGATAGGGCGACACCGCCGACAATCCGAGCGCCGAGCCGAAGGCCAGGAGAACGAAGGAGATCGCC
>JAFEFH010000029.1 GCA_018240695.1 Pseudomonadota bacterium | reverse complement strand
GCTTCATCGCGATGAAGCGGGTCGAGGACTATTGGGGCCGCGACCTTTGGCTCAACCGGGGCCGCAACAACTTCGACCTCATGCGCTACGACTACTACCGCGACGAGACGGTGGCGTTCGAGGCGTTCAAGGCGGGCGACGTCGAATATCGCGAGGAATACACCTCGCGGAACTGGGCGACCGGCTACGACATCCCCGCGGTGAAGTCGGGCGCCATCCAGCGCGCCACGCTGAAGCACCAGAGCACGCTGCCGATGCAGTGCCTGGCCTTCAACCTGCGGCGCGAGCTGTTCAAGGACCGCAAGGTGCGCGAGGCCTTCGTGCACCTGGTCGACTTCGAGTGGTTCAACAAGACGCTGTCCTACGGGCTGCTGACCCGGGTGAGCAGCTACTTCTTCAATTCCGAGCTGGCCGCCACCGGCCTGCCGTCGAAGGAGGAGCTGGCGATCCTCGAGCCGCTGCGCGGCCAGGTGCCCGAGGAGGTCTTCACCAAGGAATTCACGCTGCCCAAGACCGACGGCAGCGGCAACAACCGCGAGGGCGCGCGCCGCGCCATCGCGCTCCTGAAGGAAGCCGGCTGGGAAGTGCGCGACGGCAAGATGACCAGCAGGAAGTCTGGCCAGCCGATGAGCTTCGAGATGCTGTTGGGCGAGCCCCGGCTCGAGCGCTTCGCGCTGCCGTTCAAGCAGTGGTGCGAGAAGGTCGGCATCGAGGTCCGCCTGCGCACCGTCGATCCGGCGCAGTACCAGAAGCGCATGGACGATTTCGACTACGACATGACGACCGAATTGTTCGCGCAGTCGCTGTCGCCCGGCAACGAGCAGCGCGAGTTCTGGGGCTCGAAGGCCGCCACGACCAAGGGCAGCCGCAACACGCTCGGCATCGCCGATCCCGCGATCGACAAACTGATCGAGCTGGTGATCTCCGCGCCCGACCGCGAGAGCCTGATCATGCGCACGCGCGCCCTCGACCGGGTGCTGCTGTGGCACCAGTACGTCGTGCCGCAATACTACTCGACCGAATTCTGGATCGCCTACTGGAACAAGTTCGGCCGCCCCGCGAAGACCGCCAAGTACCAGCCGCGCGGCCTGTCGCCGTGGTGGGTCGACGTGGAAAAGGAAAAAGCGTTGTCGGCGAGCGGCGCGCGGAAGTGATAGTAAGAGCGCGATGAGCGCCTACATCCTGCGCCGCCTGATGCTGATGGTGCCGACCCTGATCGGCATCATGGTCATCAACTTCTTCGTCATCCAGGCAGCCCCCGGCGGCCCGGTCGAGCAGACGATCTCGCGGCTCCAGGGACGCGGCGACGTCACGGCGCGCATCACCGGCAGCGGCGAGGCCAACAGCGCGGCCCAGCAATCGTCGGAAAGCGGCAGCAACCTGTCGCGCGGCGCGCGCGGCCTGCCGCCGGAACTGATCGAGCGCATCCGCAAGCAGTACGGCTTCGACAAGCCGGTGGGCGAGCGCTTCCTCGACATGATGCGCGGCTATCTCGTGTTCGACCTTGGCGACAGCTTCTTCCGCAACGCCCGCGTGGCCGACCTCGTGCTCTCCAAGATGCCGGTGTCGATCTCGCTCGGCCTCTGGACGACCCTGCTGATCTACCTGATCTCGATCCCGCTCGGCATCGCCAAGGCGGTGCGCGACGGCTCGCGCTTCGACGTCGTGAGTTCCTCGATCGTGATCGTCGGCAACGCCATCCCGGGCTTCCTGTTCGCACTGCTGCTGGTGGTGCTGTTCGCGGGCGGCAGCTACTGGAAGGTCTTCCCGCTGCGCGGCATCGTCTCCGACGACTGGCGCGAGCTGGGCTGGCTGGCGCTGATCGGCGACTATGCCTGGCACATGGCGCTGCCCATCCTCGCCATGGTGATCGGCGGCTTCGCGACGCTCGCCATGCTGACCAAGAACTCCTTCCTCGAGGAGATCAACAAGCAATACGTGCTGACGGCGCGCGCTAAGGGGCTGGTCGAGCGCCGCGTGCTCTACGGCCACATCTTCCGCAACGCCATGCTGGTCGTGATCGCGGGCTTTCCCGCCGCCTTCATCGGCGTGCTGTTCAGCGGCTCGCTGCTGATCGAGGTGATCTTCTCGCTCGACGGCATGGGCCTGCTGGGCTTCGAGGCCGCGATCAGCCGCGACTATCCGGTGATGTTCGGCACGCTGTGGACCCTGGGCGTCATCGGCCTGGTGGTCGGGCTGATCGGCGACCTTCTTTATATGGTCGTCGATCCGCGCATCGACTTCGAGACGCGCGGCGCATGAGACTGCGGCCCGTCACCCGGCGGCGGCTGCGCGCCTTCGCCGCCAACAAGCGGGGCCTGTGGTCGCTGGTGCTGTTCGGCGTGCTGTTCGGCCTCAGCCTGTTCGCCGAGCTGATCGCCAACGACCGGCCGATCCTGGTCTGGTACGATGGAGGCCTCTACGCGCCGGTCTTCAAGGCCTATCCCGAGACGACCTTCGGCGGCGAGTTCGCGACCGAGGCCGACTACCAGGATTCCGAGGTCGTGAAGCTGATCCGCGCCAAGGGCTGGATGCTGTGGCCCGCGATCCCCTACCGCTACGACACGATCGTGAAGGACCTGGGCGGGCCGGCGCCCTCGCCGCCGTCGTGGCACAACCTGCTGGGCACCGACGACCAGGCGCGCGACGTGCTGGGCCGGCTGATCTACAGCTTCCGCATCTCGGTGCTGTTCGGCTTCCTGCTGACCGTGTTCGGCTCGCTGATCGGCATCGCCGCCGGCGCGGTGCAGGGCTATTTCGGCGGCCTGACCGATCTCCTGTTCCAGCGCTTCCTCGAGATCTGGTCGAGCATGCCGGTGCTCTACCTGCTGATCATCATGGCGAGCTTCATCCAGCCCGGCTTCTGGTCGCTGCTGGGCATCATGCTGCTGTTCGGCTGGATGGGGCTGGTCGGGCTGGTGCGGGCGGAGTTCCTGCGCGGCCGCAACTTCGACTATGTGCGCGCGGCCCGGGCGCTGGGCATGGTGGACGCCCGCATCATGGTGCGGCACATCCTGCCCAACGCCATGACCGCGAGCCTGACCTACCTGCCGTTCATCCTGGCGTCCTCGGTGACGACCCTGACGGCGCTCGATTTCCTGGGCTTCGGCCTGCCGCCCGGCGCGCCGTCGCTGGGCGAGCTGCTGCTCCAGGGCAAGAACAACCTCACCGCCCCGTGGCTCGCCTTCACCGGCTTCTTCGTGATCGCGATCATGATGTCGCTGCTGGTTTTCATCGGCGAGGCGGTGCGCGACGCCTTCGATCCGCGCAAGGCCATGGTATGAAGGCGGCCATGAGCGACGCTCCCCTCCTCGAGGTCCGCGATCTCGCCGTGACCTTCGGCGCGGGGCCTGCCGCCGTCGCGGCGGTGAAGGGCGTGAGCTTCGACATCAGGCGCGGCGAGACGGTGGCGCTGGTGGGCGAGTCGGGCTCGGGCAAGTCGGTGACCGCTCTGTCGGTGCTCCAGCTCCTGCCCTATCCGCTAGCGCGCCATCCCACGGGATCGATCCGCTTCCAGGGCCGCGAGCTGGTCGGCGCGCCGGCGCGCGAGCTGCTGTCGGTGCGCGGCAACCGCGTGTCGATGATCTTCCAGGAACCGATGACCTCGCTCAACCCGCTGCACACGATCGAGCGGCAGGTCAACGAGGTGCTGATCCTGCACAAGAAGCTGTCGCGCGAGGCCGCGCGCAAGCGCACGCTCGAACTGCTGCAACAGGTCGGCATTCCCAAGGCCGCCGAGCGGCTCGACGCCTATCCGCACCAGCTCTCGGGCGGCCAGCGGCAGCGGGTGATGATCGCGATGGCGCTCGCCAACGAGCCCGACCTGCTGATCGCCGACGAGCCCACGACCGCGCTCGACGTCACCATCCAGGCGCAGATCCTGGCGCTCCTGAAGAAGCTCCAGGCGACCTACGGCATGGCGCTGCTGTTCATCACCCACGATCTCGGCATCGTGCGCCGCGTCGCCGACCGCGTCTGCGTGATGACGCACGGCGAGATCGTCGAGCACGGGCCGGTGGCCGAGGTGTTCGACCGTCCCAGGCACGCCTACACGAAGCATCTGCTGTCGTCGGAGCCCAAGGGCCGGCCGGCCGCGGCCGATCCCGACGCGCCGGAGATCCTGAAGCTCGACGACCTCAAGGTGCACTTCCCGATCAAGCGCGGCGTGCTGCGCCGCACGGTCGGCCACGTGAAGGCGGTCGACGGCGTCAGCCTCGTGCTGCGCGAGGGCCACACGATCGGGCTGGTGGGCGAGTCGGGCTCGGGCAAGACGACGCTCGGCCTCGCGCTGCTGCGGCTGGAGCGCAGCGACGGCGGCATCCGCTTCGACGGCAAGGATTTGCAGAAGCTCGACCAGCGCACGCTGAGGCCGCTGCGCCGGCAGATGCAGATCGTGTTCCAGGACCCGTTCAGCTCGCTCAGCCCGCGCATGACGGTGGGTGAGATCGTGGGCGAGGGCCTCGAGGTCCACAATATCGGCACATCCGCGGAGCGCGTGAAGATGATCGACGACGCGCTGCGCGAGGTCGGGCTCGATCCCGCGGCGCGCGAGCGCTACCCGCACGAATTCTCCGGCGGCCAGCGCCAGCGCATCGCGATCGCGCGCGCGCTCGTCCTGAAGCCGCGCTTCATGGTGCTCGACGAGCCGACCTCGGCGCTCGACATGAGCGTGCAGGCCCAGATCGTCGACCTGCTGCGCGACCTCCAGCAGCGCCACAGGCTCGCCTATCTCTTCATCAGTCACGATCTCAAGGTCGTGCGCGCGCTCGCCGACGAGGTGGTGGTGCTGCGCGACGGCAAGGTCGTGGAGCGCGGGCCCGCGCAGCAGGTCTTCGCCGCGCCGCAGACGCCCTACACCAAGGCGCTGATCGCGGCGGCGTTCAATCTCGAGACGGTCGCGTAGAGACCAATAGCGTAAGGACGGGGGAATTCATGGCGGGAGCCATTGCGTATATCAGCCGCGACACCGACGGCGTGGCGTGGCGAAAGGTGCTGGAAGCCGGGCTGGGCCCGATCGACTTCCGCACGCTCGACACGATCGGCGACAAGAAGGACGTCGAGGTCGCGCTGGCGTGGAAGCCCGCGCCCGGCCTGCTGGCCACCTTCCCCAATCTCAAGATGATCGTGTCGCTGGGCATGGGCGTCGACCACCTGCTGGCCGACGACAAGCTGCCGACGCAGATCCCGATCACGCGCATCATGGACGACGGGCTGGTCGGCCAGATGAGCGAGTATGCGATCTACTGGGCGCTGCGCCATCATCGCGAGATCGACACCTATGCCGCCAGCCAGCGCGCCAAGGCGTGGAAGCCCGAGGACTTCGTCGACACCATCCATCGCCGCATCGGCGTGATGGGCCTGGGCAGCATCGGCCAGGACACGGCGACCAAGTTCGCGGCCCTCGGCTTCCCGACGGCGGGCTGGAGCCGCACCGCCAAGACCGTGGCCAATGTCGAGACCTTCCACGGCGCCGACGGCTTCGCGAAGTTCCTGGCGCGCACCGACATCCTGGTCGACGTGCTGCCGCTGACCCGCGACACGCGCGGCATCATGGATGCCAAGGCGTTCGCGACGCTGCCCAAGGGCGCCTACTTCATCAACATGGCGCGCGGCGGCCATGTGGTGGACGAGGCGCTGCTGGCCGCGCTCGAGTCGGGCCATATCAGCGGCGCGGCGCTCGACGTGTTCAACGTCGAGCCGCTGCCGGCCGATCATCCCTACTGGACGCACCCCAAGGTGCATGTGACGCCGCACATCGCCGGCGCCACCAACCCGCGCACGGCCTCGCCGGGCGTGGTCGACAACATCAAGCGGCTGCGCGCCGGCCAGCCGCTGATCCACCGCGTCGATCCCAAGACGGGCTACTGACGCCCGTCTCAGGTGTACTTGCGGACGTCGTCGATCACCTTGCCGTCGTTGGGCAGGGTGCCCATGCGAGCGAACTCGACCTTGCCGCCCACCTTGCAGACGGTGCGGATGGTGCCCTCGAGCGTCTTGCCGAGCGCGTCCGACGGCTGCGCGGTCTCGACCTTGAGCGTCATGATATCGGCCTGGTTCACCCAGTCGATCACGAGGCGCAGGCGGCCGAGGCCGGGATGCTTGCGCGCGATCTCGGCGATTTGTTCCGGATCGACGAACATGCCGCGCACCTTGGTGCGCTGGTCGGCGCGGCCCATCCAGCCCTTGATGCGCATGTTGGTGCGGCCGCAGCGGCTCGGCCCCGCCAGCACCGCCGACATGTCGCCGGTGCCGAAGCGGATCAGCGGATAGGTGCGGTTGAACGTTGTCACCACGACCTCGCCGACATCGCCGTCGGGCACGGGATCGCCGGTGCCGGGCCGCACGATTTCCACGATAACCCCCTCGTCGACCGTCATGCCCTCGATCGTCTCGGACTCGTAGGCGATGGTGCCGACATCGGCCGTGCCGTAGCTCTGCTGGCAGCTCATGCCGGCCGCCACGAACATCTGGCGCAGCGACGGCGGCAGGGCCTCGGCGCCCACGAAGGCGTGCTTGATCGAGGAGATGTCCTTGCCCAGCTCGGCGGCCTTCTCGATCAGGATCTTGAGGAAGGACGGCGTGCCGACATAGCCGCGCGGCCTGATCGCGGCGATGGCGTCGAGCTGGAGCTCGGTGTTGCCGACGCCGCCCGGCACGATGGCGCAGCCCAGCGCGCGCAGCGCCGCTTCCATCATCAGCCCGGCCGGCGTCAGATGATAGGAGAAGGTGTTGTAGACCACGTCGCCCGCGCGGAAGCCCGCGGCGTACATCGCGCGCGCGCCGCGGAAATAGTCGGGCTCGTCGGTGTCGATCTCGAAGATCGGGCCGGGCGACATGAAGACGTGCCGCGCCTTGCCCACCGGGATCGTGATCAGCCCGCCCATCGGCGGATCCTTCTTCTGGACCTCGCCCAGCATCGACTTGCGCAGCACCGGCAGCGTCGCCAGCGCCGCGCGCGAAGTCACCGACGCGGGATCGACGTCCTTCAGCCATGTCGCGAAGAACGGCGCGTGGGCCTTGGCGTGCGCGATCTGCTGCGGCAGCGCCTGCATCAGCGCCATCTCGCGCTCGGCGGGCGTGCGCGTCTCCAACGTATCGTAATGCCCGGGCATAAGTTTCCTCGTGTTTGGCGCGAGCGTAGACGCGGCCTTCCAGCTTGCCAAGCAAGGCGCCGCGTCACAAATCAGAGCTCGAATATCCTTCAGGAGCCGCCCATGTCCGATCCCCGCCTGACCTACGACGCCTTCGCCAAGGCCGCGCCCGCCGCGCAGGCCGCCCTGCTGGCGATGGGCAAGGCGGTCGACGAGTCGGGGCTCGACAAGTCGGTGGTCGAGCTGGCGAAGCTGCGCGTGTCGCAGATCAACAAATGCGCCTTCTGCCTTCAGATCCATCTCAACGTCGCGCGGCGGCTCGGCGTGCCGGCCGAGAAGATCGACCTGGTCGCGACCTGGGAGGAGGCGGGCGTCTTCACCGAGAAGGAATGTGCGGCGCTCGCCTGGGCGGAGGCGCTGGCGCATCTGTCGGACGGCACGGTGTCCGACGAGGTCCATGCGCGGGCGCGGGCGCAGTTCAGCGAGAGCGAGCTGATGTGGCTCTCCGTCGCCATCGCCAACATCAACGCCTGGAACCGCCTGGGCGCGGCCTATCGCTTCACGCCGCCGGTGCCGAAGAAGGTGAAGGCCGCAGCCTGAGGGTGAACACCGCGCCGCCGCCCGGCGCGTTCTCGACGGAGACGCTGCCGTCATGCGCCTCGGCGACGCGCGAGACGATGGCGAGGCCGAGTCCGCGGCTGTCGCCCTTGGCGCGGTCGCGCCGCCAGAAGCGGCGGAAGATGCGCTCGAGGTCGCCCGGCGCGATGCCGGGTCCGTCGTCCTTCACGCGCACCACGCCGTCGGCCGTCACCTCGACCTCGATCGAGGCGCCCGCCGGCGTGTGACGGATCGCGTTCTCGATCAGGTTGCGCACGGCGCGGAACAAGGCTTCCGGATGGCCGCGCACCCAGACCGGATCGGACACCCCGCCGAGCGCGATCGTCTTGGACAGCTCGACCGCCAGCGGCGCCATGAAGCCCACCGCGTCGGCGCAGACCTCGTGGAGGTCGGCACGTGCGTCGGTCGCGACGATGAAGCTCTCGAGCTCGGCGATGTCGAGCACCTGGTTGACGGTGCGCGTCATGTTGACGAGGTCGGCGCGCAACGCGTCGCGCACCGGGCCGGCTTCCAGCGAATCGACCCGCGCCCGCACGATGGCGAGCGGCGTGCGCAGCTCGTGCGCCATGTCGGCGGTGAAGTCGCGCTGGGCGACGAAGCCGGCTTGCAGGCGGTCGAGCGCCTGGTTGACCGCGTGGACCAGCGGCGCGATCTCGACCGGCATCGACTGCTCGGGCAGCCGCACCTCGGGACGCTGCGGGCCGATCGCCGCGGCGGTCATCGACGCCGCGCGCACCGGGTTGAGCGCGCGGCGGAAGATCAGGATGTCGATCACCAGCAGCATCAGCAGGATGGGGAAGGTGATCCACGCCACGCGCGGCAGGAACGAGGACACCACGTCGTCGATGATGACGTCGCGATGGGTGAGGTCCTGACCGACCTGGATCCAGTAGAGATGCTCGCCGACCGGGCGCGCCACGCTGACGCCGAACAGCACCGCGCCGCTGGAGCTGCGCCGCAGGAACCAATCCCGGACCGACTGCTCGTCCGGGGTGAACAGCGCCGCGCCGTCGAGACGCGAGGAGAACAGGGTGTGCCCGTTGTCGTCGAGCACGGCGTAGTCGTAGAGGCTGTAGCGGCCGGAATAGAGCGGGCGCACCTCCATCGGGATCTCGAGGGTCACGCGGCCATCGGGCTGCGGGCGCAGGAATGTGCCTATCGTATAGGCCTGGCTGCGCAACGCATCGCGGTGGAGGTTGTTCGCCGCCTCGTTGAGCAGCCAGTAGAGCGCCAGCGGCATCAGGATCGACGTCACGCCGATCGCCAGGACGTGCAGCGCCACCATGCGCGCGATGATGGAGCGGAAGCGAACCATCAGCCGGGGGCTTTTTCCTCGGCCATCAGGTAGCCGACGCCGCGCACCGTGTGGATCTTCACGGAGGCGCCGGCATCGCCCAGCATCTTGCGCAGGCGATGGATGTAGACCTCGACGGCGTTCGAGCCGACGTCGCCCGACAGGCCGAACAGGTGATCCTCGAACAGGCGCTTGGGCGCGACGTTGCCGCCGCGGCGCAGCAGGATCTCGAGCACCGCCGTCTCGCGCGCCGGGAACGCGCGCGGCGTGCCGTTGACGAAGACCTGCCGGCCGTCGGTGTCGAGCGCGACGTTGCCGAACGTCAGGAGACGGCCGAGCAGGTTGCCCGGCCGGCGCAGCAGCGCCTGAAGGCGCGCGACCAGCTCCTCCATCGCGAACGGCTTGGGCAGGTAGTCGTCGGCGCCCTCGCGCAGGCCGGTCACCCGGTCGGTGACGCCGTCGCGGGCGGTCAGCACCAACACCGGCGTCGAATCGCCGCGCCGGCGAAGTTCGCGCAGCAAGGTGAGCCCGTCTTCGTCCGGCAGGCCGAGATCGAGCACGATCGCGGCGTACTTCATCGTCGCCAGGACGTGCTGCGCATCGCCCACGGTCCCTACAGAATCGGCCGAAAGGCCGCCCTGCCCCAATCCCTTGATGAGCAGGGACACAAGCTCCGGATTGTCCTCGACGATCAACACTCGCATTGGGGTGCGCCCGCGTCCGAAAAAAGACTGCAACGGCCGAGCCTAGCACGCCGCCCGCGACGCCGCCCCGTCAGGTTGATGTAATTGGAAAAGCCTAGTTTGAGGCTTCGGCGCACGTCGCGTCTCCTGCTCCAGAGCGGTCCATGACCATCGAATCGAACCCTTCGCTGATCGAGCGCCTGCAACGCCATCGCCTGATAGTCGCGGGCGTCGTGCTCGTGGCCGTGGTCGGCGCCGGCATCTGGGTGTTCGACGGCGGGCCGAGCAACGCCGTGGCGCGTCCGGACAAGATCGTGCCGCAGGCCGACGGCGCCTTCCGCCCGTCCGAGACCCAGTGGGGCAGCCTGAAGCTCGCGCCGGTGCGCGAGATGGCGTTCCGCGACGAGCGCGCGACCGACGGCAAGATCGCGGTCAACGAAGACACGACCACGCCGGTCTTCTCGCCCTATTCCGGCCGGGTCAGCCGCCTGATCGCCAAGCCCGGCGACGCGGTCGAGGCCGGCGCGCCGCTGTTCGCCATCGAGGCGAGCGAGTTCGTCCAGGGCCAGAACGACCTGGTGACCGCGGTCGCCGGTGTCGAGAAGGCCAAGTCGAAGCTTGCGCTCGCCAAGACCATCGAGGCGCGCCAGAAAGAGCTGCTCGCCATCCGCGGCGGCGCGCTCAAGGACCTCGAGCAGGCCCAGTCGGACCTGGTCGCGGCGCAGGGCGACATGCGCTCCGCCGAGATCTCGCTCGGCGCGGTGCGCAACCGCCTGCGCATCCTCGGCCGTTCCGATGCCGAGATCGACCGCCTCGAGAAGGCCGACCAGGTCGGCGCCGAGACGATCGTGACCGCGCCGATCGGCGGCACCGTCATCCAGCGCAAGGTCGGCCTCGGCCAGTACATCAACGTCGGCGCGTCCGACCCGGTGTTCACCGTGGGCAACCTCGACACCGTGTGGCTGATCGCCAACGTGCGCGAGTCCGATGCGCCGCGCATGAAAGTCGGCCAGGCCGTCGAGGTCTCGGTGCTCGCCTATCCGAACCGCACCTTCGCCGCCAAGCTCGCCTACGTCGCGCCGGCGCTCGACCCCGCGACGCGCCGCCTGCCGGTGCGCGCCGAGATCAAGAACCCCGGCCGCGAGTTGCTGCCCGAGATGTTCGCGACCTTCCGCATCATCTCCGGCGAGGCGCGCCAGACGGCGGCCGTGCCGGCCGACGCGGTGATCTACGAGGGCGCCCAGGCCCGCGTGTGGGTCGCCCGTCCGGACGAGAAGCTCGTCGTCACCCGTCCGATCGAAGTCGGCGACACGGTCAACGGCATGGTCGAGGTCCGCAAGGGCCTGCGGGCCGGCGAGACGGTGGTCGCGAGCGGCACCCTTTTCATCGACCGCGCCGCCACGCGCGACTGACGCGCCGGCGCCGCTTCCCGCGAGCCCAACATGCATGCCATCGTCGCCGCCGCGCTGAAGCAGCGCCTCCTGGTGATCATCCTCGGCGTCGTCCTGATGCTGGGCGGCGGCTTCGCCTACCGCGCGCTGAACATCGAGGCCTATCCCGACCCGGTGCCGCCGCTGGTCGACATCATCACGCAGAACCCCGGCCAGTCGGCCGAGGAGATCGAGCGCTACATCACCATCCCGATCGAAGTGCAGATGTCGGGCATCCCGCACGTCCAGGCGGTGCGCACGATCTCGCTGTTCGGGCTCAGCGACGTGAAGGTGCAGTTCACCTACGACATCAGCTACCAGCAGGCCTCGCAGTACGTGATCAACCGGCTGAACCAGATCGGCAGCCTGCCCAACGGCGTGCAGCCGGTGCTGTCGCCGACCAGTCCGATCGGCGAGATCTTCCGCTACCGCGTGGTCGGCCCGCCGGGCTATTCCGTGACCGACCTCAAGACCATCGAGGACTGGGTGCTCGAGCGCCGCTTCAAGGCGGTGCCGGGCGTGATCGACGTCACCGGCTGGGGCGGCAAGACCAAGACCTACGACATCACCGTCGACCTCGACCGCCTGCTGGCCTACGGGCTGACGCTGAAGCAAGTGCTCGACGCGCTGAACAACGCCAACATCAACATCGGCGCCAACACGGTGAACATCGGCTCGCAGTCGGCGATCGTGCGCTCGGTGGGCCAGATCCGCTCGATGGACGACATCCGCAACACGCTGGTGTCGGGCC
Source organism: Pseudomonadota bacterium (assembly GCA_018240695.1). Taxonomy (GTDB): domain Bacteria; phylum Pseudomonadota; class Alphaproteobacteria; order Reyranellales; family Reyranellaceae; genus Reyranella. The sequence continues at coordinate 19,563 of JAFEFH010000029.1, read as the reverse complement.
GCAACGGCGCGCCGGTGCTGGTGTCCGACATCGCCACCATCACCGTCGGCAACCAGCCGCGTCTGGGCATCGCGGGCCAGAACGACGACAACGACATCGTGCAGGGCATCGTGCTGATGCGGCGCGGCGCCGAGACGATGCCGACCCTGCAGGGCGTGCTGGCCGAGGTCGACCGCATCAACTCGACCGGCGTGCTGCCGCCCGGCGTCCGCATCGAGCGCATCTACGACCGCAGCGCGCTGGTCGAGATCACCACCCACACCGTGCTGCACAACATGGTGATGGGCGTGGTGCTCATCTTCCTGATCCAGTGGCTGTTCCTCGGCGACCTGCGCAGCGCGCTGATCGTGTCGGCGACCATCCCGTTCGCCCTGCTGTTCGCCGTGCTGATCCTGGTGCTGAACGGCGAGTCCGCGAACCTGCTGTCGATGGGCGCGATCGACTTCGGCATCATCGTCGACGCCACCGTCATCATGGTCGAGAACATCTTCCGCCACCTCTCCGAGGCGAGCCACGGCACGCGGATCCGCACGAGCCGGCCGACGCCCGAGGGCCTGTTCGGCAAGACCGCGACGATCTTCCACGCCTCGACCGAGGTGACGCAGGCGATCTTCTTCGCCGCCACCATCATCATCGCGGGCTTCCTGCCGCTGTTCACCCTGTCGGGCGTCGAAGGCCACATCTTCGGCCCGATGGCCCGGACCTATGCCTACGCCCTGGCGGGCGGCCTGCTCGCGACCTTCACCGTGTCGCCCGCTTTGTCGGCGCTGCTGTTACCTGAGAAAGTCTCGCACATGGAGACCCGCGCGGTGCGCGCGCTCCGGGCCGGCTATACGCGCCTGCGCGACATCGTGCTGGCGCGCCGCCGCGTCACGCTGCTCGCCGGCGTGGCGACGTTCGGCCTGGCCCTCGCGGCCGGCAGCACGATCGGGCTGGAATTCCTGCCCAAGCTCGAGGAAGGCAACATGTGGATCCGGGCCACCATGCCGGCGTCCATCTCGCTCGAGGCGGGCAACGACTACGCAAACCGCATGCGCACGCTGATCAAGGGCTTCCCCGAGGCCGAGACCGTGATCTCCCAGCACGGGCGGCCCGACGACGGCACCGATTCGACCGGCTTCTTCAACGCCGAGTTCTTCGTGCCGCTGAAGCCGATCGAGCGCTGGCGCAAGGGCATCGACAAGGACGGGCTGATCGCCGAAATGAGCGAGGCGCTGAAGAGGGCCTTCCCCGGCGTCGAGTTCACCTTCTCCCAGTACATCCAGGACAATGTCCAGGAAGCCGCCTCGGGCGTGAAGGGCGAGAATTCGGTGAAGGTGTTCGGCAACGACCTCGAGACGCTCGCCAAGGTCGCCGACGACATCAAGAAGGCGATCGCCACGGTGCCAGGCATCGAGGATCTCGCGGTGTCCGCCTCGCTCGGCCAGCCGACCATCCGCATCGATATCGATCGCGCCAAGGCCGCGCGGTACGGGCTGGCCCCCGGCGACATCAACGCCACGGTGCAGGCCGCGATCGGCGGCCAGGCGGCCGGCGATCTCTACGAGAACGGCAGCGACCGCCACTTCCCGATGGTCGTGCGTCTCGCGCCGCGCTACCGCGAGAACCTCGAAGCGATCCGCCGCATCCCGATCGGCGCCCAGGGCGACGGCGGCACGGTCACGCAGGTGCCGCTGTCGGAAGTCGCGTCGGTGCAGATCGTGTCGGGCGCCTACTACATCTATCGCGAGCAGCAGGCGCGCTACGTGCCGGTGAAGTTCTCGGTGCGCGGCCGCGACCTCGGCGGCGCCGTGCTCGAGGCACAGCAGAAGGTGGCCGAAACGGTGAAGATCCCGGGCGGCTACCGGATCGAATGGGTGGGCGAGTTCGGCAACCTGAAGAGCGCGCTGCAACGCCTCCAGATCGCCGTGCCGGCCGCCATCGCGCTGATCCTGCTGCTGCTCTACGTGAGCTTCGGGTCCTTGCGCGACACCTTGCTGGCCGGCAGTGCCATTCCGATGGCCTTGACCGGCGGCATCTTCGCATTGTTCATCACCGGCATGCCCTTCAGCATCTCCGCCGCGATCGGTTTCGTCGCCCTCTTCGGCATCGCGGCCATGAACGGCATCATGGTGCTGTCCTGTTACAACCGCCTGATCGACGCCGGCCAGCCGCCGCGCGAGGCGCTGAGCGAGACCTGCGCGCTGCAGATGCGCCCGGTGCTGATGACCTGCATCGCCGCCTGCGTGGGCCTGCTGCCCGCCGCCTTCTCGAGCGCGATCGGCAGCCAGGTCCAGCGCCCGCTCGCCATCGTCGTGGTCGGCGGCACGCTGCTGGCGCCCTTCCTCTTCCTGACCGTGCTGCCGGCGGCGATCGGCCTGTTCTCGCGCCGTCGGATGCGCACGCCGGCCGCCGAACCGCCGGTCGCGAGCGGCACCGCGGAGGCCTCGCGATGAGCAGCTTCTCTCCCCGTCGCGCGGCGGCTTTCGCGGCGGCTTTCGGCATCGCGCTCAGCGGCTGTGCCGTGGGCCCCGACTTCAAGAAGCCCGAGGCGCCCAAGACCGATGCCTATCTGCCGGACCAGCCGCCCAGCGACTTCGTCGCCGCCGGCATCCCGGGCGGCGAGGCGCAGACCATCGTGCGCAACATGGATATTCCCGGCCAATGGTGGCAGGTCTTCCAGTCGCGACCCCTCAACAGCCTGATCGCGGAGTCGCTGGCCGCCAACCCGGACATCCAGGCCGCCTCGGCGGCGCTGCGCGTGGCGCAGGCCAATGCGCGCGCCCAGCGGGCATCGCTGTTTCCGACGCTCGGCATCAACGGCGGCGCCTCGCAGAACCAGACTCCCGACAGCCTTCAATCGCCGACCGCCGACGGCGCGCAGAACTACAGCCTGTTCACGGCCGGCGTGACCGTGAGCTACACGGTCGACGCGTTCGGCGGCATCCGCCGCCAGGCCGAGTCGCTCGACGCCGTGGCCGAGCAGCAGTGCTTCGAGCTCGAGGCGACCTATCTCACGCTCGCGTCCAACGTCGTGACCGCGGCGATCACCGAGGCCTCGTTGCGCGCGCAGATCGACGCCGTGCAGCGCATCATCGCCGCCCAGCGCGACACGCTCGGCATCCTCCAGCAGCAGAGCGGCCTCGGCGCCATTCCCGGCGGCGACGTCGCCACCCAGCAGGCCGCCCTCGCCCAGACCGAGGCCACCCTGCCGCCGCTACAGAAGGCGCTGGCCCAGCAGCGCAACCTGCTGGCGACGCTCGCCGGCAAGCTGCCGAGCCAGGCGCTGGCCGAGCGCTTCACCCTCGACGAGCTGGTGCTGCCGCACGAGCTGCCGCTCAGCCTGCCCTCGAAGCTGGTCGAGCAGCGGCCCGACGTGCGTGCCGCCGAAGCCAACATCCATGCCGCCAGTGCCCTGGTCGGCGTCGCGGTCGCCAACCAGTTGCCGCAGCTCACGTTGAACGCCGGAGTCGGCAGCCAGGCCCTGGCGCTCGGCTCGCTGTTCGGGCCGGGCCTGATCGCCACGACGATCGGGATCAACGTTTTGCAAACGGTGATCGATGGCGGCGCGCTGGCCGCCAAGAAGAAGGCCGCCTACGCCGCCCTCGACCAGGCCGATGCGCAGTATCGCTCGACCGTGCTGCTGGCCTTCCGCAACGTCGCCGACACGCTGCGCGCGCTGGAATACGACGCGCTCGCGCTCAAGGCGACCGTCACCGCCGAACGCGCCGCCGCCACCAGCCTCGACATCGCGCGCCGCCGCCTCGCGCTCGGCGACACGACCTACGTCTTCGTCCTGAATGCCGAGCTGCTCTACCAGCAGGCGCTGCTGGCGCGCGTGCAGGCGCAGACCAATCGCTACACCGACACGGCCGCGCTGTTCCAGGCGTTGGGCGGCGGCTGGTGGAATCGCGATGCCGTGGCCAGCGATGCCGACCGGCTGCGCTGCCGGCCGCCGACGCCGCCTGCGAAGACTGTCACGTCGCAGCGATAGTGCAAATGCAGCGCTAGTGCCGTTGCAGGAAGTGTGTGCTAGTTCCGCCCCGGGGAAGGGGCGGCGATGCAGGCACTTGTGGGAGCGGCGCTCAAACAGCGCGTTCTGGTCATCATTCTCAGCATCGCGCTGATCGTCGGCGGACTGTTCGCCTACAAGAAGCTGAACATCGAGGCCTATCCCGATCCGGTCCCGCCGCTCGTCGACATCGTCATCCAGAATCCCGGCCAGTCGTCGGAGGAGATCGAACGCTACATCACGATCCCGATCGAAGTGCAGATGTCGGGCCTGCCCTACGTCACCTCGGTACGGTCGATCTCGCTCACCGGCCTCAGCGACGTGAAGGTCCAGTTCACCTACGACCTCACCTATCAGCAGGCCTCGCAGCTGGTCATCAATCGGCTGGCCCAGCTCGGACCGCTGCCCAACGGCGCGCAGCCCTTCATCTCGCCGACCAGCCCGATCGGCGAGATCTTCCGCTACCGCGTGGTCGGACCGCCGGGCTTCAGCGTCACCGACCTCAAGACCATCCAGGACTGGATCCTCGAGCGGCGCCTGAAGTCGATCCCCGGCGTCATCGACGTCACGACCTGGGGCGGCAAGAGCAAGACCTACGACATCACCGTCGACCTCGACCGGTTGCAGGCCTACGGCCTCACCCTCAAGCAGGTGCTCGACGGGCTGAACGGCGCCAACATCAATGTCGGCGCCAACACGATCAATCTCGGCCCGCAGTCGGCGGTGATCCGCTCGGTCGGCCAGATCCGGTCGATGGAGGACATCCGCAAGACCATGCTGACGGTGCGCGACGGCTCGCCCGTGCTGGTGGGCGACGTCGCGGAAATCTCGGTGGGCTTCGAGCCGCGGCTCGGCATCGCGGGGCAGGATGCCGAGAGCGACATCGTGCAGGGCATCGTGCTGATGCGGCGCGGCGCGCAGACACTGCCGACGCTCCGCGCCGTCGAGCAGGCGGTCGAGCGCATCAACAAGTCGAGCCTGCTGCCACCCGGCGTGCGCATCGAGCGCATCTACGACCGCAGCGTCCTGGTCGACGTCACGACCCACACCGTCCTGCACAACATGGTGCTGGGCGTCAGCCTGATCTTCCTGATCCAGTGGCTGTTCCTCGGCGACCTGCGCAGCGCGCTGATCGTGTCGGCGACGATCCCCTTCGCGCTGCTGTTCGCCGTGACCATCCTGGTCGCGAGCGGCGAGTCGGCGAACCTGCTGTCGATGGGCGCCATCGATTTCGGCATCATCGTCGACGCCACCGTCATCATGGTGGAGAACATCTTCCGCCATCTTGCCGAGGCGAGCGCGGGCCATCGGCCGGCATCGCCCGCCAGGGCGCCGGCCGGCCTGCGCGGCAAGCTCGGCATCATCTTCTTCGCTTCCAGCGAAGTGACGACCGCGATCTTCTTCGCCGCGACCATCATCATCGCGGGCTTCCTGCCGCTGTTCACCCTGTCGGGCGTCGAGGGTCACATCTTCGGGCCAATGGCCAAGACCTACGCCTACGCGCTGGCGGGCGGCCTGCTCGCGACCTTCACCGTGTCGCCCGCTTTGTCGGCGCTGCTGCTGCCGGAGAAAGTCTCGGAGACCGAGACCATCGTGGTGCGCACCATCCGCCGCCAATACAGCCGGCTGATGGACGCCGTGCTGGCGCGCCGGGCCGTCACGCTGTCGGTCGGTGGGGCGCTGGCGCTGACTGCGGTCCTGGCGGGTAGCAGCGTTGGCCTCGAGTTCCTGCCCAAGCTCGAGGAAGGCAACATCTGGATGCGCGCGGCGCTGCCGCCATCGGTGTCGCTCGACGAGGGCAACGCCTACGTCAACCGCATGCGCGCGCTGATCAAGGGCTTCCCCGAGGTCGAAACCGTGATCTCCCAGCACGGGCGGCCCGACGACGGCACCGATCCCGACGGCTTCTCCAACGGCGAGTTCTTCGTGCCGCTGGTGCCCATGGAGCGCTGGCGCAAGGGGCTCGACAAGGACGGGCTGGTGTCGGAGATGGCCGACGCGCTGCGCAAGGAGTTCCCGGGCGTCAACTTCGCCTTCTCGCAATATATCCAGGACAACGTCCAGGAAGCCGCCTCCGGCATCGACGCGGAGAACGCCATCAAGATCACCGGCGCCGATCTCGAGCATCTGAGCCGCGTCGCGGCCCAGATCCGCCGCGTGCTGGAGAAGGTGCCGGGCATCAAGGACATCCAGCTGCCGCCGCTGCTCGGCCAGCCGACCATCCGCATCGACATCGACCGCGAGCGCGCGGCGCGCTACGGCCTGTCGCCCGGCGACATCAACGCCACCATCCAGGCCGCCGTCGGCGGCCAGGCGGCGGGCGATCTCTACGAGAACGGCAGCGACCGCCACTTCCCGATGAAGGTGCGCCTCGCGCCGCGCTATCGCCTCGACATGGAGGCGCTGCGGCGCATCGCGGTCGGCGCCCCCGGCCCCAACGGCAGCGTGATCCAGGTGCCGCTGAGCGAGGTCGCCGACATCAGGATGTCGGCCGGCGCCTTCTACATCTACCGCGAGCAGCAGGAGCGCTACATCCCGGTGAAGTTCAGCGTGCGCGGCCGCGACCTCGGCAGCGCCGTGCTCGAAGCCCAGGAGAAGGTGGGCAAGGAAGTGCCGCTGCCCAGCGGCTATCGTCTCGACTGGGCCGGCGACTTCGCCAACTTCCAGAGCGCCATCGACCGGCTGTCGATCGCCGTCCCGGTGGCGATCGCGCTGATCCTGCTGCTGCTCTATGTGAGCTTCGGCTCCCTGCGCGACACCTTGCTGGCCGGCAGCGCGATCCCGATGGCGCTGGTCGGCGGCATCCTCTCGCTGTGGCTGGCCGGCATGTCGTTCAGCATCTCCGCCGCCATCGGCTTCGTGGCGCTGTTCGGCATCGCGGCGATGAACGGCATCATGGTCGTGGGCTGCTTCAACCGGCTGATCGACGAGGGCATCGAGCGCGAGGCGGCGCTGGCACGCACCTGTCAGCTCCAGATGCGCCCCGTTCTGATGACCTGCATCGCGGCCTGCGTCGGCCTGCTGCCCGCCGCCTTCTCGAGCGCCATCGGCAGCCAGGTCCAGCGTCCGCTCGCCATCGTCGTGGTCGGCGGCATGATGCTGTCGCCGTTCCTCTTCCTCACCGTCCTGCCGGCCGCGATTGGCGCCTTCTCACGGCGCCGGCCTCCGGCTACATCTGAGGCGTGACGACACCGCACGACGAACAGATCGATCTCGGCGACCGCACGCTGCGGCTGCGCCGGCTCGCGCCCCAGAAGAGCGACGGGCTGGAGCGCACGACGCTCGTCTTCCTGCACGAGGGGCTGGGCTGCATCGAGATGTGGCGCGACTTTCCGCAAAAGGTCTGCGACGCCACCTTCTGCAACGGCATCGTCTACGACCGCACGAGCTACGGCCGGTCGAGCCCGTGGCCGTCCGATCCCGGCGTCGCCTACATGGAGATCGAAGCCGACCTCGTGCTGCCGCGCCTGCTGGCGGCGGCAGGCGTCGAGGATTGCGTGCTGGTCGGCCACAGCGACGGCGGCACCATCGCGCTCAACTATGCCGCGGCCGATCCCGAGCCGCTGCGCGCCGTCGTGACCATCGCCGCGCACGCGATCAACGAGCCGGTCTGCGTCGCCGCGATCCATCGCGCGCGCGAGGCCTTCGCGTCGGGCGACCTGCGCCAGCGGCTGCTGAAGTATCACGGCGACAATGTCGACCGCGCCTTCCACCTGTGGTCGGACGCCTGGGTCGCGCCGGGTTTCGAGCCGATGGATGCCAACGGCCGGCTTCCGCGGGTGCAGGTGCCGGTGCAGGCGATCCAGGGCGAGGACGACGACTATGGCAGCGAGCTCCAGCTCGGCATCATCGCCGGCAAGGTCGGCGGCTACTGCGAGACGCGGCTGATCCCCGGCTGCGGACACAGTCCGCACCTGCAACAGCCGCAGCATCTCGTGTCGGAGATCGCCCGCTTCGTGGCGCCGCTGGCGCTCGCGGGCTGAACGTCTAGAGCCGCTTCAGCTCGCTCGACGCCGCCCAGTTGTATTGCGACGTGGTCGGGCAGCGCGCCTGGGCGAGCTGGAGCTGCTCGCGCGCGCGCTGCTTGTCGTTGCGGCGCAGCGCGTCCATGGCGACGAAGAAGGCCGCGGAGCACTTGCCGTTGGTCTTCTTCGCGGTCTCGTCGGATTCGGCGGCGACCTCGAGCTCGCCCGACGGCATCTTGCCGATCAGGAACTTGGCGATCGGTCCCGGCCACTCGTAGAGGTTCTCGTTGCCGAGATCCTTGGTCAGGATGCCGCGCGCGTCCTGCCTGGTGTGGACCTGCGCCGCGTAGCGCCAGAGATCGCCGTTGATGCGCGCCTTGACCGTCGTCTGTCCCTCGAGCGAGGCGTCGAAGTCCTGCGCCGCCTGCTGGTAGTTGCCGAGGTTGAAGTTGGCGTGGCCGCGATAGAACACCGCGAGCCGCCGGTCGATCGGCCCGCTGGCGCTGGCGATCGCGCTGTCGAGCGTGCTGGTGGCCTTCGAGAAGTCGGCGATCTGCATCAGCACCTGCGCCTGGGCGGTCAGCAGCCACGAATCGTTGGGCTTGCGCGCCAGGCCATGGTCGAGCGTGCGCAGGGCCGCCGCGCGATCGCCGCCGCCGGCGAGGCCCGGCATGGTGCTCCACAGCATGATCGGCCAGGTCTTGGGCGCGACCTTGTCCATCTCGGCAATGTCCTTCTGGCTGTCGGCCTCGCGGCCGAGACGGCTCAGCAGGAAGGCGCGGACGCTCAGGTAGAAGGTGCGGTCGGTCGGCGAGAGCTGCGAGGCGCGCAGGATCTTGTCGAGCTGGTCGAGCGTCGCGTTCTGGTTGCTGGGCGTGATGCTGGGCAACGGCGCCGAGGACGGGCTGCGGGCGCCGGCGTCCCACTCCGGACCGCCGTGCAGCTGGGCCTTGGCAGGCCCCGGAACGATCAGGACCGACGCCGTGGCGAGGGCCGCAAAAGCCCCGAAAATCCGCATAATTCCGCGTTGCATGTCGGCAATTTGGCACACCGCACTGCGGGCCGCATCCGCCGATTGCCTGTGCCGGTCCATGCCCCTATTTTGCCCCCGACCGCACAAATCCGATCCCAGGAGTACAACTATGGCTGCCGCCCATCCCAACAGCTTCAAGGCCCGCAAATCCCTGAAGGTTGGCAGCAAGAGCTACACTTACTACAGCCTCAAGGCGGTCGAGAAAGAGGTCGGCGACCTCTCCCGCCTGCCCTTCTCGCTCCGTGTCCTGATGGAGAACCTGGTCCGCAACGAGGACGGCACCAGCGTGAAGAAGGCCGACATCGCAGCCTTTGCAGACTGGGTGAAGAACGGCGGCAAGTCGACCAAGGAGATCAACTTCCGCCCGGCGCGCGTGCTGATGCAGGACTTCACCGGCGTCCCCGCCGTGGTCGACCTCGCCGCGATGCGCGACGCGATGGCCAACCTCAAGGGCGACCCGAAGAAGATCAACCCGCTGGTCCCCGTCGACCTCGTGATCGACCACTCGGTGATCGTCGACAATTTCGGCAACAACCAGGCGTTCGGCCAGAACGTGAAGCTCGAGTACGAGCGCAATCTCGAGCGCTACCAGTTCCTGCGCTGGGGAGCGACGGCGTTCGACAACTTCCGCGTCGTGCCGCCGGGCACCGGCATCTGCCACCAAGTCAACCTCGAGTACCTCTCGCAGGTCGTGTGGTCGAAGAAGGAAGGCAAGGAGACGACCCTCTATCCCGACACGCTCGTCGGCACCGACAGCCACACCACGATGGTGAACGGCCTCGCCGTGCTGGGCTGGGGCGTGGGCGGCATCGAGGCCGAGGCCGCGATGCTCGGCCAGCCGCAGCCGATGGTGATTCCCGAGGTCGTGGGTTTCAAGCTGACCGGCAAGCTGCGCGAAGGCGCGACGGCGACCGATCTCGTGCTCACCGTCACCCAGATGCTGCGCAAGAAGGGCGTGGTCAGCAAGTTCGTCGAGTTCTACGGCGAGGGCCTCGCCGAGATGCCGCTCGCCAACCGCGCGACCATCGCCAACATGGCGCCGGAGTACGGCGCGACCTGCGGCTTCTTCCCGATCGACGAGATCACCTTGGGCTTCCTCAAGACGACCAACCGCGGCGCCGCCGCCAAGATCGTCGAGGCCTACGCCAAGAAGCAGGGCCTGTGGCGCGCCAGGAAGGCGCCCGATCCCGTGTTCTCCGACACGCTCGAGCTCGACATGGGCGACGTGGTGCCGAGCCTCGCCGGACCGAAGCGCCCGCAGGATCGCGTGTCGCTGTCGGACGCGGCGCAGCAGTTCACGGCGAACATGCAGAAGGAGTTCGACCGCACGGACACCGGCAAGCGCGTTCCCTGCGCCGGCACGGACTATGACCTCGGCCACGGCGACGTGGTGATCGCGGCCATCACCTCGTGCACCAACACCTCGAACCCCTACGTCATGCTGGGTGCCGGCCTGATCGCGCGCAACGCGGTGAAGCACGGCCTCAAGGTCAAACCGTGGGTGAAGACCTCGCTGGCGCCGGGCTCGCAGGTCGTGACCGAGTATCTCGACGCCGCCGGCCTCTCGAAGGACCTCAACAAGATCGGCTTCAACCTGGTGGGCTACGGCTGCACCTCGTGCATCGGCAACTCGGGCCCGCTCAACGATCCCGTCACCAAGGCGATCGGCGACGGCGACCTCGTGGTCTGCTCGGTGCTCTCGGGCAACCGCAACTTCGAGGGCCGCGTCAATCCGCTGACCCGCGCCAACTACCTGGCCTCGCCGATGCTGGTCGTGGTCTACGCGCTGGCCGGTTCGATGAAGATCGACATCACCAAGGATCCGATCGGCACGGGCAAGGGCGGCAAGCCGGTCTACCTCAAGGACATCTGGCCCTCGAACATGGAAGTGTCGAAGACGGTCGACAAGTTCGTCACCGCCAAGGCGTTCAAGAAGCGCTACGCCGACGTCTTCAAGGGCGACAAATTCTGGCGCTCGATCAAGACCAAGCCCAGCCTGACCTACAGCTGGGATTCGAAGTCGACCTACGTGCAGAACCCGCCGTATTTCGACGGCATGACGATGACCCCGGGCAAGCTCTCGGACATCCAGGGCGCCCGTCCGCTCGGCCAGTTCGGCGACTCGATCACGACCGACCACATCTCGCCGGCCGGTTCGATCAAGAAGGACAGCCCCGCCGGCAAGTACCTGCTGGACCACGGCGTCGAGCCGAAGGACTTCAACCAGTACGGCACGCGCCGCGGCAACCACGAGGTCATGATGCGCGGCACGTTCGCCAACATCCGCCTCAAGAACGAGATGGTCCCGGGCATCGAGGGCGGCTTCAGCCACGACTACCGCTCCGACGAGCCCGTGCCGATCTACGACGTGGCGATGCGCTACAAGAAGGAGCACACGCCGCAGGTGCTGATCGCCGGCAAGGAATACGGCACCGGCAGCTCGCGCGACTGGGCCGCCAAGGGCGTCAGCCTGCTCGGCGTGAAGGCCGTGGTCTGCGAGACCTTCGAGCGCATCCATCGCTCGAACCTCGTCGGCATGGGCGTGCTGCCGCTCCAGTTCAAGCCCGGCATGACGCGCAAGACGCTGAACCTCTCGGGTCACGAGACGTTCGACATCTCGGGCGTCGAGCAGGGCCTGCGGCCGGGCATGGACGTGCCGATGACGATCCATCGCCGCGACGGCGCGTCGGAGAAGGTGATCCTCACCTGCCGCATCGATACCGCCGAGGAGGTCGAGTACTTCAAGAACGGCGGCGTGTTGCAGTACGTGCTGCGCAACCTCGCCACGGCGGCCTAAGCGAGTTCCATGGCGGCGGAGCCGAGCACTTCCGGACTCGTCAACCACTTCGTCGCCATGGCCCGCAACAATGCGTGGGCCAACCACCGTCTGCTGAGCGCCTGCGAGGCGCTCAGCCCGTCCGAGTTCGCCGCGCCGCGGACCGGTTTCTTCCCGTCGTTGCGCGCGACGTTCAATCACATCCTCTGGGTCGACCAGTATTACATCGATGCCGTGGCCGGCCTCGACGCGTTGCGTCGCTACAACGAGCCCGGCCCCGACTTTGCCGACGCGCACGCGATGCGGTTGGCGCAGACCGTGAGCGACAAGCGCCTGATCGCCGTCTGCGAACGCCAGACCGACGCGACGCTCGCCGCCGACTGCGTGCTGCCGCGTCCCAATCGCCGGCCGCCGCTGTCGAAGACGGCGGCCGTTCTCGAGCATCTCTTCCAGCATCAGATCCATCATCGCGGCCAGGCGCACGCCATGCTGTCGGGCACCGCGGTGAAGCCGCCGCAGCTCGACGAGTTCTTCCTCGCGGGCGAGGAGGCTCTGCGGCGCGACGAGCTGCGCGCACTGGGCCTTCCCGAGACCTGATGAAGCCGCGTTCCTCCTTCGCGGGCGCCGCCATCGAGGTGAGCGACCTCGCCCGCTCCGTCGCCTTCCACCGGCTGTGGCTGCCGACGCTCGGCTTCCATCGCGTCTGGGCGAGCCCCGACCGCGTGATGTGGTCGCGCGGCTACGACCACTTCGTGATGCGCCAGGCCAAGGACGGCGCCGCGCACGGGCCGGGCGCGCTGTGGCTCGCGGTCTCGGCCGAGAGCCGCGCGCAGGTCGACCAGGTCCATGCCGAGCTGCGCGACGCCGGCGCGGAGATCCTCCAGCCGCCCAAGGAACTCGACTACTTCGCCCCCGGCTACTACTCGGTGGGCTTCCGCGATCCCGATGGCGTGCCGATCGAGGTGGCGCACCGCTGGGACGAGCTGCCCGAGGTCGCCGATGCCGAGCAGGTCCGCGTGCCCGGCCACGGCGTCACCCTGGGCGGCTACTTCTTCCGGCCGCAGGCGGGCCAGCCGCCCTATCCCGCCCTGGTGCTGCTGCACGGCTTCGCGAGTCATGCCCACGCCATGACCGGCCTGGCGCGCGCCGCCGCGGCCAACGGCTACGCGGCGCTGGCGCTCTCGTTGCGCGGCTGGCTCGGCTCCGAAGGCGAGAGCGACCAGGGTCTGCGCCAGCCGCTCGACGTGCTGGCCGCGATCGACTGGCTGGCGCGCCGGCCGCTGGTCGATCCCAAGCGCCTCGGCCTCGTCGGCGCCTCGATGGGCGGCCAGGTGGCGCTGCTCGCCGCCGCGCACAAGCCGCCGATCAAGGCCGTCGCCTCGTTCTTCGCGCCGACCGATCTCGCGCGCTGGCGGGCGGCCAATCCGTTCGTGCGCGACTATCTCGACGATCTCTGCGGGCCCGAGGGCCTGCCGGTGCGCTCGCCGCTGCTGCGCGTGGCGCAGATCGACGCGCCCGTCCTGCTGATCCACGGCGACCGCGACGAGAACGTGCCGGTCGACCAGGCGCACGCCATGGCCAGGTCGCTCGCCGATCACGGCAAGGACGTCGAGACGGCGATCGTGCCCGGCGCCACGCATTTCTTCACCGAGCAGCAAAATGCCGGCGCCCGGCGTAAGCTGTTCGACTTCCTGCGCCGCCATCTCAACCGGAGCTAGTTCGTCCATGCGCGTGTCCGAAGCCGTCACTTCCCGCCGCTCGATGCGGGTGTTCAAGCCCGATCCCGTCGCCAAGGCCGACATCGAGTGGATCATCAGCACGGCCAACCGCGCCGCATCGAACGGCAACCTCCAGCCGTGGAAGCTCTACGTCACCATGGGCAAGGCGCGCCTGCGGCTGTCGTCGGCGATCCTGAAGGCGATCGACGCCAACGAGACCGCGCCGGGCGGCGAGTACGACGTCTATCCCAAGGAGTTCACGCCGGTCTACGACGCGCGCCGCAAGCTGGTCGGCAAGCAGCTCTACACGCTGCTGGGCGTGCAGCGCGGCGACACCGCCGGCATGGCCAAGCAGTTCCGCAAGAACTTCGACTTCTTCGACGCGCCGGTCGGCATGATCCTCACGGTCGAGCGCCGCATGGGCAACGGCCAGTGGATCGACTGCGGTATCTTCCTCGACCAGCTGATGCTGCTGGCGCGCGAGAAGGGCCTGCACACCTGCCCGCAGGCGGCATTCAGTCGCTTCCAGCACGTGGTGCGCCGCGAGCTGAATATCCCCGACGACCAGGTGGTGATCTGCGGCCTGGCGCTGGGATATGCCGATCCGGACGCGATTCCCAACAACCTGATCACCGAACGCGCGCCGATCGGCGATTTCACGACCTGGTTCGACGAGTAGAGGCTGCGACCAGAGTCGAATTGCCGGAGGCCGCGCCCGCGCGCTAAAACCGCGTAAATTCGGGAGGAAACGAACATGAGCGACGAACTGATCGCCGTCAGCCCTGACTGGGCCAAGCGCGCCCTGGTCGACGAGGCCAAGTACAAGTCGATGTACGACGCCTCTGTGAAGGACCCGGTGAAGTTCTGGGCCGAGCACGGCAAGCGCGTCGACTGGATCAAGCCGTTCAGCGCCAACGCCGTGCGCGACGTCGACTATACCGGCGACGTGCGCATCCGCTGGTTCCACGACGGCGTGCTCAACGCGTCGGCCAACTGCATCGACCGCCACCTCGCCAAGCGCGGCGACCAGGTCGCCATCATCTGGGAAGGCGACGATCCGGCGAAGTCCAGGAAGATCACTTACCGCGAGCTCCACGCCGAAGTGAGCCGCATGGCCAACGCGCTGAAGGAGCTGGGCGCCAAGAAGGGCGATAGGGTCACGATCTACCTGCCGATGATCCCCGAGGCGGCCTACGCCATGCTCGCCTGCGCCCGCATCGGCGCGGTGCATTCGGTGGTGTTCGGCGGCTTCTCGCCCGACAGCCTCGCCAACCGCATCGTCGACTGCGACAGCAGCATCGTCATCACCGCCGACGAGGGGCTGCGCGGCGGCAAGCCCGTGCCGCTCAAGGTCAACACCGACGAGGCGATCAAGAAGGCGCCTATGGTGAAGAGGGTGCTGGTGGTCAAGCACACCGGCGGCAAGATCGCCTGGGACGCCGGCCGCGACGTGTGGTGGCACGAGATCAAGGAGAAGGTCGCCGCCGAGTGCAAGCCCGAGCCGATGGGCGCGGAAGACCCGCTATTCATCCTCTACACCTCGGGATCGACCGGCAAGCCCAAGGGCGTGCTGCACACGACGGGCGGCTATCTCGTCTTCGCGTCGATGACGCATCAGTACGTGTTCGACTATCACGACGGCGACATCTACTGGTGCACTGCCGACGTGGGCTGGGTGACCGGCCACAGCTACATCCTCTACGGCCCGCTCGCCAACGGCGCGACCACCCTGATGTTCGAGGGCGTGCCCAACTATCCCGACTCCAGCCGCTTCTGGCAGGTGATCGACAAGCACCAGGTCAACATCTTCTACACCGCGCCCACCGCCATCCGCGCCCTGATGCGCGAAGGCGAGGCGCCGGTGAAGAAGGCGACGCGCAAGAGCCTGCGCCTGCTGGGCTCGGTCGGCGAGCCGATCAATCCCGAAGCCTGGCTCTGGTACTACAAGGTGGTGGGCGACAGCCGCTGCCCGATCGTCGACACCTGGTGGCAGACCGAGACCGGCGGCATCCTGATCACGCCGCTGCCCGGCGCCACCGCGCTGAAGCCCGGCTCGGCGACGCGGCCGTTCTTCGGCGTCACGCCGGTGATGGTCGATGCCGAGGGCAAGGAGCTTCAGGGCGCCTGCTCGGGCAACCTTTGCCTGATCGACTCGTGGCCCGGCCAGATGCGCACGGTCTACGGCGACCACCAGCGTTTCATCGACACCTACTTCAAGACCTATCCCGGCAAGTACTTCACCGGCGACGGCGCGCGCCGCGACGAGGACGGTTATTACTGGATTACCGGCCGCGTCGACGACGTGATCAACGTCTCGGGCCATCGCATCGGCACCGCCGAGGTCGAGAGCGCGCTGGTCGGCAACACCAAGGTGGCCGAGGCCGCCGTGGTCGGCTTCCCGCACGACATCAAGGGCCAGGGCATCTACGCCTACGTCACGCTGAAGCAGGGCCAGACGCCGAGCGAGGAGCTGCGCAAGGAGCTGAACAGCTGGGTGCGCAAGGAGATCGGCCCGATCGCCACGCCGGACGTCATCCAGTGGGCGCCCGGCCTGCCCAAGACGCGCTCGGGCAAGATCATGCGCCGCATCCTGCGCAAGATCGCCGAGAACGACTTCGGCAATCTCGGCGACACATCGACCCTCGCCGATCCGGCGGTGGTCGAGGATCTCGTCAAGAACCGCGGCAAGTAAGGAGCACGCGCAGCGATGGCCAATCCGACAATCGTCTCTCTCGCCGCGGATCTGGCCGCCGGCCGCACCACCTCCGTCAAGCTGACCGAAGAAGCCTTCGCCCGGATCGACGATCCCAAGGGCGAGGGCAAGCGCGTCTTCATCAAGACGTGGAAAGCACAGGCGATGGCCGCCGCCCAGGCGAGCGACCTCCAGCGCAAGGCGGGCCTCGTGCCCTCGCCGCTCGCGGGCCTTCCCGTGTCGATCAAGAACCTGTGCGACGTCGCGGGCGAGACCACGCTCTCGGGCTCGAAGGCGCTCGACGACGCGCCGCCCGCGAAGGCGGACGCCCCCGTCGTGGCGCGCCTGCGCGCCGCCGGCGCGGTGATCGTCGGCAGCACCAACATGAGCGAGTTCGCCTTCTCGGGCGTGGGCTTCAACCCGCATTACGGCACGCCGGGCAACCCGGCGGACCGCACGCGCGTGCCCGGCGGCTCGTCGGCCGGCGCCGCGGTCTCCGTGGCCGACCGCATGGCCGTCGTGGCGCTGGGCACCGACACCGGCGGCTCGGTCCGCATCCCCGCCGCCGTGTGCGGCCTGGTGGGCTTCAAGCCGACCGCGCGGAGAGTGCCGATCGACGGCGTGATCCCGCTCTCGACCTCGCTCGACTCGATCGGCCCGCTCGCCAACTCGGTCGAGGATTGCGCCATCGTCGACGCGATCTTCGCCGCCGAACCGATCGACGTGGCCGAGGCCGCGCCGCTGGCGGGCTTGCGGTTTGCGATCCCGAAGCAGTTCGTCATGGACGATCTCGAGCCGGTCGTCGCCAAGGCCTTCGAGCGCGCCTGCAAGGCGCTCGCCGCCAAGGGCGTCATCATCGAGCAGATCGACCTGCCGCAGCTCAACGAGCTGCCGGCGATCAACGCCAAGGGCGGGTTCGCCGCGTCCGAGGCCTATGCCTGGCACCAGAAGCTGATCGCGCGCCGCGGCAAGGACTACGACCAGCTCGTTTATCCGCGCATCATGCGCGGCAAGGACATGACCGCCGCCGACTATATCGACCTGCTGGCGGCGCGCGCGGACTTGCAGAAGCGCGTCTCGGCGATCACCGCGAACCATGACGCCGTCATCATGCCGACCTGCGCCATCGCCGCACCGACCCTCGACGAGGTGTCGACGCCGGAAGGCTTCGCGAAGAAGAACCTGCTGCTGCTGCGCAACACGACCGTCGGCAACTTCCTCGACCGCTGCGGCATCAGCCTGCCCTGCCACGCCGCGGGCGAACTGCCCGTCGGCTTCATGCTGATGGGCGAGGCGATGGCCGACCGCCGCGTGCTGGCCATGGCCCGGTCGGTGGCGCCGGTCGTGAAGGGATGAAACCGCCTTTCTGACCGTTTTTTCCGTTTAAAAACGGCCTGAACGACACCGCGGCAGTCACAGCGGGGTAGCGCTAATTGCGCTAACTCCTACTGGAAGCGCGGATCGTCGGGGCGGCGCAGCTTCCAGACGTTCTCGGTCGTGGTGTATTCGCTGTAGCCCAGCCGGGCGACCGGCTTGAACGACATGATGTCGACCCGGCCGTCCTTCAAGATCGCATCGTCGATATGGACGCCGACGACCTGGCCGAACACGACCGAGCCGCGCTGCTTCTCGTGGCCGGGCTCGACCGGGAGCTCGATCGTCTTCCAGTACTTGCACTCGAGCGCCACCGGCGATTCCTTCACGCGCGGCGGCTTCACGAGGCGGCAGGGCACCGGCGTCAGGCCCGCGAGCTTCATCTCGTCGACGCCGTAGGCCACCATCGCGGTGGTGACGTTCATCTGCTCGACCAGCGTGTGCGAGACCATGTTGACCACGAACTCGCCGGTCTCCTCGGCGTTCATGCGGCTGTGCTTGGTCGGCGTGTCGCCGTAGGTGCCGGTGGTCGAGAAGTAGACCATCGGCGGGTGCTCGCCGACGCCGTTGTAGAAGCTGTAGGGCGCGAGGTTGACCCGGCCCTGCCCGTCGACCGTCGAGATCCAGCCGATCGGCCGCGGCACGATCAGCGACTTCAGCGGATCGAGGGCAAGCCCATGGTCGCGCTTGGCGGCATCGTAGAACATCCGGTCTCCCCCGTTTGGCTCACGCGCCGAAACGGCGGCGCGCGATGTCGTAGGCCTCGTCGAACTGGGCCTCCAGTTTCGCATTGAGCCCGCGGCACGACCGCACCACCTGCTCGGCCCACACGACATAGTCGCGCAGGCGCTGCTCTGTCCATCCCGTCGGCGGGCTGGCGACCAACCCGCGCAGGTTGGAGGTCTTGTCGGCGATCTTCAGCAGCCTGGCCCGCTTCGACTTCCCCGGCGTCTTCTCGACCTGGAGGCGCTTGCGCACGTCCTTGGGCAGCGACTTGTCGTCGGTCACCTCCTCGACCAGCGACGCCACGTCGGCGCCAAACTGCGCCGTCAGGTCGGCGCGGGTCGTGCCGGTATCCTCGATCGTGTCGTGCAGCAACCCCGCCATCACAAGTTCGGGATCGCTGCCCGCCGTCGCCTCGGCCAGCATGGCCGCCACCTCGGTCAGATGGTTCAAGTAAGGCTCTGCCCGCTCGCCTTTCCGGCGCTGTGCGACATGCCGGCGCGCGGCGTAGTCGGCGGCTTGCGACAGTTTCACCAGATCATTGTCCATGGGGAGTCCTTGTGCGACATGTGAGGCCATGTCCAGAACCATGAAAGCCCTGCTGGGCATCTGGGTTGCCGTGCTGCTCGGCGCCGCCGGATGGATCGGATGGGATGCCTGGAAGGGCAACAGCCCCTCGATCGGCGGCCCCTTCGCGCTGACCGACCAGAACGGCCGCACCGTCACCAGCGACAGCCTCAAGGGCAAGCCGACGCTGATCTATTTCGGCTACACCTATTGTCCCGACGTCTGCCCGACGGCTTTGCTGCTGATGGAGACCGCGGTCGACCAGATCGGCCCGGACACGGCCAAGAAGGTGAACCTGGTGTTCATCACGATCGATCCCGAGCGCGACACGCGCGAGCTGATCAAGGGCTACGTCTCGAATTTCGGCGAGACCTTCATCGGCCTCACCGGCACGCCGGCCGAGATCGCCGCCGCGGCCAAGGCCTATCGCGTCTACTACCAGAAGGTCCCGGGCAAGGACGGCAGCCCGTACCTCATGGACCATTCCTCGATCGTCTACCTGCTCGACAGCCGCGGCCGCTTCGTCACGCATTTCACGCACGAGACCAAGGCCGAGCAGATCGCGGCGGCGCTGAAGAAGCAGCTCTAGGCCGGACGGCCTCCGTCGCGGCGCTTGTAGAAATCGTAGACGTGCGTCTCGGGCAGCGCGAAGCGCGTGCGCTGCGGCCACGGCAGGCCGTCCGCCGGCACGAAGTAGGGCGTGAAGATGCCGCGCTCCTCGGGA
>JAFEFH010000299.1 GCA_018240695.1 Pseudomonadota bacterium | reverse complement strand
TCAACGGCAAGCTCGACGGCATGACCGCGTTCATGACCGGCAAGCTCAAGATCGAAGGCGACATGGGTGTCGCGATGAAACTTCAGAGCATCCTGCGCTAAC
Source organism: Pseudomonadota bacterium (assembly GCA_018240695.1). Taxonomy (GTDB): domain Bacteria; phylum Pseudomonadota; class Alphaproteobacteria; order Reyranellales; family Reyranellaceae; genus Reyranella. Next base: position 3,179 of record JAFEFH010000299.1, on the reverse strand, counting down.
GCGAGGACACTCGGCGTTTTGAAAGTGCGGCATCGAAAGGTGCCGCACTTTTTATTTGGGCCTCAGCCTTCCTCGTCCTTGCTCTTGTGATAGTGGCGCTTGGCCTTGGCGCGGTTGCCGCAGGCCGACATCGAGCACCAGCGCCGCTTGCCGGCGCGGCTGTCGTCGAGGAACAAGTAGAGGCACTCGGGATTGGCGCAGCGCCGGACCTTGGCGAGTTTGGGGCTGGCCAGCAGATCCCCGGCCGACCACAGCACCGGCGCCAGCAGGCTGAGCGCCGTGCCCGACTTGATGTCGACGTCCCAGTCGTAGCCTTCCTTGCCGCGCTTCAGCGTCGTGCGCGCCGGCGCCGCGCCCAGCGCCGCATTCAGCGTCTCGAGGTCACGCGATGCCGGCGTCCTGCCCTGGGCCTGGGCGTCGAACAGCCGATGGATCGTCTCGCGCAGCGCCAGCGCCTGCTCGAACTCGCGCGGAGCCGGCGCCTTGGGCGCCTTTGCCCACGTGGCGAGATCGGCTGGCGCGTTCAGCGTCTCCGTGGGCGTCGGCTGGCCGCGCCAATAGCGCGTGTTGGCGAAGTCCAGGCAGAGGTCGGGCCGGTTCATGTCGTCCACATGATAACCGGTTGTCCGGTTGACAAGCGCGGTTTCCCTTTATAACTATATAACCAGTTAACTAGTTATACAGGAGATGACAATGCTGGCCCATGTTTCGATCGGCGTGAGCGACATGAAGAAGGCGGGCGCGTTCTACGACAGCGTCCTGGGACCGCTCGGCTACAAGCGCGTCTATGACAGCGACGGCGCGCTGGCCTACGGTGAGAAGGAGGCGGTGCTGTGGCTGCTGGCGAGCGGCGGCACGGTGAAGCCCGACACCAGGTCGGGCCTGCACTTCTGCTTCGATGCCAAGGCGCGTGCCGACGTCGACGCCTTCCATGCCGCCGGCCTCAAGAACGGCGGCACGGACAACGGCAAGCCGGGCATCCGCAAGGACTACAGCCCGAACTACTACGCCGCGTTCGTCGTCGATCCGGACGGCTACCGGCTCGAGGCCTATTGCGGCAAGTAGGCGCTAGAACCCGACGGCGGCACCGTCGCGGCGGCTCTCCGAGGCGCCGAGATACGGACCGCCGTCGGGGAACTTCCAGATGATCTGGCTCGAGCCGAAATCGTAGCTCGGCCACTTGGTGCGCGTGAGCTTGTGGCCGCGCGCTTCCAGACCCTCGAGCGTGCCGGCGGGCATGTGGTCTTCCGTCCACACCGTGCCGTCGGTCTCGTGCACCCGCCAGCGCGGCGCGTCGATCGCGGCCTGCGGGTTCTGGCCGTAGTCGACGATGCGCGAGAAGACCTGCATGTGGCCCTGCGGCTGCATGGCGCCGCCCATCAGGCCGAAGGTCGCGACCGGCTTGCCGTCCTTGGTGATGAAGGCCGGGATGATGGTGTGGAACGGACGCTTGTTCGGCCCGACCTCGTTGGCGTGGCCCTTGGTGGTGACGAAGCCCGTCGCGCGGTTCTGGAGCGCGATGCCGGTGCCCGGCACGACGATGCCCGAGCCGAAGCCCGTGTAGTTCGACTGGATCAGCGACACCATCATGCCGCTCTCGTCGGCGGTGCCGAGATAGATCGTGCCGCCGTCCTTGGGCGTGCCGGGGCCGAAATCCTGCGCCTTCTTCGGGTTGATCAGCTTGGCGCGACTCTTGAGATAGCCCTTGTCGAGCATCTGCGCCGGCGTCACCGCCATGAAGCGCGGATCGGCCACGTACTTGTAGATGTCGGCGAAGGCGAGCTTCATCGCCTCGATGCGCAGGTGCGCCACTTCCGGGCCGTCATTGTCGTGGCCGGCGATCTCGAAGTTCTCGAGGATGCCGAGCGCGATCAGCGCGGCGATGCCCTGGCCGGACGGCGGGATCTCGTGCAGCGTCGTGCCGCGATAGGCGAGGCCGAGCGGATCGACCCAGTCGGGCTTGTGCGCGGCGAGGTCTTCCTTGCGCAACGCGCCGCCGGTTTCCTTCGCGTACCTGTCCATCGCCTCGGCGAGTTCGCCGCGATAGAAGGCCTCGCCCTTGCTCTCGGCGATCAGGGTGAGCGTGCGCGCCTGGTCGGGGAACTTCCAGAGCTCGCCCGGCTGCGGCGCGCGGCCGTTGGGCAGGAACGCCTTCAGCCAGCTCTCCTGGCCCTTCAGCCGATCGATCGCGCGGTCCCACTGGCGCGCCACCATGTAGGAGACGCGGAAGCCGTCGCGCGCATACTTGATCGCGGGCTCGAACAGGTCGGCGAACGGCAGCTTGCCGTAGCGCTTGTGCAGTTCCATCCAGAGCGACACGGCGCCCGGCGTCGTGACGCTGCCCCAGCCGACATTGGGCATCTTGTCCTGGCCCTTGTACTGGTCGGGCGTCATCAGCGCCGGCGAATGGCCCGAGGCGTTGAGGCCGACCAGCCTGGTTCCGTCCCACAGGATGCAGAAGGCGTCGGCGCCGATGCCGTTCATCGTCGGCTCGACCACGGTGATGGCGGCGGCGCTGGCGATCGCGGCGTCGACGGCGTTGCCGCCCTTGGCCAGCATGCGCAGGCCCGCGGTCGCGGCGAGATGCTGCGAGGAGGCGACGACGTTGCCGGCGAACACCGGCAGCTTCTTCGAGCCGTACGGGAAATCGTAGTTGAAAGTCGGCACCCCAAATTCCTTTCTAGTCGGTCGGCGCCAGCGCCTCGAGACGCGCCACGAAGCGCGGGTTGAGGAGGAACTGGCGGTTGTCTCCGTCGCCCTTGCCGAACAGCCGGGTGAGGTCGAACAGGCCCGAGCCCGCGATCTCGCCCATCCGTCCGGAGAGCGACACCGTCTGGCCAAGCCGGAAGGTTTTTAGCGCCGCGATGGCTTTGTCGGAAAGACCCGGCGGCGGGGTTTCGCGCGAACGTGTGGAGAAGAGATCGGCCGCGCGGTGCGCGAGGGCCAGCGCCCAGTCGTTGAACGCGTAGAGCGAAACTTGCGGGCCGATCTCCAGGGTGACGGCCATGTTCTCGGCGTTGCCCTCGATCGACTTCAGGACGCCGCGCCAATCGCCGAAGGCGCCGACCTGGGCGGCGAGCGCCACGCTCTGCTTGGCCGCGGCCTCGATCTGCAGCGGATTGTCGGACGCGAGGGCAGGCTTGGCGACCGCCTTGAGCTGGTCGAGGAACGCCTTCTGC
>JAFEFH010000298.1 GCA_018240695.1 Pseudomonadota bacterium | reverse complement strand
CTTTCAAGCCGAAGGTCGCCAGTTCGAATCTGGTCGGGCGCATCACCAAAGACCCTGGTAAAGCTGGGTTTTTGTACGGATGGGGCGCAACGCCTCAAGCTCCCGGCCCGTGTACGGCCCGTCTTAGCCCGCATAGTGCCGGGCAGCGCTGGGGCATGGTGACGGCGCCTAACCACGCCTAAGCCCCCGATTGCCGTAGGTGGGCCTACCCCTGGGCCAGGGCAAAACGGCTGGCGTACGTGGTGCAGGCGTGGCCCTGCATGTGGCTCCAGAGGCCGCTTTGCGAACCGCCGTGTAGCCGACGCTGCCCGACCTGGCGCACTATGCTTGAAGGACTTTGAGCGCGCGAGAGGGGCCAATCATGCGGGGCAGGATGAGCGGGGATCAGGTGTTGGGGCACCCGATCCGCAAAGCGGTGGTCGACCTGCTGTGGGACCGGGAAGGTGGGCTGCCCCTGACCGCTATCCACAACGAGCTACCCGACTCCCCCGACCTCTCGACACTCAGCTACCACGTGCGTGTCCTCTGCGCGTACGGGTTCGTGAAGTCGGAGGGCGACAACACCGCCACGCCGGTCTACGTGCTGGCCTAGGGCCTACACTGCCGCGCATGGGTGACGAGGAGGAGTTGAGCAAAGAGGAATTGGTCGAGGCTGGCAAGGCCCTCGCGGAGTTAGCGCAGGCCGAACGGATGCAGCGGGAAGACCTCTTGTACACGCTGGGATTTGAACCAGAGAAGGCAGCTGATGGCATCTGGGAAATCTTCAACAGCGTCATGTGGCAGAACGACCCTCCGGAACATGACGTCAAAGCGCGGGAGCAAGAACATACGCCCGAGGAACTGGCTGAACGCCAGAAGGAATGGGACGCCGAAATGGCCAAGTTCTGGAAGAGCATGGACAACCTCGTCGGCGCGATCATGGGGCATCCCGACCGGCCGGAGTTCAATCCCGGCTGACGGCGGGCGCGGGGTCCAGCCACGCTGGTCTGCATCTCGGTCTAATTAATTCCGGGTGGGACCCTGGCGGCCGTCCAGGAAGCCGTACAGCTGCTTGCGGACCTTCTGAAGATTCGCCATGAAGTGGCGTGGCTCTACTTGATGTGTCCCTGCGCCGTATTCGATGACAACTTTGTCCAGACGGTCGTCGCGGTCGAACTCCCATTCCGCCTCTTGTCTGTCCTGTCGCTTCCGAACAAGCCGCGTCGTGTCGTAGCCCTGCATGCAGAGCACCGTCGCCAGGGCTAGATCGTTCGTGCGGAACTTCTCGGCGTTCGTGCCGTCGTCGGTCCAACTCACGCGGCTGGAGGCTACAACCTCTCGCCGCGCCCGATTCGCGGAATGTCCTCCTCGTCGTCCTCGCCAAGACTGCCCGCGTAGGCAGCATCCAGCGAGGCACCCATCGCCTTGTGCAGGGACGGCAGCATGTGGCCGTACCGGCCGTAGGTGGTCTGGATGTTCTGATGGCCTAGCTGCCGCATCAGCGGGTAGGCATCCGCCCCTCCGGCGATGAGGATCGACGCGCACGTGTGCCGGAGGTCGTGGAAGCGGAACCCATGCTTCTCGGGCGGAAGCACGTAGCTCAGGTCGGTGCTCTCGCATTCGGGGCAGCGCTCGGCACCCTTTTTGACCTCGGCACGGCACGGCTGGCAGTAGCGGCGACGGACGGCGGGCTTGAAGTGCCGCCGGTAGAAGTTGGTGTGCCGGACGGGGTGTCCGTTCGTGGACGTGAACAGGATTCGGTCGGGATCAGCCGGGTCCCGCGTCCACCGAAAGTCGCCGTTGTCGTCGACGGCAGGGTAGCCCTGGTCGGAGGGAGGCTCGTCGGCCGCTAGCTGCTCCTCGAACATCGGCTTCATGAACTTGGGGATGACCACCTCGCGGGTCTTCCCGTTCTTGGGAGGGCCGAAGATCAGCCCCTTGTCCTCGTCGGCAATGTGATCGCTTGACGTGTTGACGTCCTTGAGCGCGAGGGTCACCGTGAGCCGGGAATGCAGCAGATCGATGTCCTTCCGGCGCAGTGCCTCGACCTCGCCAGCCCGCAATCCTATGTAGCCGGACACGTAGACCATCAGCTTGAAGCGCGGCGTGATGGCGTCCGCCAGGGAGCCGATCTCGGCGGGCGTGAGGAACAGCATCTCTCGCTTGCCCTCCTTGCGGCTGCTGGGCAGCTTGACGGCGCTGCATGGGTTGTCCGAGCGCAGGCGAAGGGCGACCGCGTATTCCATGACGAGGTGCAGCACGTTGTAGATGTGGACCACCGTCGTCCGCGTCCGCGTCAACGCGAGCTCGTTCACCCAGGCCTGGATGGAGGCGGCATCCACTGCCCCCGTCCGGGTGTCCTTCCATCTAGGGAGGACGTGCTTGTTCAGTATCGACTCATATCCAGCTTTGGTCTTGGGCTCGAGATCAATCCACGTTGACCGCCAGGAGGTGACCACGGAGCTGATCGGCTGCTCGCCGGAAGACGGCGCGATGTGGTCGCCACGGTCAAGTGCTACCTGCTGGTTGCGCAGCCATCGCTCGGCGTCGATCTTGCGGTCGAAGGTGCGCTCGATTTCTTTCTTGCCGCCGTAGGACGGGTCGGGATAGCGGGCGCGCCATTTGGTCGCGCCGTTCTTCTTGCGTTTCGTGATGTGGCCGGCCATGTCAGTCGTCCTCCTGCTGCGCGCGTTCTCTGCGCATTTCGGTGAGCGCGTCCTCGATGCGCTCTTCCTCGGCTTCCTCCACGTTCCAGAACTCTTCAGCCAGGCCGATGACCTTTGCTGCGTCGTCCATGAACAGAGGAGCGCCCTCGCCCCTGTTCCACCGAACCGTGATCTGGTGATCGCCGTCGTCCTCCATTTCAACCGTGACGAGCATCAGCGTGTAGCCGCACTTGGGGCACGGCTGAAGGTGCCCGTCCTCGTCGTCGTCGCGGAAGGTGTGCCTACACGTCGGGCAGGCGATCACAGCGTCCCAGTCCGGCTCGCTCATGGCTTGGCCGTCTCCTTCTTGCGGTAGTCGATGGTCGAGAACGGTTTGCCGGTCGCAGCCTCAAAGGCGGCGCGGGTCGTGCCCTCGGTGACGCCGTAGCGCGCTGCCAGCAGACCCCACGACGCGCCTGCTTTGCGATCTTTGGCGATCGCTTTGGCTAGGGCTGCCGGGTCTTCGATCACCACGCGCTCGTTGGTGCCGATCAACTCAGCCATCGCTGCCTTGCCCGCACCGACCTTCAAGTCCTTGGCTATGGCCGCGACCGCCTCGCCCTTCTTGCGCCGCGCCATGACGGCTTTGACCAGCTTGTCGTCGAACTTGAGTG
>JAFEFH010000297.1 GCA_018240695.1 Pseudomonadota bacterium | reverse complement strand
ATCGCCACTCGCTTCGACAAGCTCGCAAGGAACTTCCTTGCCGCTGTCGCTCTCGCTTCAGCACGTCTCTGGATGAGGGCTTATGAGTCCACTACCTAGTCGAGCCGCATGCAGACGCCCTCGAGGCCCTTCTTCGAGGCGGGGAAGCGCTTGGTGACCTCGGCGTCGTGGCCGGGGATCACCATCTCGACCCTGCCCTCGGCGAGCTTCTTCAGCTTCTCGTAGCCCGCCAGCATGTCGGCGACCGAGAAGACGATCGAGAACAGCTTGTCGTTGTTGATGCCCCAGAAGTAGTGCGAGGCGTCGGAGGCGAGCACCAACCAGCCATTGCGCGTGTTGATGCGCACCGACTGGATGCCCATCGTGTGGCCGCCGATCAGGTGGACGGAGATGCCCGGCGCGATCTCCTCGTCGCCGTCGTGGAACACGACGCGCTTGCCGTAGAGCGCGCGGATCATGCCGACGATGTCCTCGACCTCGTAGGCGTGGCGGAAGCTGCCGTGGCACATGTGGCGGCCGGTCGCGAACTGCATCTCCTTGTCCTGGAGATGGAAGCGCGCCTTGGGGAAGCGATCCCAGTTGCCGATATGGTCGTAGTGGAGATGCGTGACGATGACGTCCTCGACCTCCTTGGCGTCGACGTCGAGATGGGCCAGCAGGTCGGCCGGGTTCTTCTTGACCTCGCGGCCGCGGCTCTTGCCGACGGTGGCGTTGAAGCCGGTGTCGATTACGATGGGCTTGCCGCCGATCGCGCGGTGGCCGCTCTCGTCGATCGGGATCGCCACCCAGACGAAATAGTCCATCGGGAAGTCGGCATCGTGCGGATCGGGGTTGATCTGGACTTCCCAAGCCTTGCGCGGCAGGTGGGCGTACTTGACCGCATGGACCTCGTAGATGGGCATCTTGGGCATTTTTGTTTCCTTCCCGGCGGGTAATCGCTGGAAGGGTAGCCCGCACCCGCCCGATGGCGCTATAGTGGCGTCATGGCCCGCATGGACCTCCTCGTTCGGCGAATTAGCACCCCGGTTTGCACTGCAAACCGGCCTGTCGCTATTCGTCCGTTCATCAAGGGGTCACTCCATGTCGTCCGTGCTCGCTCTCAAGCGTAATTCCTCCACCGTCCGCTACTGTTTCGAAGCCGACGCCGAACCCGGCGTGTTGCCGCGCGCGCTCGAGCTTCTGGCCAAGCGCGGCCTCGTGCCCGCGCGGGTCTTCGCCCAGTCGGCCGACGACCAGCTCTCGGTGGAGATCGAGGTCGAAGGGCTGCTGCCCGAGACCGCCGACCATGTCGGCCGCTGCCTCGGCGAGATCGTGGGCGTGCGCGCGGTCTTCTAGGCCGCGAGCCGGGCCACGATCGCGTCGATGTGCGGTCGCGCCACGTCGATGCAGGGAAAGCCCGCGTTCGCCTCGTCGAAGATCACGGTGAGATCGGTGCCGGCCAGCAGGATGGTCTCGACGCCGTCGCGCTTCTGCAAGGCCGCCGCGATCTCGCGCAGCCGCTCGACGTCGCCGGGCGCGGCGGCCTGCGTGTCGAGCAGGCGCTGGTAGGCCTCGCCGATGAACGTCATCTCGTCGGGCCGTGCCTTCACGATCTCCGCCGCGGTCATCCGGCCCCACAGGCTGCCCTGCATGGTGTAGATCGTGCCGAACAGCGCGACCCGCTTCACCTTCTTAGCGCGCAGCTCGGCGGCCAGCGTCTCCATGATGTTGATCAGCGGCACCTTGGTGCGCGCCGTGATCTCGGCGATCGCGATGTGCGGCGTGACCGCGGGAATCGCGACCGCCTCCGCGCCGGCCTTGCCGAGCTGGTCGATATAGGGGGCGAGGTAGTCGCCGAGCCTGTCGAGCCGGCCCTCGCGCACGAAGACCTGTCCGGTATTGGCGTCGGCATGGTTGAAGACAAGATCGGGCACGAAGCCGCGGGCTTTGCACGCCGTCGCGATCTTCTCGTAGTAGTGGACGGTCGCGCCGACCCCGAGACCGCCGACGATTCCGACGCACGCCATATTGCTCAGCTTCCCGGCTTGTTGCGCGCCCACGTGTCCTGCAACGGTGGCAGGGCGTCGGCGCGCGTCGCGATGGCGAACAGGCGCGGCGCTTCTTTCTCGAACCACGGGCGCTTGGGACCCCAGTGCGTCATCACCGCGACGAAGATGTCGAGCGCCGACAGGCGGTCGCCCAGGAACCACGGCGCGCCCGTCACGCTCTCGACCTGCGACCACAGGCGATTGCGATAGGCGTCGATCGTGGCGACGAACGGCTGCTGCGCGGCCTCGACCTCGACGAAACGCGACGGCACGTCGGCATAGGTGAAGGTGGGATAAATGTTGGCGACGATGAACACCAGCCAGCGCAGAAACGAAGCGCGTTCCCTCGCGGCCGGTCCCGGCACCAGCGAGTCCTGCCCCGTCACGTCGGCCAGCAGCAGGGTGATGGCCGCGCTCTCGCTCATCACCGTGCCGTCGGGCAGTACGAGTGTCGGCACTTGCGCGAGCGGATTGGCCGCCTCGAGCTTCTGCCGCGACGGCGGATCGCGCAGCAGGTCGCCGACCAGCTCGACGGTGAAGGGCAGCCCGTACCAGGCGAGCTGCGCTTCCACGATCGCCGAGCCCCAGCCCGGCCGCCCATAGAGCCGGTAGGCGGTCATCGCGGCCTACGGCTTTTGCAGCGGCTGGATCAGGCTCGAGGTGTCCCAGCGGCCGCCGCCGCGCGCCTGCACGCGCTCGTAGAACTGGTCGACCAGCGCGACCAGCGGCATCGCGGCCTTCTGGCGCTTGCCCTCGGACATGGCGATGCCGAGATCCTTGCGCATCCAGTCGACGGCGAAGCCGTAGTCGAACTTGCCGGCGATCATGTTCTGCCAGCGATTCTCCATCTGCCAGCTCTGTGCGGCGCCCTTGGAGATGGCGCCCAGCGCCTTCTCCATGTCGAGGCCGGCGCGCTGGCCGAGGTTCAGCGCCTCGGCGAGGCCCTGCACGATGCCCGCGATGCACATCTGGTTCATCATCTTGGTGACCTGGCCCGCGCCCGGCGGGCCGATCAGCGTGACCGCCTTGGCGAAGGCGTCGGCCACGGGCTTGGCCTTGTCGAACGGGCCCTGCTCGCCGCCGCACATCACCGTGAGCTGGCCGTTCTCGGCGCCCGCCTGGCCGCCGGAGACCGGCGCGTCGATGAAGTCGATGCCCTTCTTCTTGCCCTCGGCATGAAGCTCGCGCGCGATGTCGGCCGACGCGGTAGTGTTGTCGAAAAAGATCGTGCCCTTGCCCATGCCGGCGAACGCGCCGTCCGGACCGAGCACGACCGAGCGCAGGTCGTCGTCGTTGCCGACGCAGCAGAAGACGATCTCCTGGCCGGT
>JAFEFH010000296.1 GCA_018240695.1 Pseudomonadota bacterium | reverse complement strand
CTCGGCGGGCGCCAGCCGGCACGCGTTCTCGGGATCGCCGGCCTCGACCTGCACCGTCACATGGCCGATGCGGAACTTCTCCTGCATGTCGTGGCAGACGGTCGACAACAAGGCGTCGTCGAGCCCGGCGCCCGGCCTGACGAGATGCACGGTGAGCGCCACCTCGGTCGTGCTCATCGCCCAGATGTGCAGGTCGTGTACCTCGGTGACGCCGGACAGGGCGGCGAAATAAGCCTCGATCTTGCCGGGATCGACGTTCTCAGGCACCGCGTCGAGCGCGAGGTTGACCGAGGCCGCGAGCAGCGACCACGTGCCGTAGGTGATGACGATCGCGATCACGATGCTGACCGCGGGGTCGAGCCACAGCCAGCCGGTCGCCATTACCGCGACCGCCGCGATCACGACGCCCAGCGACACGGCGGCGTCGGCGGCCATGTGCAGGTACGCGCCGCGCACGTTGATGTCTTCCTTGGTGCCGGAGCGGAACATCAGCGCCGTCGCGGTGTTGATCGCGATGCCGATGGCGGCGACCCAGATCACCGTCACCTCGGCGACCGGCTCGGGGTGGGCGAGGCGCTGCACGGCCTCCCATACGATCATGCCGACCGCGACCAGCAGCAGCACGGCGTTGATCAGCGAGGCGAGGATGGAGCTGCGCTTCAGCCCGTAGGTGCGGCGCGCCGTCGGCCGGCGCTTCACGAGCACGGCGGCGCCCCAGGCCAGCAGCAGGCCGAGCACGTCGCCGAGATTGTGGCCGGCGTCGGCCAGCAGGGCGAGCGAGTTGGCGAGGAAGCCGTAGAGTGCCTCGACCGCGACGAACGCGGTGTTCAGCGCCACGCCGATGGCGAAGGCGCGGTTGAAGTCCGCCGGCGCGTGGCTGTGCGAATGGCCGTGACTATGCCCGTGACCGTGAGCGCCGTGATCGTGGCCGCCATGATCGTGCCCACCGTGATCGTGCGTATGCGTTGCCATGTGCGCGCCGTTATATCGTTACGAGAGTCCTGCTCTCGCTCGATCTTGGCGCGAACGCCGGCGTTTGGCCAATCGGGCTAGTTGCTGCGCCGATACGCGAAGCAATTGTCGAGATGGGGCATCTTGATGCCCTGATAGAACGTCATCGCCGTCGGCGCCGACAGGAGCAGCGTGGTGGTCTGGTCGCCGCCCGCGGCTTTCTTCGTCTCCTCGATCAGGCGCTTGCCGATACCCTGGCCCTGGCAGGCCGGATCGACGGCGAGATCGGACAGGTAGCAGCAGAAGCAGAAGTCGGTGAGCGACCGGGCGAAGCCGACCAGCCTGCCGTCCTGGCGCGCGGTGACGACGAGGTTGGCGTGCTTCAGCATGCGCTCGATGCGCAGGCGGTCGCCGATCGGGCGGTTGAGGCCGGACTTGCGGACGACGTCGATGTACTCGTCGGCCAGCAGATGATCCTCGACGGCATAGATCGTGTTCATTGGGCGAGCCATCTCCTGAGCGCGGCAGCGACTTCGTCGGGCTTCTCGAGCGGCGCCATGTGGCCGCATTCCTCGATCACGACGAGCTGCGAGTGGGAAATATCGGCGGCCATCTCCTCGGCGCGCGCGAGCGGGATGCTGTGGTCCTGGCGGCCCGAGATCACGACGGTCGGCACGGTGATGTCGACCAGCTGCGGGCGGCTGTCGGGCCGGGCCATGATCGCGCGCATCTCGCGCACGAAGCCCTCGGGACCGACGGTGGCTGCCATCGCAAGCATCGGGTCGACGACGGCCGGATTGGAGAGCTGCGAGGGATGGACCAGCGTCGGCAGCAGCGACGGCTGGAGCCCGTGGAAGCGGCCGATGCGTGTCTGCTCGATCATGCCGCGGCGGCGCGCCGTCGCTTCGGTTGTGTCGGGCGCGGCCTGCGTGTCGATCAGCGCCAGCCGCTCCACGCGTTCGGGGGCGCGGCGCAGGATCTCGAAGCAGACATAGCCGCCCATCGAGAAGCCGCCGAGCGAGAACCGTTGCGGTGCGGCGTTCAGCACGGCGTTGGCCATCGCGCTCATCGAATCGTAGGGATGCAGGTCGGGCGTGATCAGGTCGACCGTGTCGCCGAGACGGGCGCGCACGAGATCGAAGATGCTGCCGGTGTTGAGAAGGCCGGGCAGCAGAACGAGGGTAGGACGCGCCATCCTCTTCAGACCTGGACCTGGTTGCCCAGTTCGATCGCGCGGTTAGGCGGGATGCGGAAGAAGGCCTTGGAGGCCGAGGCCGAGTGCGCGAGCGAGATGAAGACGTTGCGGCGCCAGCGGCCGAGGCGGGAATGGGTCGCCGGCACGAGCGTCTCGCGGCCGAGGAAGAAGCTGGTCTCCATCTCGTCGTAGGCAATGCCATGGGGGCGGCAGGCCCGCAACGCCGCCGGCACGTCGGGCTGCTCCATGAAGCCGTAGTGGACGATCATCGAATAGAAGCCCTTGCCCAGCCGATCGACCTCGACGCGCATCGATTCGGGTACCCGCGGCACGTCGAGCGTGTCGACCTGAAGGACGATGACGCGCTCGTGCAGGATCTTGTTGTGCTTGAGGTTGTGCAGGAACGCCAGGGGCGTGGCCGAGGCGTCGGCGGTCAGGAAGACGGCGGTGCCGGCGACGCGGGTCGGCGGGTGGTCCATGCGCTGGAGGAACATCTTGAGCGGCAGCGCCGACTGGCTGAGTTCCTCGACGACCACGGCGCGGCCGCGGCGCCAGGTGGTGATGGCGTAGAACACGCAGCCCGCCACCAGCAGCGGCAGCCAGCCGCCGTCGGGGATCTTGAGCGCGTTGGCCACGAAGAAGGCGATGTCGGGAATGGCGAGCAGGCCGAACACGAGGAAGGCGACCGGCCACTTCCAGCGCCAGACCAGGATGGCCACCATGGTCGCCAGCACGACGTCGACGATCATCGCGCCGGTGACGGCCAGGCCATAGGCGCCGGCCAGCTTGTCGGACGAGCCGAAGCCCACGACCAGCGCCACGATCGCCGCCATCAGCATCCAGTTCACGCGCGGGATGTAGATCTGGCCGATCTCGGTCTCCGACGTGTGCTGGATGGCCATGCGCGGCAGGTAGCCGAGCTGGATGGCCGCGCGCGTCAGCGAGAACACGCCGGTGATGACGGCCTGGGAGGCGATGACGGCGGCCAGGGTCGACAGGATGACCAGCGCCAGCACGAAGTCCTGCGGCACCAGCGAGAAGAAGACCTGCTTCACCACGGCGGGATTCTCGAGGATCAGCGCGCCCTGGCCGAAATAGTTGAGCATCAGGCCGGGCAGCACGATGAACAGCCACGCCATCCGGATCGGCTTGCGCCCGAAATGACCCATGTCGGCGTACAGCGCCTCGGCGCCGGTCACGGCCAGCACGATCGAGCCGAA
>JAFEFH010000295.1 GCA_018240695.1 Pseudomonadota bacterium | reverse complement strand
CGGGACGAGTGGCACGAGCTCTTCGCCGACTCCGACTGCTGCGTCGCCCCGGTGCTCTCGATGCGCGAGGCCCGCGAGGACGGCCACAACCGCGATCGCGCCGTCTTCGTCGACGTCGACAACATGCCCCAACCCGCCCCCGCCCCCCGCTTCAGCGCCACCCAACCGCCCCCTCCTCGTTGATGGGCCGAAAACTTGCCTATATGTCAAGTTTTCGGCCCGTCAACATCGTGTTTTGAACCGGCGGGTGGCGATCGTCACGGGGGCGGGGCGGGGGATCGGGGCGGCGACGGTTGCTGCGCTCGCCGCCGACGGGTGGAGCGTCGTCGCCGTCGACCGCTGCTCCCCGGACCGACGGCTGCCCTATCCGATGGCGAGCGAACGGGAGCTCGACGAGGCCGTCGCGGCGGCCGGAAGGCTGGTCGGGCGCGACGACGTCGCCCTGGCCGTGGTCGCCGATGCGAGCGACCGCGACGCCCTCGCCGCCGTGATCGAGGGGGCGGAAGCGTGGGGCGACCTCGACGCCTTCGTCGCCAACGCCGGCGCGATCGCCGGCGGCGTCCCCGCCTGGGAACTGCCCGACGAGGAGGGACGGGCGCTGATCGAGGTCAACCTCGAGGCGGTGATGCTCGCCGCGCGCCTCGTCGTCCCGACGCTCCTGGGACGCCCGCGCCCGCGCTCCGGCCGCTTCGTCGCCGTCACCTCCTCCGGCGCGACCCGCGGCATGCAGGGCCTCGCCGCCTACGGCGCCGCGAAGGCCGGCGTGGTCGGCTTCGTCCGCGGCCTCGCCGCCGACCTCCACGGCTCCGGCGTCACCGCCAACGCCGTCGCCCCCGGCTCGACCGACACGCCGCTCCTCGCCGAGTCCGCCCGCCTATTCGACCTCCCGTCCCCGCGCGATTTCGCCCCCCGCCAGCCCCTGGAGCGGTTGCTGAAACCCGAGGAGGTCGCCGCCACCATCGCGTTCCTCTGTGGCCCCGGCGGCAGCGGCATCACCGGCGCCACCCTCCCCGTCGACGGCGGCCTCACCATCTGACCCCCCGCGCTTTTTCTACCACTTATGAGGGATAAAGAGCGCGGCTAGCGGGAGCTGACCGGTTCGCGGGGCGCGGTCATCGTCGGGGCGCCGACGCCGCAGCTGAAGCACTCCTCCGGCTCGGTGTCCTCGTCCTCGTGGAGGACGTCGGCGGAGATCGTCGTCCAGGCCACCGCCGCGCCGATCAGCGCCAGCACCGCGCAGACGACCATGCCGACGTGAAAGCCGTGGGTCATCTGGTCCGGTTCGTAGAACTTGTCTCCGGTCAGCCCTGCGATCGATGGGATCACCGCCACGGCGAGCAGGCCCGCCACCCGCGCTACCGCGTTGTTGACCCCCGACGCGATCCCCGAGTTGGCCGAGTCGACCGCCGCCATCACCGTCGCGGTGACCGGCGCGACGACCAGGGTCAGGCCGAGGCCGAAGACGATTACCGCCGGCAGCACGGTCGAGACGTAGCTGTCGCCGGGGTTGATCCGCAGCATCAGCAGCATGCCCGCGGCGATGATCAGCGGGCCGAGGGACAGCGGGATCCGCGGGCCGATCCGCTGCGCCAGGGCGCCCGCCCGCGCCGAGCCGACCAGCATCAGCGCGGTGACCGGCAACGAGGCCGAGCCGGCCGCGATCGGCGAGTAGCCCATCGAGATCTGGAGGAAGCTGACGAGGAGGAAGAAGACGACGCCGAGCGCCGCGTAGACGACGAAGGTGACCGCGTTGGCGGCGCTGAACTGGCGCGAGCGGAAGACCCGCAGCGGCAGCATCGGATTGGGGCTGCGCAGCTCCTGCCAGAAGAAGCCGACCAGGGCGGCGACCCCGATCACCGCGGTGGCGACGACCGCCGCCGACCCGCCTTCGGGCGCCTCGATCAGCGCGTAGGTGGTGCCGCCGAGCCCGACTGCCGCCAGCACCGCGCCGCCGTAGTCGAGGCGACCGGTCGCGGTCGGATCGCGCGACTCGGGCACGTGGCGTGCCGCCGCCAGGAACACGAAGGCGCCGAGCGGCAGGTTGATCAGGAAGATCGCCCGCCAGGAGATCGCCCCGATCAGCCAGCCGCCGACCAGCGGCCCGATCGCCCCGGCGACGCCGCCGAGCCCCGACCACGCCCCGATCGCCCGCGCCCGGTCGGCCGGGCGGAAGCTGGCCTCGATGATCGCCAGGCTCCCCGGGGTCAGGAGCGCCCCGCCGATCCCCTGGACCAGCCGGGCGAAGATCAGCAACTCGACGTTCGGCGCCACCGCGCAGAGGAGCGAGGCGAGCGTGAACAGCATCACCCCGGCCTGGAACACCCGCCGCCGGCCGAGCCGGTCCCCGAGGCTCCCGCCGAGCAGGATCAGCGACGCCAGCGTCAGCAGATACCCGTTGAGGATCCACTGCAGGGCGCTGGTCGAGGCGTTCAGGTCCTCGCCGATCTTCGGCAGGGCCACGTTGACCACGGTCGAATCGAGGAACGCCATCCCCGATCCGGCGATCGTCACCGCGAGCAGCCACCTCCCGGCCCCACTAGAAAACGCGACCCCAGACGAGTTCGCCTCCACGCCTTGAGACTAGCTGGCGTCCTCGGCGTGGTAGCTCTCCAGCAGCGCCATTTCGCGATTGTGCCTGGGGAAGAGGAAGAAGACGACGGCGATGCCGATCGCGACGGCGATCATCCCGGCGGCGTAGGTCCAGTCGCCGCCGTCGAGGAAGGACTTGCGGGCGGCGGCGGCGATCGCCTGCGCGTATTCGGGGTACTGCTGCGCGGTGTTGGCGGCGCTGGAGAAGGACTTGGTGAGTTCGTTCTGGACCTTTTCGCTGACGCTCGCGGCGTGCGGGGAGGCGGCGATCTGTTCGGAGAACGACTTGGCGTAGCCCGCGGTGAGGAGGGCGCCGAAGATCGATTGCAGGATCGCCCCGCCCAGGTCGCGCTGCAGGTCGGCCGTCCCCGAGGCCATCCCGGCCTTCTTCACCGGGACCGACCCGGTCAGCGACCGCGAGGCCGGCGTCCCGGCGAAGCCCACTCCGATCCCCATGAAGAGGAAGCCGAAGCCGACCGGGAAGTAGGAGGCGCCCTCGTCCCAGAGGACGAACATCACCAGGAAGGCGAGCAGGCAGAAGGAGAAGCCGACCAGCAGGGTGAAGCGCGAGCCGCGCGACTCGACCAGCTTCGCCGACCGTGGCGCGACGAGGATCATCCCGATCGCGCCTGGGAGGATGGCCAGGCCCGCCTGCAGGGTCGAGTAGCCGAGCACGTTCTGGACGAACTGCTGGCCGATGAACATCGCCCCCATCAGCGACCCGAAGACGATGATCCCGGCGAGCGCCGCCACCCAGAAGGTCGGTCGGGCGGCGACGTGGAGGTCG
>JAFEFH010000294.1 GCA_018240695.1 Pseudomonadota bacterium | reverse complement strand
GAGCCGACCGTGTGGCCGGCCTCGCCCACGGCGTGGGCCGCGGTGCTGGCGCTCGGCATCGGCCCGACCGGCGGCGCCTTCTATCTCTGGGATCACGCGGTGAAGCGCGGCGACATCCGCGCGCTGGGCGCCGCGAGCTACGCCACGCCCATCCTGTCGACCGCGCTGCTGATCGTCTGCGGCCTCGCCCAGCCCACGAGTGCGCTGGTGATCGCCGCCTTGCTCGTCACCGCCGGCGCCGTGCTGGCGTCGCGCGATCTGTGGAAGCGTTAGGCTTCGCTTGGACCGCGCGCATCCTGCGCGCCCCTGAGCGGGCTGGAAGCCCGCGGTCCTAGGAAGGCTGCCAGCCCGGCGGCGCGAGCTCGAAGCCTTCGAAGCGGAAGGCCGGCGCGACCGTGCAGCCGACCAGCGTCCAGTGGCCGAGCGACCGCGCGGCCTGCCAGGCGTTGCGCGGCACGACGGCCTGCGGCAGCTCGCCGATCTCGAAGTCGGTGCCGAGGCGCAGGTGACGCACCGCCTTGCCGTCGTCGCTCAGCGACAGTTCGAGCGGCGCGCCGGCATAGTGATGCCAGACCTCGTCGGCATCGACGCGATGCCAGTGCGAGCGTTCGCCCGCCTTCAGCAGGAAGTAGATCGCCGTCGACGCGCCGCGCGGCGAGTCCGGTGCACGGTACATCTCGCGAAAATGCCCGCCCTCGGGATGCCGTTGCAGCCCGAGGCGGGCAATGATCTCGTCGGCCGTCATGCCGCGATCAGTTCGGCGGCGGCACGGTGGCCTTGACCGACGGCGTCTTGGCCGCGGCGGCGAACCACTTGGCGAGCTTTGGCCGCTTGCCGCGCCAGTCGTGGCTGGTGAAGCGGAAGTCGAGATAGCCCAGCGCGCAGATCACCGAGATCGTGCCGATGGTGGGCTTGCCCTTGAGCGTGCGGATCTCGGCCTCGAGCGCGTCGAGCACGCCGTCGATCTTCTTCATCTGGCCCTTGCTCCAGTCCGGCCAGCGCTTCTCCTCGGGACGCAGGAAGCCCTCGTAGCGCGCCAGCAGCGCGGCATCGAGCAGGCCGTCGGCCATCGCCTGGAGGCGCAGCGCCACCCAGCGGTCGCGGCCCTTGCGCGGGAACAGGCGGCGGCCCTTGTGCTGGTTGTCGAGATACTCGCAGATCACCGGCGAGTCGAAGAGGTCGATGCCCTTCACCGACAGCGCCGGGATCTTGCCCACCGGATTGTGCTTGTCGACGTCGGCGTTGGGCGCGACCGGCGTCAGCGCCACGTTCACCATCTCGATCTTCTTGTCGAGCCTGGTCTCCATTGCGACGATCCGGACCTTCCGCGCGTAGGGCGACGACGGGGAGTAGTAGAGCTTCATCTTGGCCATCGGTTGGTCTCCTGTCTTGCGCCTAGGCGGCCACGGTGTGGGGGATGTCGGTGTCGTTGAGGCGGACCTTGCGCGCGACCTCGACGAGCTGCTGCCAGGTCGTGGTGTCGATCGGCACGCCGTTCTTCTCGCGGTCGGCGCGGCGCGCGCGCTCGGGCTCGCCGGGCGCCAGCACTTCCTTCACGCCGGGCTGCGGCTTGGCCGACTTCACCCAGGTGATGAAGGTCTCGACCTCGTCCTCGAAGAACTCGGTGCCGCCCATCGCCGCCGGATCGATGATGATCGACAGCATGTTGTTGATTATGTCGTGGCCGTCCTTCTTGATGGTGCGCGGGCTGTGCGTGCGGCCGCCGGTCAGCGCGCCGGCCAGCAGGTCGCAGATCACCGCGAGGCCGCCGCCCTTGTGCAGGCCGAACGGCAGGATGGCGCCGAACGGCGGGTTGTACATCACGCCGGGATCGGTCGTGGGGTTGCCCTTCGAATCGATCAGCAGGCCCTCTTCCATCTGGACCTTCTTGTTGTTGGCGACGCGCACCTTGCCCATCGCGACCTGGCTGGTGGCGAAGTCGAGCACGATCGGCTCCTTGCCCTTGCGCGGCACCGCCGTGCAGTAGGGGTTCGTCGTGAAGCGCGGCTCGGCGCCGCCGAACGGGGCGACCAGCGACTTGTGGCCGTGCACGTTGACCCAGTGCGTGCTGACGAGGCCGGCGCGCGCGCACTGCTCGGCCCAGTGGCCGATGCGTCCGATGTGATGCGAATTGGTGAGCCCAACCACGCACACGCCGTTCTTCTTCGCGCGCTCGATGCCGATATCCATCGCTTCCTTGGCGATCACCTGGCCGTAGCCGGCGCCGCCGTCGATCACAATTACAGCACCATTGTCCTTGATGATCTTTGCATGGTGATTACGGGTGCAGCGGCCGGTGGTGGTGTTCTGGATGTACGACGGCATCATGCCGACGCCGTGGCTGTCGTGGCCGAACAGGTTGGCCAGCACGAGATGGTCGGCGACCAGCTTGGCTTCCTCGGCCGAGCTGCCGTCGGCCCGGCAGATCGCCATGGTGAAGGCATGCAGTTCCGCGGGCTTGATCCGCACTTCGCCCACGCCGTCCTTGCCGCCCGCCATGCGCTTTCCTCCTGTTACGCTTTGCCGGGGCAAGGTTCCGCGCCGCCCCGGCGCTGTCAACAAGACGCTCCGCAGGCCTCCGTGCTAGAAAAAACCACATGATCCGGGGGGTCGTTCGCCTCGCCTGCCTGCTGCTGGTCCTGACCAGCCAGGCAGTGCTCGCCCAAACCACGCCGCAGCAGCCGTTCTCGCAGCGGATCGAGCTGTGGACGCGTCAGCTCGACCGCATTTCGGCGCGCATCGACCAGCCCAACGTGCTGCCCGCCGAGATCGACACGCTGCGCGAATGGACCAATGTCGTGCGCGCCGAGGTGCTGGCCGCCGAACAGATCTCGCGCGCCGACCTCGCCGACACGCGCCGCCTGCTGGCGCCGCTCGAGCCGCGCACCGGTCCCGACAACAAGCCCTCCGCCGACCAGCCGCCCGACACCGACGCGGTGAAGGTCGAGCGCACACGCCTCACCGATCTCGCCGCGATCAGCGAGAGCCGGGTCAAGCAGTGCGAGGTCGTGCTGGTGCGCATCGACCAGCTGCTCGAGCGCATGACCAAGGTGCGCGGGCAGGTCGTGCTACAGACCCTGTTGCATCGCAATGCCTCGCCGCTGTCGGCCGCGGTGTGGACGCGGATCGGGCCGCAGTTCGTGGCGGCGAGCCGCAGCCTCGCGAACGCCTTCGACACCTGGGCGCATAACGGCCTCGCGGCGCTGCGCTCGGGCGACCAGGACCTGCTGCCGCTCGCGATCTGGGCCGTGGTGACGATCGGCCTGTGGTGGACCGGCCGCGTGCTGCGCCAGCGCTACGGCCGCAACGAGGACACGGTGCCCGGCGAACGCAACCGCGCCATCGCCGCCGCGATCGACGGGCTCGGCCTCGTGCTGGTGCCGATCCTCGCGGTGTGGCTGGTCGGCCGGCTGCTGGCCGCGAGCCAGCCGCCGCCCGACG
>JAFEFH010000293.1 GCA_018240695.1 Pseudomonadota bacterium | reverse complement strand
CGAGATCGATCGTCTCGTCGTTCTTGAGCGCGCGCGGCGCGCGATCGGCCATGTCGGTGAGCCAGATGTTGACGCCGACCTGGCCGTGCGCCGGCGTGGCGTTGGGCGCGGCGGCCAGCCACTGGTTCAGCGCGCCCGATTCGTCGCCCTCGACATGGCTGCACGTCGTCCAGCGCAGCTTCCGGAGCGGGATCACGCTCGCCACCGCCGCGGAGATCAGCGGGAACATCGCGCGATGGCCGTAGTGGAAGAGCAGCGGCTCGTCGGCGTCGATCAGGAACTGGTTGAAGGTGAAGCCGGTGGGGCCGATCTGCGGCACGAAGGTCGACAGGCGATAGATCCTGTCGGCGATCTCCGTGACCTCGGTCTTCACCGGCCGGCCCCTACTTCTTGACCGGCTTCTTGTCGGGGGCGGGACCGGTCAGCATCGGCATGCCGCCGGCGCCGTCGCCCAGCAGGCCGGACTTGGCGTAGACGCCGAGCTTGGTGCGCGTGTCGGCGATGTCCATGTTGCGCATGGTCAGCTGGCCGATGCGGTCGGCGGCGGTGAACGTGCCGGCGCCGCTTTCCATGGTCAGCCGCTCCGGATCGTAGGTCAGGTTCGGGCTGGTCGTGTCCATCAGCGAATAGTCGTTGCCGCGGCGCAGCTCGATAGTCACCTCGCCGGTGATCGCGCGCGCCACCCAGCGGTGCGAGGTGTCGCGCAGCATCAGGCTCTGCGGATCGAACCAGCGGCCCTGGTAGAGCAGCTTGCCGAGACGGCGACCGTTGGTGCGGTACTGCTCGATCGTGTCCTCGTTGTGGATGCCGGTCACCAGCCGCTCGTAGGCGATGTGCAGCAGCGCCATGCCGGGCGCCTCGTAGATGCCGCGGCTCTTGGCCTCGATGATGCGGTTCTCGATCTGGTCGCACATGCCGAGGCCGTGGCGGCCGCCGATCACATTGGCCTCGGTGAACAGCGCCAGCGAATCGGCGAAGGTCTTGCCGTTCAGCGCGACCGGCTGGCCTTCCTCGAAGCGCACGGTCACGGTCTCGGCCGGCACCTTCACGTCGTCGCGCCAGAAGGCGACGCCCATGATCGGCTTCACGATGTTGATCGAGGCGTTGAGGTACTCGAGGTCCTTGGCCTCGTGCGTCGCGCCCAGGATGTTGCTGTCGGTCGAATAGGCCTTCTCGACGCTCGCCTTGTACTGGAAGCCCGCGGCCGCCATGTACTCGCTCATCTCCTTTCGGCCGCCGAGTTCATCGATGAACTTCTGGTCGAGCCACGGCTTGTAGATGCGCAGGTTCGGGTTGGCGAGCAGGCCGTAGCGGTAGAAGCGCTCGATGTCGTTGCCCTTGAACGTGCTGCCGTCGCCCCAGATGTCGACGCCGTCCTCGCGCATCGCCACGACCAGCATCGTGCCGGTCACGGCGCGTCCGAGCGGCGTGGTGTTGAAGTAGGTCGCGCCCGCCGTGCTGATATGGAAGGCGCCGCACTGGATGGCGGCGATGCCCTCGGCCACCAGCTGGGCGCGGCAGTCGATCAGGCGGGCCTTCTCGGCGCCATAGGCGAGCGCCTTGCGCGGGATGTCGTCGTAGTCGCTCTCGTCCGGCTGGCCGAGATTGGCCGTGTAGGCGCAGGGCTTGGCGCCCTTGGACTTCATCCAGTGCACGGCGGCGCTGGTGTCGAGGCCGCCCGAAAAGGCGATGCCGACGCGCTGGCCGACCGGGAGTTCGCTCAGGATGTTCGCGACCACGTCAAATTCTCCGAATGCTTTACGGCGACTGCTCTAGCCTACTTTAGCACGTCGAGCAGCCTGGCGTTGAAGGCCTCGGCCGTCTCGTACGCGACCCAATGACCGCCGCCGGGGATCTGGTGCATCTCGAAGTCCGGCCGCAGCGCGCGGAACAGGTCGATGCGCTCCTGGATATAGGGATAGGTGGTCGAATCGAACTCGCCCCAGATGCCGGTGTACGGCACCGTGACCTGCGGCAGCACGTTGGACAGGGCGCCGGCGATGCCCATGTCGCGGCTGCGCGTCTTGGCGCGCGTGGTGTTCATGATCTGCATGTGGATGGCGACGCCGTCGACGTTCTTCGGGTCGTGCAGCATCAGCAGCTCGAGGTTGCGCCGCGCCTCGTCGGCCAGCACCTGCGGCGGCATCGTCTCCAGCAGCTTGTGCAGCTTCTCGGTCGGCTTGCGCGTGGCCTTGAGGCCGCCCGCGCCCACGAACACGATGCGCTTGATGCGCTCGGGCATCAGGGTCGCGAGATGGCCCGACACCATGCCGCCGAACGAGAAGCCCGCGAGGAAGAAGCGCTCGTCCTTCGGCAGCAGGGCGCGCACCGCGTGGTCGACGCAGTGCGTGACCGACCAGACGTCGCGCACGTCGTCCGGCGGATCGCTGTCGCCGAGGCCCGGCATGTCCGCGGCGTAGACGGTGAAGTGCTGCGCCAGCGCCTGCACGTTCCGGATCCAGTGGATCCACGAGCCCGAGCCGCCGTGGAACAGCAGCAGCGCGGGCTTGCCGGAGTCCTTCCCCCAGACGTGCCACATCTGGGTGCCGTTGCCGCCGGCACTGCGCGGGCCCATCGGGACGCGGATGGCCTGCGAGGTGGCGGCGACGCTTTCGATATGTTCCAGCGCGGTGCGGCCGTCCGGCATGCGCGGGACGGCGGAGTAATCGAGACTCATTTCTTCAGCGCACCCAGCAGACGTTCGACGAATTCCGGCGCCTTCTTGCGGTCGATCCAGCGCAGCACCGTGACGAGATCGTTGTCCGGATCGATCCAGACGATGTGGCTGCCCCAGCCCAGCGCGAAGTAGCTGCGCTCCGACGCCGCCGCGAACTGGCGGCGGTCGGTGTTGAGCCACCACATCAGGCCGTAGAACTTCGCCACCGGGCAGGGCTTCACCAGTTCGTCGGTCCAGCCCTTGGGCAGGATCTGCTTGCCGTCCCAGGCGCCGCCCTTCGAGACCAGCAGGCCCATCAGCGCGAGGTCGCGCGCGGAGATCGTGAAGCCGCCGCCCCAGTGGCCGCCGCCCGGCACCGACAGCATCGGCTTGCCGTCGATCGTCACGGTCGAGTTGCGATAGCCGTCCCACTTCCAGCCGTTCGAGCCGCCGATCGGATCCATGATGCGGCGCTTCAGCACCGACGGCAGCGGCTCCTTGAAGACGTGCAGCAGCGAGAGGCTGAGCCGGTTCACGCGCACGTCGTTGTATTCGTAGAACGTGCCGGGCTTCTTCAGCGCGCGGCGCGTGCCCTTGGGCGCGTCGGCGACGCTGACGCCGACCACGCGGTTGTGGTCGATGCGGTCTTCCTTGCCGAAGACGAATCCTTCCCACTCGCTGGTCTGCGTCAGCAGGTGACGCCAGGTGATGTCCTTGTTCTGGTCGCTCTTGAAGCCGTCATCGGCGACGTAAGGCGCCACCTTGTCGTCGATGCTCCTGATCAGCCCGTCGCCCAGCGCCACGCCGGCCAGCAGGGCGAG
>JAFEFH010000292.1 GCA_018240695.1 Pseudomonadota bacterium | reverse complement strand
GGCGCGCCGCCCGCCGTGCCGTTGCCTACGTGGTTCCACGAGATCCAGACCGCGACCAAGGGCGAGGTGACTCGTGCGGAGTTCTTGAAATACCGCATGAAGACCTTCGAGCAGCTCGACACCAACAAGGACGGCAAGCTCACGATCGAGGAGTTCCTCAAGGTCGCCGAGCCGCCCTTCTCGACCGACGGTCCCAACGTGCCGCCGCTTGCCGAACGCCAGAAGCGCGCGCGCGCCGATTTCGAGAACGTCGACACCAATCGCGACGGCATCGTCGAGCGCGCCGAAGTGGAGGCCGTGGTCCAGACCGAGTTCAACCAGTACGACACGGACCGCGACAACAAGGTGACCGAGCCGGAGCTGCGCCTGATCGTCCAGCGCGCCATCCAGCGCGAGGCGCAGGAGCGCCAGCAGGTCGAGGCACGCCGCCGCCAGGGCATGATGGCGATCAACGACTTCATCGACCTGCAGCTCCATAGCGCCGACCAGCTCGACAAGAACAACGACGGCAAGATCAGCCAGGCGGAATACGCCGCCGTGGCCGGTCCGGCCGACGGTCCGCAGGCGCAAGGCCTGCTGCCGTTCGAGCTGCGCCGCAAGATCGCGATGATGAAGTTCGGCGAAATCGATACCAACAAGGACGGGACGCTGGACCGGATCGAACTGACCGCACACGCGGTCGATCAGTTCATGAAGATGGACCTCAACAAGGACCGCTTCCTGAACGAGGAAGAGTTCAAGAAGGCCCAGGAGGTCGAGTCCGCCAAGCTGAAGGCGATGGTCCAGACGATGATGCCGGCTCAGCAGGCGCGTCCGGCGCCCGCGCCGCAGCCGCGGCCGGCCCAGCCTCAGGCCCCGCAGGGCCTCGCGCCCGGCCTGCCCCAGGGTACGCGCTAGACGGCACGCGCCAAGGGGCGCGCTAGAGCAGATCTCGTTGGAAAGCCGGCCGTCGCGCCGGCCTTTCCGTTAGTCCGATCGCCAGCATCGCCAGCGCGATAAGCGTGCAGGCGATCCGGACGCCCAACAGCCACATCAAGCTCCCATCGTGCGCGGGACCGCTATTCGACGGTGACGCTCTTGGCGAGGTTGCGGGGCTGATCGACGTCGGTGCCCTTGGCCACCGCCGTGTAGTAGGCGAGCAGCTGCACCGGGACCGTGTAGAGGATGGGCGCCACCACCGGGTCGACGGTCGGCAGCACGATCGACGCCACTGCATGGGCGCCGAGACGCTTGTGGCCGGCCTGATCGGCCATCAGCACGAGCTTGCCGCCCCGCGCCTTCACCTGTTCGAAGTTGGACGCGATCTTGTCGAACACCGGATCGGTCGGCGCGACGACAACGACCGGCACGTTCTCGTCGATCAGTGCGATCGGCCCATGCTTCATCTCGCCGCCGGCATAGCCCTCGGCGTGGATGTAGGAGATTTCCTTGAGCTTCAGCGCGCCTTCCATGGCGATCGGGAAGGACGAGCCGCGTCCCATGTAGAGCACGTCGCGCGCCGGCGCGAGGACCTCTTCCGAGATGCGCTGATACTCGGGCTCCATGTTGACGGCTTCGTTGACGTGCGCCGGCAGCGCGATCAACGCCGCCGCCAGCCGCTCTTCATCGGCGCGGGTCAGCACGCCGCGCGCGCGGCCCGCCGCGATGGCGGCCGACAGCAGCACGACCAGCTGCGTGGTGAAGGCCTTGGTCGACGCGACGCCGATCTCGGGGCCGGCGAGCGTCGGCAGCACGACATGCGATTCCCGGGCGATCGCGCTCTCCGGCACGTTCACCACCGACAGGATCGTCTGCTTCTGCGACCGCGCGTAGCGCATCGCGGCCAGCGTATCGACCGTCTCGCCCGACTGGGAAACGGCGATGCAGACGCCGCCTTCCGTCATCGGCGGTTCGCGATAGCGCAGCTCCGAGGCGACTTCGGTCTCGACCGGCAGGCGCGCCAGGCTCTCGAACCAGTACTTGGCGACCATGCAGGCGTAATAGGCCGTGCCGCAGGCCGTCATGGTGATGCGGCTCACCTTGTTCCAGTCGAACGGCAGTGCCGGCAGGCTGACCGAACGCGTCGACGGATCGAGGTAGGTCTGAAGCGTGTCGCCGACCACGGTGGGCTGCTCGTAGATCTCCTTGAGCATGAAGTGGCGGTGGTTGCCCTTGCCCATCATGGCGCCCGAGATGCCGCTCTCGCGGACCGGACGCTTCACCGTCTTGGTGCCCTGGTAGATCTCGGCGCCCTTGGCGTTGAGCACGACCCAGTCGTCGTCCTCGAGATAGGTCACGCGCTTGGTGAACGGCGCGAGCGCCAGCGCGTCGGTGCCGATGTACATCTCGCCGTCGCCATAGCCGACCGCGAGCGAGCTGCCGCGGCGCGCCCCCATCAGAATGTCGTGACGGCCGCTGAACAGCACGACCAGCGCGAAGGCGCCGCGCAGCCGCGCCATCGCCTTGCCCATGGCCGCTTCCGGCGCCATCTGCTGCTCGAGGTACGACGTCAGGAGCTGGGCCACGACTTCGGTGTCGGTGTCGCTCTCGAAGCGCTTGCCCTGGGCCGTGAGTTCGTCCTTCAGCTCCTGGAAATTCTCGATGATGCCGTTATGCACGATCGCGACCCGGTCGGTGGCGATCGGATGGGCGTTACGTTCCGACGGCTTGCCGTGCGTGGCCCAGCGCGTATGGCCGATGCCGATCGTTCCTGGCAGGCCCTTCTCCGCGAGCTTCGCCTCGAGATTCACGAGCTTGCCCTCGGCGCGGCGGCGCTCGATGTGGCCGTTCACCAGGGTGGCGACGCCCGCCGAATCGTAGCCGCGATATTCGAGGCGCTTCAGCGCGTCGACGAGCAAGGGCGTGACAGGTGCCTTGCCGATGATTCCGATGATGCCGCACATGGTGGGTCGAGATCCCGAGAGAGGGGCTATTTCTTCTTTTGGCCCCGCTTGGCAGCCGCCGCGCGGGCCTTCAGTTTCGCACGAAGCGCCGCCGCCCGCCCCTTTTTTGTGACCTGCCGTGCCCGCCCGAACGCCACCGCGTCCGAGGGAACATCCTCGGTAATCACGCTGCCGGCGGTCACATTGGCGCCTCGACCGACTTTCACCGGTGCGATCAGCGAACTGTTGGAGCCCACGAAAGCCTCCGCCCCGATGACAGTGCGGTACTTGCCGTAACCGTCGTAGTTCACCGCGATCGTGCCGGCGCCGATGTTGCTGGCGGCACCCACGTCGGTGTCGCCGAGATAGGCCAGGTGATTGGCCTTGGCACCCCGCCCCATCCGGGTGGCCTTCAGCTCGACGAAATTACCGATGTGGACGTTCTCGCCCACGTCCGAGCCGGGGCGGATGCGCGCGAACGGCCCGATGATCGCGCCGCGCGCCACGCGCGCACCCTCGATGTCGCAAAATGCCTTGATGTCCACGCTCGACGCCACGGTGACGCCCGGACCGAAGCGCACGTTGGGGCCGATCGTTACATCCTGTCCGAGCCTTGTGTCCGCCGACAGCCAGACCGTGCCGGGATCGGTCAT
>JAFEFH010000291.1 GCA_018240695.1 Pseudomonadota bacterium | reverse complement strand
ATGAAGTCCGCCAATTCGCTGATGTCCGGCCTCGGAACGACGGTATTCGAAGTGATGTCGGGGCTCGCCCGCCAACATCAGTCCGTGAACCTCGGCCAGGGCTTTCCCGACGACAAGGGACCGGAAGAGGTCCGCCGCGCCGCGGCCGAGTACCTGCTGGAGGGCCACAACCAGTATCCGCCGATGATGGGCATTCCCGAGCTGCGCCAGGCGGTGGCCGACCACGCCAGGCGCTTCCAGGGACTCGACATCGACTGGCAGACCGAGGTGCTGGTGACCTCGGGCGCGACCGAGGCGCTGGGCGACTGCCTGTTCGGGCTGATCGAGCCGGGCGACGAGGTCGTGCTGATCGAACCGCTCTACGATTCCTATCTGCCGATCGTGCGCCGCGCCGGCGGCATCCCGAAGCTGGTGCGCCTCGAGCCGCCGCACTGGAGCCTGCCGCGCCAGGAGCTGACCGAGGCGTTCAGCGACCGCACCAAGCTGATCCTGTTCAACACGCCGATGAACCCGTGCTCCAAGGTGTTCGACCGCAGCGAACTCGACTTCATCGCGAGCCTCTGCCTCAAGCACGACGCCTATGCGGTTTGCGACGAGGTCTATGAGCACATCATCTTCGACGGCGCCAGGCACACCTCGATCATGACCTTGCCCGGCATGCGCGAGCGCACCGCGCGCATCGGCTCGGCGGGCAAGAGCTTCAGTCTGACCGGCTGGAAGGTGGGCTACGTCACCGCGCCGGCGGAGATGATGCGCGTCATCGCCAAGACGCATCAGTTCATGACCTTCACCACGCCGCCTAACCTCCAGTGGGGCACGGCGACCGGCCTGCGGCTGGCCGACACCTATTACTCGACCCTGGCGGGCGACATGCAGCGCAAGCGCGACCGGCTGGCGGGGGCACTGGCCGAGATCGGCTTCGAGGTGCTGCCGGCGCATGGCACTTATTTCGTGACGACCGATTTCCGGCCGCTGGGCTTCAACGGCACCGACGAGGATTTCTGCCGCCACATCACCGTCGAGGCCGGAGTGACCGCCGTGCCGGTCAGCGCGTTCTACGATGATCCGGGGCAGGGACCGCGTCACTTTGCGCGGTTCTGCTTCTGCAAGCACGACTCGACGCTCGACAGCGCCATAGAGCGGCTGGACAGGCATTTTAAGCGGTAGGCGCGCTCTATCCGGAATATTCGTGGGGAATTGCAGATTACTTGCGAACCCTTGGACTCTCCGATTTTCCCTGATTATATTACTGCACTCTCATGGCAATATATGTTTTTGCAGTCATGAGCGTGCTTGAGCAACGCGACCGGGAAGCCACCGAACGAGATCGATGGAAAACGTCACGCCACCCATGCCCGTCCGCAAGCCGGGACGGATCGATGGTCGACGCCTGCGGAGCGAGCGTACGAAGCAATTGATCATCGAGGCGTTCCTCGCGCTGCTGCGCGATGCGCCCGTCATGCCGACCGCCGTGCAGATCGCCGAGCGCGCGGGCTATTCGGTGCGCTCGATCTTCGAGCGTTTCCCCGACCTCATCGCGTTGCGCGTGGCGGCGGCGGACTATGCGCTGGCCCAGGCCGCGGCGCTGGCGCCGGCGCGCCACGTCAACGGCGACCGCCCGACGCGTATCCGCTCCCAGGTCGAGACGCGGGCAGGGACCTGCGAGCGCGGCATCGCGCTGTGGCGCGTGCTGCTGTCGTCGGATGACGGGTCGGGCGAACTGGCGCTGCGCATCGCGCGCTCGCGCGAAGTCGCGATGGCGCGCATCGAGCTGATGTACAAGCCCGAGTTCGAGACGCTCGCGCCGACGGAGCGCCGGCACACCGTCATCGCCATCGAGGCGCTGACCGACATCGAGAGCTGGGCGCGCATGCGCGAAATGTTCGGCCTGTCGGTCGAAGAGGCCTGCACCGTGTGGATCGATTCGATCGACCGGCTGCTGCCGCCCACCCCGACGGCGGCTTGACCGGTGGCGCGATGAGCGACGCTCCGAGCCCGCCGCCACCGCCGCCGTCCCGCAAGACCGGCCGCATCGACGGCCGCCGCCTGCGCAGCGAGCGCACCAAGCAGCTGATCGTCGAGGCCTACCTGGCGCTGCTGCGAGACGGCAACCGCAATCCCACGGCGGCGCAGACCGCCGAGCGCGCCGGCTACTCCGTGCGCTCCGTCTTCGAGCGCTTTCCCGACCTCCACGCGCTGCGCGTCATGGCGACCGACTATTCGATGTCGCAGTCCGCGGCGCTGGCGCCGGCCCGGCATGTCGACGGCGACCGCCCGACGCGCATCCGCTCCCAGGTCGAGACGCGGGCCGGCACCTGCGAGCGCGGGCTGTTGCTGTGGCGCATGCTGATGGTGTTCCAGCAGGACTCGCCCGAGTTGAAGAAGCGCGAAGTGCTGGGACGCGAGCGCACGATGGGCCGCATGGAGCAGATGTACGCGGCCGAGCTCTCCACGCTCGACGCCACGGCGCGCAAGCACCTGCTGGTGGCGCTGGAGGCGCTGACCGATTTCGAGAGCTGGGCGCGGATGCGCGAGTTCCACGGCCTGTCGGTGGAAGAGGCGTGCGCGCTCTGGATCCGGGCGATCGACCGGCTGCTGCCGGCCACGCCGCCGCGCGGTCCGTGAACGCGCCGGCCAAGCCCGGCATCGATGGCCGGCGGCTGCGCAGCGAACGGACCCGGCAGCTCATCATCGAAGCCTATATCGCCATCGTCCGCGAAACCGGCCAGGCGCCGACCGCCACGCAGGTCGCCGAGCGTGCGGGCTATTCGGTGCGCTCGGTCTTCGAGCGCTTTCCCGACCTCGAGGCGCTGCGGCTGGCCGTCGTCGACGTGGCACTCTCCGAAGGCCGCTCGGATGCGGCCCTTCAGGCGCTCGACCGGGATCGCGCGACGCGGTTGCGCCTTCAGGTCGAGGCGCGCGCCCAGAACCGCGAGCGCTGGCTGCCGCTGTGGCGCGTGATGGTCGGCCAGGCGGAGGTCTCGGAGGGCATGGTCGCGCGCATCGAGAAGATTCGCGAAATGTCGATGCAGCGCATCGAGGCGGTGTTCGCCCGCGAACTGGCGGCGGCGGACGAAGGAGAGCGCCGCATGGCGCTGGTGGCGATCGAGGCGCTGACCGAGTTCGAGAGCTGGGACCGGCTGCGCTTCACGTTCGGCCTGTCCTTCGAAGAAGGCTGCTCATGCTGGCTCGCGGCGATCGACCGGCTGTTGCCGGCGACCCCGCCGGCCTCGGCTGTTTCTTGACGCTTCGGGCGGCCCGGCGTAGGAAGGCGCGCTTCGCGGGAGCGATCCACGATGGCGGCCGTAGCTCAGTTGGTTAGAGCGCCAGATTGTGATTCTGGATGTCGCCGGTTCAAATCCGGTCGGCCGCCCCATTCCCTCATGCTCCTGCGAACCTCCCCATGACTGAAAATTCCCCTCTCCTCGACGTGGTCCTGCGCGACGAGTACGCGCTGCTGAGTTGCGCGGAGATGGACAAGGCCGATGCCGCGGCCATCGCGGGCGGCGCCTACGGCACGGAGCTGATGGAAGC
>JAFEFH010000290.1 GCA_018240695.1 Pseudomonadota bacterium | reverse complement strand
GAGGTCGTGATCGGCCTCTCGCCCGCCGAGGACTTCGTCGTCTTCCACGAAGAATCGATGCGTTGGCAGCCGCCGGAAGAGGCCGAGTTCAGCCGCCGGCATGCCGGCCGGCGCCTGATCGACCTCGATCCAGAGTGGGCGAAACGCATCGAGCACCAGGTCGATGCGCTGGCCGAGCTCGTGGCCCGCGAAGGCGTCACGGTACACCGGCCCGAACGCCTGCGGGGTGTCGAGCGCACGTTCCTCGCGCCCAACGGCGAGGGTGCGCAGCTCTTCCCGCGCGACGGCATGATCGTGGTCGGCGACCACGTGATCGACGCCTCGCTGCGCCTGCTCTGCCGCCAGCGCGAGCGCTACGGTCTGCGGCCGATCATTCAGCGCCTTGTGGCCGAGCGCGGCGCGCGCTGGTCGAGCGTACCGCTGGGGTCGCCCGGCTGCGTCGACGGTCCGTTCCTGGAAGGCGGCGACACGCTGCTCAACGGCCGAGAGATCTATGTCGGCATCTCGGGCTGCGCCTCGGACCTCGCGGGTATCGACTGGCTACAGGCGCTGCTGGGCGAGCGTTATCGCGTCATCCCGGTGGCGTTGCGGTCGTTCGTGCTGCATCTCGATTGCGCGCTGTCGCTGGTCAAGCCCGGCCTGCTGGTCTGGTGTCCCGAGAAGCTGGTCGACGGCCTGCCGATGTCGCTGCGCTCGTGGGATGCCATCGCGGTATCGAAGGAAGAAGCGACGCGACTCGCGACCAACGGGCTGATCCTCGAGGAAGGCCGCATGATCGTCGATGCCGACAACGGCCGCGTGATCGAGGAGCTGCGCAAGCGCGGGATGGACATCCTCCCGATCCCGTTCGACGGGCCGATCCGCACCGGCGGCGGGCTGCGCTGCGCCCACCATCCGATCCTGCGCGAAAGCACGCTGGACTGATCAGCCGCCCTTCTTGGGCGTGCGATCGAAGACGATCGGTTTGGGCCGGCTCAATGCCTTGCGCAGGTGCACGAACAGGCTGCGCACGACCATGCCGACCTGCCCGCCGACGAAGCGAAGCAGCACCACGGCGAAGCGGCCCGGCGGCATCTCGCCGTCGCGGATGAAGTTGTGGCCTGCGCGCAGGAACGTCGCAGCGCAGACCACCACCCAGACGACGGTCAGCAGGAACAGCTTGAACAGAAGCGGCGCCAGCGACGGCGCCAGCAGGCCCGCCAACAGGCCAGAGACCACGCCCACCAGCAGTACCGGCTGGTTCAGCGCCATGCACAGGTGCAGCAGTGCCGCGAGCTTGGCCGACGGCGTGATGCTGCGGCTCTTCAGGATCTCCGGGACCATGCGCAGGCCGACATGGCGGAAGCCGTCCTGCCAGCGCTGCTGCTGGCGCAGCCACGTCTTCATGTCGGCCGGCAATTCGCCCGGCACCGAGACACTCACCAGGAAGACGGAGCGCCAGCCTTTCACCCAGCCGCGATAAGTGAGATCGAGATCCTCGGTGACGGTATCGCCCTTCCAGCCGCCCCCCGCCTCGATCGCCTCGCGTTGCCAGATGCCGCAGGTGCCATTGAACGGCAGCGGGTGGCCTGCCCAGTAGCGCGTCGCCTGCTCGATGCCGAGATGGGCATCGAGGGTCACCATCTGCATCTCGGTGAGCGCGTTCTCGTGCGGATTGAGGAAGTCGAAACGCGCCTGCACGAAGGCCGTCTTCGGCTCGGCCACGAACACGCGCATGCAGCGGCGCAGGAAATCCTCCGGCGGCACGTAGTCGACGTCGAACACGGCGAAATAGTTGTGCGAGGTCTGCTGCATCGCCTCGTGCAGCGCCCCGCCCTTGAAGCCCGAGCGGTCGGTGCGTTGCAGTGCCACGACGTCGAAGCCCTTGGCGCGCAGCTCGGCGGTCACCTCGCGCGCGATCTCGGCGGTCTTGTCGGTGCTGTCGTCGAGCAGCTGGATGTGCAGCTTGTCGCGCGGCCAGTCGAGCCGCGCCGACGCCTCGACGCCGCGCCGCAGCACCGGCCCCTCGTTGAACGACGGAATCTGGACCACGACGTGCGGAAGCTGCGAATCGGCAGGCAGCGGCGTCGCCAGCAGGTCTTCCTCGCGTTCGAGGCCCTTGGCGCGAAGCCGATGATTCAGCACGACCATGTAGAGCAGGCTGCCGATGAACGCGGCGAGCAGTCCGCAGCAGACGACGAAGACCGCGGCAAGGATCAGGGCGAGCGTGGCGATGACGGCCATCGGGTCAGGCTCCGGTCTTGGGCGTGCGGGTGAATTCGGTCTTCTTGCCGAAGCCCGCGCTCACGATGGCGCCGGCGTTGGCTGCCGCCAGATAGGCGATCACGCCCGGCACGCTGAGCGCGGTGGCGAGATATTGGCCGAAGCTGCCACGTTTGAGGCGACGATAGGCGCCCCAAGTCGCGCCGAACAGGATGATCAGCGCCGAGGCGAACCACGCCCATAGCAGCACCCGGAAGAACACCGGCAGGCCGCCATGGCCGACCCCCGACACGACCAGCCCGACGATGCCAACGACCAGGAAAGGGAAGATCAGCTGCTGCCCGAGCGCCACCGCCGTCGTGAACTTGGCCTCACCCGACAGGTCCGACTTCAGGACCGGCATCAGGAGCTTGCGGGCGACCTGCATGAAGCCTTTGGACCAGCGGCTCTGCTGAACGCGGAAGTCGTCGAGCTTCTGCGGCAGCTCGCCCACGACATGCGGCTCCATCAGGAACACGCCGCCCCAGCCCTTGAGGTGCGTGCGCAGCACCAGGTCGAGATCCTCCGACAGCGTGTCGTGCGACCAGCCGCCTGCCTCATCGACCGCCGCACGGCGCCAGATACCCCCGGTACCGTTGAACTGGAACGGCACGCCACGGCGGGCCCGCACGTCCTGCTCGACCGCGAAGTGCGCGTCCTGCATGAGCCGTTGTGCGCGCGTCAGCGCGTTGGCCGCACCGTTGCCCCACTCGATTCGGGTCTGCACGAAGGCCGCGCGCGGATTGGCCAGCATCGCGGGCATGGCGCGCCGCAGCCAGTCGGGCGGCGGCACGAAGTCGGCGTCGAACACCGCCGCGTAGGGCGCATCGTCGATCGCCAAGCCGGCGGCCAGTGCGCCGGCCTTGAAGCCGCTGCGGTCGGAACGGCGCACATGGTCGACGTCGACGCCTTCCTTGCGCAGCCGCGCAATGGCGTGAACGGCGATATCGGAGGTGAGATCGGCGCTGTCGTCGAGGAGCTGGATCTTCAGCCGGTCGCGCGGCCAGTCGAGCGCGCCCGCGGCCGCCAGCGAGCGTTCGACGACGGTCGGCTCGTTGTAGACCGGCAATTGCACCAGCACGCGCGGAAGATCGTCTGGCAGCGGTGAGAAGCTGTCGGCGGCGGGCGGCAGCTCCGACAGCCAGTACAGGAGGTAGAAATAGTAGCCCGCGATGGCGAACTGCACGACGAAGCAGAGCAGCACGATCAGGTCGACGATGAACAACACGATGCCCGTCACTCAGTGATAGTGGATGGGCACTTCGAAGCAGCGGCCGTCCTCGATATGGAGGCGGCGCGTGGCCACGTCGAAGATGCGCTCGTCGTGCGTCGACAGCA
>JAFEFH010000028.1 GCA_018240695.1 Pseudomonadota bacterium | reverse complement strand
TGTTCGGTCGTCATGCTTGCTATTTATACCCTACGGGGGTATGGTTCAAGCATGGATGAACGAACGAAGAAATCGCAGCTCGCCCGGCTGAGCCGCGTCGAGGGACAGGTGCGCGGCGTGACGCGCATGATCGAGGAAGACCGCTACTGCATCGACGTGATGACGCAGATCCGCGCGGTGCGCGCCGCCCTCGACAAGGTCGAGCAGGAGATCCTGAACGACCACCTGAACCACTGCGTGGCGCACGCTTTCCATGCCGGCTCCGAGAAGGACCGGCAGATCAAGATCGAGGAGCTGATCGAGGTCCTCGACGCCCGTCGGCGCTGACATGCGCGGGTTGTTGGCTGGCCTGCTGTTGTGCGCGGTCGCCCTGCCGGCGAGCGCAGGCACCTACGATCTGGTGATCGACCGCAGCGTAAAGAAGATCGACGGCGAGGAGCGTCGCGTCTTCACGATCAACGGCGAGATCGGCGGGCCGGTGCTGCGCTGGACCGAGGGCGAGGACGTCACGATCAACGTTACCAATCGCCTCGCGGAGGATACGTCGATCCACTGGCACGGCATCCTCCTGCCCTCGAACATGGACGGCGTGCCCGGCATCAGCTTCGACGGCATCAAGCCCGGCACGACGTTCACCTATCGCTTCAAGGTCCGGCAGTCCGGCACCTACTGGTATCACAGCCATTCCGGCGGCCAGGAGCAGGACGGCCTGTACGCGCCGATCGTGATCGCGCCGAAGGGCGGCGAGAAGATCAAGGCCGACCGCGACCATGTCGTGTTGCTGAGCGACCAGCACGCACTGCCGGCCTCGGCGATCCTGCGCAAGCTCAAGCAGGAGCCGGGCTATTTCAACGACCAGCGCCGCACCCTGTCCGGCCTCGTGCGCGCCCTGGCCGAGGCGAAGACACCGGAGGAGCGGCAGGCGATCGTGTCGGACCGGGCGATGTGGGCGAAGATGCGCATGGATCCGACCGACCTCGCCGACGTCTCGGGCTACACCTTCCTGGTGAACGGTCTCGGGCCCGCCGACAACTGGACGGGCCTGTTCGCGCCGGGCGAGAAAGTGCGGCTGCGCTTCGTCAACGGCTCGGCGATGACCCTGTTCGACGTCTCGATCCCGGGCCTCAGGATGACGGTCGTCCAGGCCGACGGGAATGCCGTGCAGCCGGTGACGGTCGACGAATTCCGGCTGGCCCCCGGCGAGACCTACGACATGATCGTCGAGCCGCGCGAGGCGCGCGCCTACACCATCGCCGCGCGCTCGATCGATCGCCGCGGCTTCGCGCGCGCCACGCTCGCGCCGCGGCCCGGCATGGCCGGCCCGATGCCCGAGCCGCGTGCACCCGGCGTTCTCGGCATGATGGACATGGGAATGGATATGGCCGGCATGGACATGAGCGCCATGGATCACTCCAGAATGGACCACGCGCCGTTCCCCCAGGTGCCGCCGGTCGAGGCGCCGCCGGGCAGCCGGGTGCTGAGCTACGCCGACCTGAAGCGGCTCGACCGGTCCTATCCGCTGCCCGAGCCGGCGCGCACGATCGAGTTGCGGCTGACCGGCAACATGGACCGGTACATCTGGTCGTTCGACGACAAGAAATATTCCGAGAGCCCCTCGGTCGATTTCACCGAAGGCGAGACGGTCCGGCTGGTCCTGCGCAACGAGACGATGATGAACCATCCGATCCACCTCCATGGGCTCTGGATGGATCTCGACAATGGCAGCGGCGCAGAGCGGCCGCGCAAGCACACGGTGATCGTGCCGCCCGGCCGCACGGTGAGCGTCGACGTCACCCTGTCGGAGGCCGGGCGCTGGCCGTTCCACTGCCATCTGCTGTTCCACATGATGACCGGCATGTTCCGCGAATTCGTCGTGCATCCGCGCGGCACGCCGCCGCCCGTGGCCGCGACGACGCCCGCCCTGCCGATGTCCATGCCGATGGGTGGCCATGCGCATCGTCACTAAAGGTCTCGTGGCGCTCGTGCTGTCGTCATCGCCGGCGTTGGCGATGGACGATCAGGCGGCCTACTGGCGGGTCGATGCATTGGTCGAGCGCCGCGTGTCGGCCGCGCCGGACACCGCCTGGCAGGGCTCGGCCTGGATCGGCGGCGACACCGACAAGATCCGCGTCGAGAGTTCGGGGGTGCTGGGCGACAACGGCCGCATCGACAACGAAGGCGGCACCAGGGGCATCGACAACCGTCTCTATTACAGCCGACTCGTCGCGCCGTTCTGGGACGCCAAGGCCGGCGTGCAGATGTCGGTGTTCGACGGCGGCGAGACCCGGGCCGGCTTCCTCGCCGGCATCGAGGGCGTGGCGCCGTACGACATCCATCTCGAGGCGGTCGCGGGCGTCAGCAACACCGGCGTCGTGTCGGCGCGGCTCGAGCTGCGCTACGACCTTCTTCTCACCCAGAAGCTGATCGCGCAGCCGTTCGTCGAGGCCATGGTGGCATCGACCGACGACGCCGCGATCGGCCTGGGTAGCGGCCTGTCGAGGATCGAGGGCGGTCTGCGGCTGCGCTACGAGATCGAGAAGGAGTTCGCGCCCTTCATCGGCGTGGGCTTCGAACAGTTCACCGGCCCGACCGCCGATTTTGCCGCGGCCAATGGCGAGCCGTCGTCGAGGCTACGCTTCCTTGCTGGCCTGCGCGGCTGGTTCTGACGGCGCGACGAAGGCTTCCTGCTCCTCGGCCCACTTCACGATCTCCAAGAAGATCGGCCGCAGCCGGCGCGCCGCGTCGGTGTTCTCGTATTCGACCCGCGGCGGCACCTCAGCGAAGATCGTCCGCTTGATCAGCCCGTCGCGCTCCAGCGCGCGCAGCTGGGCGGTCAGCATGTGCTGGGTGATTCCCGGCAGGCCCCGCTTCAGCTCGCCGAAGCGGCGGGTGCCATGGCTCAGCAGCCACAGGATCTCGAGCTTCCACCGGCCGTTGATCATGCCGACGGCACGGCGGAACTGGGCTTGGACGACCCGCGCCAGATGGGGGTCGGTGCGGACGGCGTTGATGTCGATCATGGCTGCCTCTCGCCAGTGTCGGGGCTCGTCTCTCAATAGTCTAATTTATCATACTACGTCTCTAAATCAATCCTGCTTGTCGAATTGAACCTAATGGCTATTTCGAACGTTGCCCGAGTGGCAGCGTGCAGGAGTTTCTTTCGTGGACGGTTCATCACCTGTGAAAATCGAGCGCCCGACGTTCGTCGAGGCGCAGTCCGAAGTCCCCCGGGGCAAGCGGCAGTCCGACAACCAGCGGCGGCGCAAGCTGCTGCTGAGTGTGCTGGGCGCGGTCGTGCTCGTCGCGGGCGTGGGCTACGGCGCCTACTGGTTCCTGGTCGGCCGCCACTATGAGAGCACCAACGACGCCTATCTCGGTGCCGACAGCGTGACCATCGCCCCCAAGGTCGGTGGCTATGTCGCCGAGCTCAAGGTCGCCGACAACCAGGCGGTGAAGGCGGGCGACGTGCTGGCGCGCATCGATCCGCGCGACTACCAGACGGCGGTCGATACCGCCGTCGCCGATCTCGAGAGCGCCGAGGCGACCGCGGCCAACATCGACGCGCAGATCACCGAGCAGCAGTCGACGATCGCGCAGGCCCAGGCCGCCGTCGAATCCGACGAAGCCGCCATCACCTTCTCGACGCAGGAACTGTCGCGCTACGGCGATCTCGCGCGGACCGGCGCCGGCAGCACGCAGCGCCAGCAGCAGGCGCAGTCCGATCTCACGCAGAAGAAGGCGGCCGCCGATCGCGACCGCGCGGCGCTGTCCGCGGCCAAGGCGCATACCGACGTGCTGAAGACGCAGCGCCGCCAGGCGCAGGCGGCCATCGCCGCGAAGACCGCGGCGCTGGAACAGGCGCGCATCAATCTCGGCAATACGACCATCGTGGCGCCGGCCGACGGCGTCGTCGGCGACCGCAGCGTGCGCCAGGGCCAGCTCGTCCAGCCCGGCACGCGGCTGATGAGCGTCGTGCCGACGGGCCAGATCTATCTGGTCGCCAACTTCAAGGAGACGCAGACCGGCCACATGGTGCCGGGCCAGCATGTCTCGATCAGCGTCGACTCGTTCCCCGGCCAGACCATCGAGGGCACGGTCGACAGCCTGGCGCCCGGCACCGGCGCGCAATTCGCGCTGCTGCCGCCGGAGAACGCGACCGGCAACTTCACCAAGATCGTCCAGCGCGTGCCGGTGAAGATCCTGCTCGACCCGAAGAACCCGCTGGCCCAGCGCCTGCGGCCCGGCCTGTCGGTGACGGCGACCGTCCACGTGTCATGAGCCCCGCCGGCCAACAGGTCACCCTGCGTGACTGGATGGCGGTGGGCGGCGGCATTCTCGGCGCCTTCATGGCGCTGCTCGACATCCAGATCACCAACGCCTCGCTCGCCGAGATCGGCGGCGCCATCGGCGCGACCTCGTCCGAGGGCAGCTGGATCTCGACCGGCTACCTGATGGCCGAGATCATCGTGATCCCGCTGACCGGCTGGCTGGCGCGCACCTTCGGCCTGCGCAACTTCCTCACCGTGAACTCCGCGCTGTTCATCGGCTTCTCGATCCTGTGCGCCATGTCCAACACGCTGGGCGAGATGGTGCTGTGGCGCGCGGGCCAGGGGCTGACCGGCGGCGTGCTGATCCCGACCGCGATCACCATCGTGCGCACGCGCCTGCCGCCGTCCAAGCAGCCGGTGGGCGTCGCCATGTTCGGCATGGTCGCCACCTTCGCGCCGGCGATCGGGCCGACCGTCGGCGGCTGGCTCACCGAGAACTGGAGCTGGCACTACATCTTCTATCTCAACATCGTGCCGGGCTTCGTGGCGCTGGCGCTGCAATACGGCGCGCTCGACCCGGAGAAGCCCAAGCTGTCCGACTTCTGGCAGGTCGACTGGCTCGGCATCTTCGCCATGGCGATCGGCCTCAGCTCGATGATCTTCGTGCTGGAAGAGGGCCAGCGCGAGGAGTGGTTCGATTCGAACCTGATCGTGGCTGGCGCCATCGCCGCAGTGCTGGGAATCCTGGTGTTCCTGATCGCCGAGCTCACGACCGACAAGCCGTTCATCAATCTCAGGCTGTTCGCCAACCCTTCGGTCGGCGGCTCGGCCATCCTGATGGGCGTGTTCGGCGCCACCGCCTTCGGGTCGGTCTATCTGATCCCGGCCTATCTCGCGCAGGTCCAGGGCTACAATGCCCAGCAGATCGGCGAAGTCGTGATGTGGAGCGGCATCCCGCAGCTCTTCCTGCTGCCGCTCATGCCGTTCCTGATGAAGCGAGTCGACCTGCGCCTGCTCGTCCTGTTCGGCCTGCTGATGTTCGCGGCCTCCTGCTTCATCAACGTCGAGATGTCGCCAGACACGGCGATGGATCAGCTGATCCTGCCGCAGCTCCTGCGCGCCGCCGGCCAGCCCTTCGCCACCATCCCGCTGACCCAGCTCTCGGTCGTCGGCCTGACGCGGCGCGACACGGCGGACTCCGCGGCGATCACCAGCGTGATGCGCAATCTCGGCGCCTCGATCGGCATCGCGATGCTCTCGACCGTCGTGCAGGCCCGCGAGCAGGTGCATTTCTCGACCATCGCCGAGGCGCTGTCGCAGAACAGCCTCAAGGTGCAGGACCGCTTGCAGGGGCTGACGACGATGTTCATCGAGCGCGGCGCCGATGTGGCCCACGCGACCCAGCAAGGCGCGGCGCTGATGGCCCGCCAGGTGCGGCTCAACGCGTCGGTGATGGCGTTCAGCGACAGCTTCTGGATGCTGGGCGTCTGCATCCTGGTGAGCCTCGTGACCCTGCTGATCCTGCGCAAGCCGCCGGTCGGCGCCGCTGCGGCATCCGTCGACGCGCACTGACGCGGCACTAGTGCTAACGTCGGCCGATGAGCCGACTAGCCTGTGCCGTTCTTCTCGTTCTTTTCTGCGCGTCCACGGCCTCGGCGCAGGTGCCCGTGCAGGGCATCGACCAGGTTCCCGTCATCGTGAAGGACCTGCCGCACACCGCGGCGGATTTCGAGCGGCTGGGTTTCGTCGTGGTGCCGGGCGAGAAGTACGAGAACGGCGTGCAGAACGCCCACGTGAAATTCCTCGACGGCAGCAAGATCGAGTTCCTCAATCCGACGCAGGCGATCGATGCGCAGTCGCTCCAGTACATGGACTGGCTGCGCGACGGCGACGGCGCTCCCGCGTTCGGGCTCTACCGGCCAGGCTCGAAGAATACGCCGCCGCCCGGTGTGTTCTTCGACAGGCGGCCGGTGTCGCCGACCGACAAGCTCGCGGACTTCGACCACCCCAACGGCGCCGTCGCGCTGTCGGGCGTCTGGCTGGCCGGCAGCCCGGCCGAGCGGCAGCTCCAGAAGCTGCCCGGCGCAAAAGTGGTGAAAGGCGCCTTCTGTGCGCCGTTCGGCTACGGCACCGAAGCCGTCCACTACAAGTATGCCGAGGTGATTCTCCTGTCCGAGGGCATGCAGCTCGTGCGGCACCGTCCGATCGTGGCCGTGACCGTCACGGTGAAGAGCCTGCTCGCCCTTCAGGGCTTCCTCGACGGCATGAAGCAGAAATACCGGCGGGAACCGGGCTGCGGCCGCAAGAGTTTCTGGATCGAAACCCGCGGCCTCTGGCTGGAGTTCCTGGAACGCTAGGGCGCTTTACTGGGGTTCAATTTTCGCGATCTTCACGTACTGCGCCCACTTGGCGCGTTCCTCGCGATCCTGCGCGGCGCACTGGGCGAGGTCGAGCTTCAGCGGCTTCAGCGCGAACTCTTCGGTCAGCCGCTTGTGGATGCTCTCGGAGAAGATCGCCTCGTTGATCAGCACGTTCAGGCGCTGCTTGATCGCGTCGGGCACCGCCTTCGGCACCGCGACGGCGAGGAAGCCGGTGCTGACGAAGCCGGGAAAGGTCTCGCTGAGCGTCGGCACGTTGGGGTAGAGCGGGCTGCGCTCGGGCAGCGAGATCGCCAGCGGCCGTGCCTTGTTGGCGACGACCTGGCCGCGCGCCGCGGTGAGGTCGACGAACATGAACTGGATGGCGCCGGAGTAGAGATCGCTCCAGGCATTGCCGATCGCCTTGTAGGCCACGCCCTGCCATTCGACGCCGGCGGTCTTGCCCAGCACTTCCGACGGTACCTGCGAGCTCGCGTTGAAGTAGCCGAAGTTCAGCTTGCCGGGATTGGCCTTTGCATAGGCAACGAGATCGGCCATGGATTTGTGCGGGCTGTCGGCCGGCACCACGAGGAAGGCGCCCGACGAGCCGATGATGCCGACGACCGTGAAGTCCCTTTCCGGGTCGTAACCCGGGTTCTTGTACATGTGGATGTTGGCGGCGTTGGTCGAGGTCGTGGCCAGCATCAGCGTGTAGCCGTCGGGCGCGGAACTCTTCACCGACAGGACACCCACGATGCCGTTGGCGCCCGGCTTGTTCTCGATCACGAAGGGCTGGCCGGTCTTGTCTTCCATGTACTTGCCGACCAGGCGCGCGGTGATGTCGCCCGAGCCGCCCGGCGCGAACGGCACGACGATATGGACGCTCTTGGACGGCCAGGTATCGGCCAGCGCTGGCGACACGGTCGCGGGAAGACCGGCGAGGGCGGGAAGCGCGAGGCCCGAGAGCTTCAGGGCGGCGCGGCGAGAGAGCGGCATGCGAAATGAAGACATGGCGTTGCAGTCTAATGGAAACGCGCCACATGGACAGCGTCCCGCTTGCAGCCCTACCTTGCACGCATGTCAAAACCAGCCACTGCCACTTCGGGCCGGCCGCCGCTGACCGGCGTTCGCGTCGTCGACTTCTCCCGCGTGATCGCGGGACCGCTTTGCACGCAGACCCTCTCGGACATGGGCGCCGAGATCATCAAGATCGAGAATCCCGACGGCGGCGACGACACGCGCAAGGGCGCGGGCCCGCGCAAGGGCGGCGCGACCGGCGAGAGCCATTTCTTCATGACCTATAATCGCGGCAAGAAGAGCGTCGCGCTCGATTTCACCAAGCCGGACGGCCAGGCGGTCGTGCACAAGCTGCTCGCCGAAGCCGACGTGATGGTCGAGAACTTCCGGCCGGGCGTGCTGAAGAAGTACGGGCTCGACTATCCGACGATCGCCAAGAAGTATCCCAAGTTGATCTACCTCTCGATCTCGGCCTACGGCCAGAGCGGGCCGCTGTCGGACCGGCCGGGCTACGATCCGGTGCTCCAGGCCGAGTCGGGCATGATGAGCGTCAACGGCGAGGCCGATGGCGAGGGACTGCGCCACGCCATCGCCATCGTCGACACGATGACGGCGCTGCACTCGGTGGCAGCGATCAACGCCGCTTTGTTCGCGCGGACCTCGACCGGCAAGGGCCAGCACATCGACCTCGCGCTCTACGACACGGCGCTCGCGTGCCTCGGCAACATGGGCGCCTATTACCTGATCGGCGGCGACCAGCCCAAACGCGCCGGCAACGGCCACTTCGCCTCGGCGCCGAACAACTCGTTCAACACGAGCAACGGCAAGATCTACATGGCCGTCGCCAACCAGAAGCTGTTCGTCGACACCTGCAAGGCGATGGGCCACCCCGAATGGGCGACCGATCCGCGCTTCGCCACCGTCGCCGATCGCGTGG
Organism: Pseudomonadota bacterium; assembly: GCA_018240695.1. Taxonomy (GTDB): domain Bacteria; phylum Pseudomonadota; class Alphaproteobacteria; order Reyranellales; family Reyranellaceae; genus Reyranella. Next base: position 22,942 of record JAFEFH010000028.1, on the reverse strand, counting down.
CCAACAAGCCCGTGCTGACCAAGCTCATGGAAGACGTGCTGAAGACCGATACCAAGGAGAACTGGACGCAGAAGCTGCGGCACCTGCCCGCCGGCCCGATCCGCACCATGAAGGAGGCGCTGGACGAGCCCGAGGTGAGGCGGCGCGGCATGCTCAAGACCTACAAGCACGGCCGCGTCGGCGACGTGCCCCTGATCGGCTCGAACTATCGGTTTTCCGATACCCCGGTCGACGACACCCGCCCGCCGCCGTCGCTGGGCGAGCACACGGATGTCGTGCTTTCGGGCATCGCCGGCTTCTCAGCGGATGAAGTGAAGACCCTGCGGGAGAAGAAGATCATCGGCTGAGGGCATTTTGTCACCGGCCCCTCGTAGCCTTGGGCCTCGCCCTGCGATACCAATGACGGCACATGAAGCCGTTGACCCTGACATCGTCACGGGACCTGCGCCTCGATCTGTTTCGAGGCCTCGCGCTGTGGTTCATCTTCCTCGACCACGTGCCGGACAACATCGTGAGCTGGATCACGGTCCGCAACTACGGCTTCAGCGACGCCACCGAGATCTTCGTCTTCATCTCCGGCTACACCGCCGTCATCGCCTACAGCCGCATGATGGTGCGCGAGGGTTGGCTGAAGTCGGCGGCGCGCATCTACCGCCGCGTCTGGCAGCTCTACGTCGCGCATATCCTCCTGTTCGTGGCCTTCACCGCGCAGATCGCCTGGGTCTCGATCTCCAGCAGCACGACGGCGCTGATCGAGGAGATGGAGCTGCTCGGCCTGGGGCAGGATCCGTACCGCGCCATACTCGAGGCGGCGCTGTTGAAGTTCCGGCCGGCCAACCTCGACGTGCTGCCGCTCTACATCGTCCTGCTGGCGAGCTTCCCGCTGGTCCTGCCCATTGTCGTGCGCTGGCCGCGGGCGGTGATCGGGGCCTCGCTGGTGCTCTATGCAGCGACCCTCCATTTCCAGTGGAACCTGCCCGGCTACCCGGACGAGAAGGTCTGGATGTTCAATCCCATGGCCTGGCAGGTCGTCTTCCATACCGGCGCGGCCATGGCGGTGCTGGGGGGACGGCTCGGGATGATCGACCGGCTGCGCCTGCCGATTTCGGTCCTGCTGGGGCTCTTCTTGTGTTTTGCCGGCCTGATCGTGGCCTCCTGGCACTATAACTGGTTGGAAGCCATGATTCCGGAGTGGCTGTCCCGGCAGATCTACCCGATCGACAAGACCAACGTGGACATCCTCAGGTTCTTGCACTTCCTGGCCATCGCCTGGTTCGTGCGGCTGCTGGTGCCTCCGCATGCCGCCTGGCTGGAATGGCCCATCTTCGTGCCGATTCGCAGGTGCGGAGAGCACTCCTTGCAGATATTCTGTCTTGGTACGTTCCTGTCGCTTACCGCCCAGATCGTCTCTGCCAATTTCGATGGGTCGATTTTGTCTCAGATCGTCGTCAGCTTCTCGGGGATCGCCGTCATGACCGCCGCGGCCTACACGGCGACGTGGTTCAAGGGCGCTGCCACGCCCAAGCACACCGCGGGAGCGAAAGCCGCGGCATGACCCTTCGTTTCTGTCTGGGCTTCCTCGCCGCGCTCGTTCTTCCCGTCGGCATCGCCTGTGCCGAGCCGGAGTGCCGTGCATCGCGCAAGATGCTCGAGCTCGGCCAGCCGCTCGACGTGGCGCGCGCCTCGGTGGCCGACAACAAGGAACTGCGAATCGTCGCGATGGGCTCGTCGTCGACCCAGGGCTATGGCGCCAGCAATCCGATGTTCGCCTATCCGGCGCAGCTCAAGATGCGTCTCGACAAGGCTTTGCCCGGCGTCGACGTGCATGTCTTCAACAAGGGCATCGGTGGCGAGGACGCGGAGGAAGAGGCCGCGCGCATGCGGGCCGACGTGAAGCCGCAACGCGCGCAGATCGTCGTGTGGCAGATCGGCACCAACTCCGCGATCCGCCGCACGCCGCTCGACAAGTTCGCCGAGAAGCTGCGCGCCGGTATCGACATCGGCCGGGCGCTCGGTGCCGAGTTCATCCTGATGAACCTTCAATACGTGCCTGCCGTCGTCGCTTTGCCCGACGAGGAAGAATACGCGCGCGTCACGGCCGAGGTCGCCAAGGAGAAGGGCGCGGGCCTGTTCCGCCGCTTCGAGATCATGCGCGCCTGGTACAATGACGGCATGCCCTACGCGCAGTTCGTGACCAATGACGGCCTGCACCTCAACGACTTCGGCCAGAAGTGCATCGGCCAGCTCTTGTCGCAGGCGATCCTGCACGGCGTGAAGCCGGCGCAATTGACGAGCGAGCCGAAACCCCGAAACTAGGCGGCGTCACTCCACCGGGAGCCGCCGTCATGAAGCGCCGTTTCGTCGACCTGTCGATCTATCTCGAGAACGACGTCATTTCCGATCCGCCGGCGTTCGCGCCGAAGATCGCGTATATGCGGCACGACCAGTCGGTCGAGCGCATCGCGCAGTTCTTTCCCGGCCTGGAGAAGAACGACCTGCCCGACGGCCAGGGCTGGGCGGTCGAGACGATCCAGCTCTCGACCCACAACGGCACGCATCTCGACGCGCCGTATCATTTCCATCCGACGATGAACAAGGGCGAGCGCGCGATCACGATCGACGAAGTGCCGCTCGAATGGTGCTTCCAGCCCGGCGTGAAGCTCGACTTCCGCCACATGGCGGACGGTCACGTCATCACCGCCGCCGAAGTCGATGCCGAGCTGAAGCGCATCGGCCACGAGCTGAAGCCGCTCGAGATCGTCGTGGTCAACACGCGCGCCGGCTCGAAATACGGCACCGACGACTATGTGAACTCGGGCTGCGGCATGGGCTACGACGCCACCATGTACCTGCTCGAGCGTGGCGTGCGCCTGACCGGCACCGACGCCTGGAGCTGGGACGCGCCGTTCTACTTCACCGCCCAGAAGTGGGAGAAGGACCACGACCCGTCGATCATCTGGGAAGGCCACAAGGCCGGCCGCGACATCGGCTACTGCCACATCGAGAAGCTGCACAATCTCGAGGCGCTGCCGCCCGACGGTTTCACCATCTCCTGCTTTCCGCACAAGATCCGCGGCGCCTCCGCCGGCTGGACCCGGGCCGTCGCGATCTTCGAGGAGTGACGCGCTAAAGCCAGCCCGACCGACGGAAGCGGGTATATAGCCCGATGCACAGCGCGACGATCACCGCGATCACGACGTAGTAGCCGTAGCGCCACTGGAGTTCCGGCATGTTCTGGAAGTTCATGCCGTAGATGCCCGCAACCGCCGTCGGCACGGCGAGGATGGCGGCCCAGGCGGCGAGCTTGCGGGTGATGGCGTTCTGTTGCGCCTGGCCCGCCATCAGGCTCGCCTCGAAGGCGAAGGCCAGCACCTCGCGCAGCGAATCGATATCGTCCTCGACCCGGCGGATGTGATCGCTGACGTCGCGGAACAGCAGCTTCATCTGCGGTTCGATCAGTTCGTCGTCGGCGTGCTCCAGCCGGTGGCAGACCTCGACCATCGGCGCCACCGCCTTGCGCACGAGCAGCAGCTCGCGGCGCAGTTGATAGAGGCGATTGATCTCGGGCTCGGGCAGGGTCCGTTGCAACACGCCTTCTTCCAGCGCGTCGACCTTGTACTGCACGGCTTCGACGACGGGGAAGTAGTTGTCGACGATGAAATCGAGGATCGAATAGAGGATGTAGTCCTCGCCGCTCGCCAGGCTCGCGGGGCAGGACTCCGTGCGCTGGCGGACGGCCGCGTAGGATGTCGAGGGTCCGTGGCGCACCGACACGACGTAGCCCTTGCCGACGAAGATATGCGTTTCGCCGAAGATGACCTTGTCGTCGACCAGCTGTGCGGTGCGGGCGACGATGAACAGCGCGTCGCCGTACTGCTCGAGCTTGGGATGCTGGTGCGCCTTGCCGGCATCCTCGATCGCGAGCGGATGCAGGTTGAGCTGCGCCTGCACCCGCCCCAGCAACTCGGGCGAGGGCTCGCGCAGGCCGATCCAGACGACATGACCCTCCTTGCGCGACCAGGCGCCGGCATCCTCGATGCGAATGTCCTGAAGCCGACGGCCGCGCGCATAGACGCTGGCGGCGGCGACGCCAGGTTCGCCGGTTGCTCCAGAAGGGGCTGCTACAGGGGATGTGACGATCGTATCCACGCAAAACTCCGCCAATCTGACAAGAACGGCTGAGGAGCGGAGGCGTTGCGGAAGGAAACCTTCTAGTCGCAGGTCTTCGGGTCGCTGGTCGCCTTCTTCAGGTAGGCGATCAGGTCGGCGCGCTCCTGCGGGTCCTTGATGCCGGCATAGCCCATCTTGGTGCCGGGCACGACCTTCAGCGGGTTCTCGATGAAGTGGTCGAGCGCGGCGTCGTCCCAGGTGACGGCATACTTCTTCATCGCCGCCGAATATTGGTAGCCCTTCACGGTGCCGGCCTTGCGGCCGAACAGGCCGCAATGGCGCGGCCCCACCCTGTTCTGTGCGAGGGCGTGGCAGGCTACGCAGCGCTGGTAGATCTCCTCGCCACGTCCCGCATCGCCATCGGCTGCCCGGGCGGTGGGGCCGGACGCGAGCAGCGTCAGGAAGGCGAGAGACATGGCGAGGATCTTCATGGCCGCTAGGACATGAACGCGTCGGGAACCGGATTCTGGCCGAGCGCCTGGCGCAGGATCGCCCAGTGCATCGCCTCGTCGCCCAGGATCGAGGCGGCCGCCTTGGCGAGCTCGCGGTCGGTGAGGATCGGCACGGCGCCGAGATAGGCGCTGACCGCGCCCTTCTCGAGCGAGGCGGCGAAGGCCAGCACGTCGGCCTGGGCCTTCAGTTTGTCCTTCGGGAAGGAGTAATCCTTCAGCGGCGTCACCGGCTTGCCGCCGAGCTTGGCGACGGCCTTGGCCAGCACGTCGGCATGCTGCTTGTGGTGCCCCTGGAACTGGACGGCGAGATCGAGCACCGGTTTCTGCAACAGGCCCGACTCCGCGCCCAGCTGATAGGCCGCGATCGCCTGCTGCTCGGCGCCGAGTGCGGAGTTCAGGATGGTGACGTCGTTGTTGGCGGTCTGTGCCGACGCCTCGCTGACCAGCGCGAGCTTCTCGTTGCCGGCCAGCAGGGCGATCGCCGATGCCGAAAGCGTGAACTTGCCGAAGCCGGACAGGAAGCTGCGCCGGGGATTAAGGTCGTTGTCGGACATGGAGTCTCTCCCGTGGGTTCGACGTACGACGAGGCGTCGGCCGTCGGTGGGGAGAACCCGGCGCCGCGCGTCGCGGATGCGCGCGCCGGATATGCGCGGGACGCTGCATCCAACCGCGCCTCTGCGGGGTATTGGGCCTGAAGGAGCGATCTCTCATGGGCGAAATCCTCAATATGGGCAGGGGCATGTCCCAACTCCGCGCGGCGGCCGCGTCCTCGACCGACCCGCGCACGCTCGCGCCGGCGGCGGGCTTCGATCCGCTGGCGCTGCTGCTGGCCGAGACGGCCGGCGGGCGCGAAACCTCCTTCGCGCGTCTCTACGAACTGACGGCCGGACGTCTGCTCGCGATCGCGCGCGGCATTGTCGGCGGCCGCTCCGATGTGGCGGAAGAAGTGGTGCAGGAGTCGTTCCTGCGCGTCTGGCGCTGGGCACATCAATACGATCCGGCGAAGGGCGCCGCCTATGCCTGGCTGGTCCGCATCGTGCGCAACCGCGCGCTGACGGCGCGGGAGCAGCTTCACCGCCGCGAGGACGGCCATGACGAGCTCGACGCCGACACGATGGAGAGCGATGCGGCCGATCCGGCCGACCACGCGATGCGCAGCGAGGAGGCGCGGCGGGTCAACAGCTGCCTCGCCAACCTGCCGGCCAACCATCGCCGGTCGCTGTCGCTGGTCTACTTCGAAGGGTTGACGCACCGCGAACTGGCCGAGAGGCTGGGTGTGCAGCTCGGTACCGCCAAGAGCTGGGTGCGGCGCGGGCTGGAGCAGATGAACCGCTGCATGACCGGCGGCGAGGCGCTCGGCTGGCGCGAGCTGGTGGCGGCCGAGTACGCCGTGGGCGGCTTGCAGGGCGCGGTGCGCCTCGGCTTCGAGAAGCGGCGCGAGCGCGACGCGCGCTATTGCCGGGCCGTCGACCGGTGGGAAGACCGTTTCGCGCTGCTCACCGAGGTGCTGGCGCCGGCGCCGGTCCCGGCGCACGTCTGGAAGAACATCGAGCAGCAGATCGGCCGCGAGCGCGTCGCCTTCGCGCGGCCGCTGGTCTGGCAGGTGGCGAGCGCCGTGCTGGCGCTCGCGGTGCTGGGGTTGTTGTCCGTGTCGCTGCGGTAGAGGGGCCCTGCGCTAGGCGATCGGGTCGGGCTCGCCCGGCGGCAGCGGCACTTCGAAGACGTTGAGCGTCATCGACACCAGCATGTAGTAGCCGCAGACGCCGACCAGATCGACGACGCCCTGCTCGCCGAAGGCGTCCATCGCGCGCTTGTAGTTGGGCGGCGAGACGCGGTTGGTCACCAGGTACTCGTTCACGAAGTCGTAGACGATGCGCTCGACGTCGCGCTTGAACGGCGGCGTCTGCCGGGTGCGCACGGCCTCGATGATGGCGGGGTCGAGGCCGGCTTCCTTGGCGAGGCGGGCATGGGCGTAGAACTCGAACTGCGCCTTGAAGTGGCGGCCGACCAGGCAGATCGCGAGCTCGCTGAGGTCGCGCGGCATGGAGTTGTTGAAGCGGCAATACTCGCCGAGCTTCTGCGCGCGGTCGGCCAGCACCGGACTGCGCAGCCACGGCTCGAACGGTCCGCGCAGGCCGCCGCGCGGGCCGGACACGATCGCGTCGGCCACCTTCTTCTGTTCGGGATTGAGCTTGGCGATGTCGAGCGGAGCGAGACGCGGCATGAGACGGGCTTTCCTGTGCGGGTGTTGGCTAGAGCGGGCAGTTGGCGTCGCCGACATTGCTCTTGTCGGCATGGTCGAAGATGGCGTCGATCACGGCCTCGCCCGCCTTGGGCGCCTTGCCGCCGACGGTCGAGCACGAGCCCTGGGCGGACCACAGGACCTTGCCGGTCTCGATCGAGTAGAGCGTGAACGACAGGCGCAGCGTCGGCGCCCGCGACGGCGTGTCCGAGGAACTGCCGCGGCTGCGGCCGAGCTCGAGCAGGTTGGGGCGCGGGTTGTCGCCCGGGGAGCCGAAGCTGGGCGACGAGCCGGCCGAACCGCCGCCGCCCCCGCCGCCGCCGAGACCGAGGTCGAAGTAGGCCACGTCGAGGCGCATCACGTTGCCGCCCGAGAAACCGACCTCCATGCCGCGCTTGGCCAGCCGCTCCATGACCTTGCCGCGCAGGTGCCGGCCGAGCGAGGTGTCCTGCGTCAGCTGCACGGCGGCCTTGGCCTTGGGAATCGTCTGATAGGCCTTCACTTCGTACTGGCCGATGGCGAGCTGCGGCGGCAGCTGGGCGAACGCCGGTGACGCCGCCATGACGGCGGCTCCCAGCGCGGCACCCGTCAGGATGGTCGCGATACGCATTGTGGTCCCCCCGGTGTGGCCTGTTGTCAGGCCGTGAGCTTGCGCCAGCCCGGCTCGTCGCGGTCGAGCATGCGCTTCAGCGAGTCGAAATGCAGGAACGCCTGCTGCGCCTCGCCGGCGATCTGGTTGGCGGTGTATTCGGCGAGCTGGTCGGAGATGTTGAGCAGCGGCCGGCCGGTCTGCATGGCCAGCACCTGCACCATCGCCGCGCGCTCGAGGTAGTAGAGATCGTCGTAGGTCTGCGCGACGGTCGGGCCGCTCACGATCACGCCGTGGTTGCGCAGGAACAGGATCGCCTTGTCGCCCATCGCGCGGCACATGCGCTCGCCTTCGTCGTTGCTGAGCGCCACGCCGCCATAGGCATCGTCGTAGGCGATGCGGTTCCAGTAGCGGAAGGCGTTCTGGGTGCACATCTCGATGCGGCCGCCCTCGATCGAGGTCAGCGCGGTCGCGTAGGGCATGTGGGTGTGCAGAACAACCTGCGCCTTCGGATTGCCGGCATGGATGCGCGCATGGATGAAGAAAGCGGTGGCCTCGACCGGGTACTTGCCCTCGACGATGTTGCCCTCGCCGTCGGCCATCACGATGTCGGACGGCGTGATCTCGGACCAGTGCAGCCCCTGCGGGTTCACCAGGAAGAGGTCGGGCCGGCCGGGCACGGCCATGCTGAAGTGGTTGCACACACCTTCGTTCAGCCCGTGTCGGGCGGCGGCGCGCAGCGCGGTGGTGAGGTCCAGGCGGGCCTGGGTGACGGGATCGTTCGGTAACATGGCCGGATGATGCGGCGCGGGACGCGGCCGGGAAAGGGAAATCGCTACGCAGATTGCGTAACTGCTGGCATATCCAGGCTCGAGATTTCGCGGATCAGCTTGGAGCGCACGGCGCGGCCGAAATCCTCGAAGCTTCCCGCCACGACCGTGAACGAGCCCTGTCCACCGATCACGTTCTCCTCGTAGTACTTGTCGAGCGCGGTGTCGGGCGGGCGGCCGAAGTTGCTGCGGTTCATCATCACCGGCAGGCCGTTGATCACGAAGCCGTCGGCCACCAGCTTGTCGCGCACCAGTTCGGCCGGCGGACCGTCGTTGGTGCGGCCGTCGCCCGAGACGTCGATCACCCGGCGCTTGGCGACGAACGGCGCGCGCTCGAACTGGCGGGCGGCGTAGGCCAGCGCCGCACCGACCGCGGTCCAGCTCTGCGACGCGCGCGGCGCCTCGGACAGCCTGTCGGCGAAACGGCGCGCGGCGGCGGCGCTGTCGATCGCCATCCAGTCGATCACCGTCTCCTGGTAGTGCGTGCCGGCCCATTCGACGTAGCAGACGGCGATGCGCTTGTTCTCGCCCGACAGGATCGCGTCGATCACGCGTTCGTTGGCCATGGCCTCGATGTAGCCGCGGCGCTGGAGTTCGGCCTCGACCTCGTCGACCGAGCGCGAGATGTCGACGGCCATCACCAGGAGGAGATCGACGGGCTGCAGGTCGGCCGCACCGGCGCCGTTGCCGGCGGCCAAGGCCGCCAGGGAACTCACGAGGGAACCCATAAGCGCCGTCCGCCGCCGCATGCGCGCCTCCGTCGAAGGTGCGCAAAGCATAACACCGGCAAAAGAAAACGCCGGGGAAATCCCCGGCGTTCGCAATCAAGTGATAGGGACCCGGTCGCAGACCGGTGTCCGTGACGGCCTATTGGTCGTCGTCGAAGCCACGCTTGCGCGGCTCGTAATCGCGCTCGCGACGCGGCGGACCGCCACGGTCGCGACGCGGCGGACGGCCACCGTCGCCACCACCACCGCCGTCGAAACCACCGGACGGCGGACCGCCCGAGAAGTCGGCGCGACGATCGCGCATCGGGCCGTCGTTCGACGGGGCGCCGCGGTAACCACCGCCACCGCCGCCGCCACGATCGCCGTAGCCACCGCCGCCACCACCGCCGTAGCCGCCGCCACCACCGCCGCCGCGATAGCCACCGCCACCGCCGCCACGATCGCCGCCGCCACCGCCGCCGTAACCACCACCTCCGCCGCCGCGGTATCCACCACCGCCGCCGCCACCGCCGCCGTAGGGCGGACGCGGGCCGCGGCCACCGCCGCCACCGAAGCCACCGCCGCCACCACCACCGGGCTGGCGTTCGACAGCTTCGCGCACCGCGATCGAGCGGCCATCGAGCAGGGCGCCGTTCATGGCCTGCATGGCCGTGGCGCCCATCTCATCGGTTTCCATCTCGAGGAAGGCGAAGCCGCGGCTGCGGCCGGTCTCGCGATCCACGATCACTTTCGAAGAGGCGACATTCCCGAACTGTGAGAAGGCTTCTTGCAGACGCTCGGACGTGACGGAGTAGGGCAGATTGCCCACAAACAATTTACGACTCATTCAAGGCTCTGGGCTGGAGGATAGAAATGAGCGGAGTCCGGCGCGCGCTCGCTGGACGTTGGGTGTCCAGACGATTCGTAGATCTTTGACTGATGATGACCAAGAAGCTCACGGGAAGACGTTGACCGGTATCGCGCTCCGCGACCTATCGACGACTCATGATGATGCCCGTCCTATAGTGTCGCTATGCCGCACTTTATGCGCTGATTCCGCCGCTGAGTCCACAGGAGGGGCGGCTCGGTCTAGTATCGCCCCGTCGAAGTCACAGCACGCGAACGGGAATTTGGAGGAGACGACATGATCATCGACCATCGCACCTACGAGCTGCAGCCGGGACGGCTGAAGGACTTTCTCGCGCTCTATGAGAAGGAAGGCCTGCCGGTGCAGACGAAGCATCTCGGCAACCTGATCGGCTACTTCAGCACCGAGGTCGGAAACGTGAACGAGATCGTGCATATCTGGGGCTACGCCGACCTCGCCGACCGTACCAAGCGCCGCGCCGCGATGGCCGCCGATCCCGCCTGGCAGGCCTATTTGCAGAAAAGCCGTGAGTTCATGAAGACGATGAACAACAAGATATTGGTGCCCACCTCTTTCTCACCCACGAAGTAAGGGATCAGACATGTCTTCCGCTCATCCGCGCCGCAGTGGCGCGCAGGTCCTGATCGACCAGCTGCGCATCCACGGCGCCGACACGATCTTCGGCGTGCCCGGCGAGAGCTACCTCGCCGCGCTCGACGCGCTCTACGCCCAGCGCAACTCGATCCGCTACGTCATCTGCCGCCAGGAAGGCGGGGCCGCCAACATGGCCGAGGCCTACGGCAAGCTGACCGGGAAGCCCGGCATCGCCTTCGTGACCCGCGGCCCGGGCGCCACCAATGCCTCGATCGGATTGCATACCGGCCATCAGGATTCGACGCCCATGATCCTGCTGGTCGGCCAGGTCGCCCGTGAGACGACCGACCGCGAGGCGTTCCAGGAGATCGACTACCGCCGGATGTTCGGCCAGATGGCCAAGTGGGTCTGCCAGATCGAGGACGCGCGCCGCATTCCCGAGCTGATCAGCCAGGCCTTCCACACCGCGCTGAACGGCCGGCCGGGTCCGGTCGTCGTGGCGCTGCCGGAAGACATGCTGGTCGACGAGGTCGAAGTGGCCGACGCCGGCCCCTACAAGATCGCGCGCGGCGCGCCTGCCGCGGATGACATGGCAGCGCTTCGAGCGCTGCTCGAAAAAGCCGAGCGGCCGATGGTGATCGTGGGCGGCGGCGGCTGGACCGCGCAGGCCTGCGCCGACATGAAGAGCTTCATCGAGGCCAACGGCCTGCCGGTCTGCGCCTCGTTCCGCAACCAGGACCTGTTCGACAACCGCCATCCCAACTATGCGGGCGATCTCGGCGTCGGCGTCGGGCCCGCGCTCGGCAAGCGCCTCAAGAACTGCGACCTCATCATCGCGGTCGGTCCGCGCCTCGGCGAGGCGACGACGGGCGGCTACACGCTGTTCGACCTGCCGGTGCCGAAGCAGAAGCTGGTGCACGTGCATGCCAGCGCCGAGGAACTCGGCCGCGTCTACCAGGCGACCCTGCCGATCAACTCGGGCATGGCGAACTTCGCCGCCGCGGCCAAGGCGATGAAGCCGGTCGACGGAAAGAAGTGGGCGGCCGACGTGAAGGCCGCGCACGCCGAGTATCTCGACAACATCAAGCCCGGCCCGCTGCCCGGCTCGGTGAACATGGGCGAGGTCATCGCCTGGCTGAACAAGCGCCTGCCGGACGACGCGATCCTGACCAACGGCGCGGGCAACTACGCCGCGTTCCTGCACCGCTTCTTCCAGTATCGCGGGTTCAAGACGCAGCTCGCGCCGACCTCGGGCGCGATGGGCTACGGCGTGCCGGCGGCGGTCGCGGCCAAGATCGCCGAGCCCGGCCGCATGGTCGTGTCGCTGGCGGGCGACGGCTGCTTCCTGATGAACGGCCAGGAGTTCGCCACCGCCGTCCAGCACGGCGCCAACATCGTGATCGCGGTGATCGACAACGGCATGTACGGCACGATCCGCATGCACCAGGAGCGCGAGTATCCCACGCGCGTCCACGGCACCGAGCTCAAGAACCCCGACTTCGCCGCCTACGCGCGCGCGTTCGGCGGACACGGCGAGACGGTCGAGAAGACGGAGGACTTCGCCGCCGCCTTCGAGCGCGCCGTGGCCGCGGGCAAGCCCGCGATCATCCACGTGAAGACCGACGCCGAGGCGCTGACCTCGCGCATCACGCTCACCGGCCTGCGCGAGCAGTCACTCGAGCGTCTGCGCCAGCAGAAGCACTGAGCGGTCCGCGACCGGGCCGACCGGGGCGACACCCCGATCGGCTCGCGAGCGCGAAAGCGCTTGCGCCTCGCGGCCGCCGAGCCTATAGGAACCGCACTACCGTGGAATTTGAGCCGACCGGCTTGCGGCCACGTTAAACCTCGCTAAAAGGTCGGAGTGCTCGAAAAGCCCCCGACTTCACGGTCGGGGGCTTTTCGCATTTGCACGTCAGAACGTGCAGAGGAGAGGGATATGAGCACGAAGAACTGGAGGCCGCAGACGAAGGCCGTGCGTGGCGGGCAAATTCGCAGCAGCTTCGACGAGACATCGGAAGCGCTGGTCCTGACCTCGGGCTACGCCTACCCGAGCGCCGAGGAGGCCGAGAAGACCTTCAAGGGCGAGAGCTCGCACTACCAGTATTCGCGCTTCGGCAATCCGACCGTGCAGATGTTCCAGGACCGGCTCGCCGGCCTCGAGGGCGCGGAAGCCTGCCTCGCCACGGCGACCGGCATGTCGGCGATCTTCTACGCGCTGCTCGCTTTGCTCAAGTCGGGAGACCGCATCGTCGCGGCGCGCCAGCTCTTCGGCTCGTGCCACTACATCATCAACGAGCTGCTGCCGAGGTATGGCATCAAGGGCGAGTTCGTCGATGGCACCGATCTGGCGCAATGGGAGAAGGCGTTGTCGACGCCGGCGCAGGCCGTGCTGTTCGAGTCGCCGTCGAATCCGATGCTCGACATCGTCGACGTGAAGGCGGTGTGCGATCTCGCGCACAAGGCCGGCGCCACCGTCGTGCTCGACAACGCCTTCGCCACGCCGATCCTCCAGCGCCCGCTCGAGTTCGGCGCCGACGTGGTCGTGCACTCGGCCACCAAGTACATCGACGGCCAGGGCCGCACCCTGGGCGGCGCGGTGCTGGGCAAGAAGAGCTTCATCATCGACAAGCTCCAGCCGATCACGCGCAACACCGGCCCGTCGCTCAGCCCGTTCAATGCCTGGGTACTGGTCAAGGGCATGGAGACGCTCGGCCTGCGCGTCGAGCGCCACTGCGCAAACGCCTCCAAGGTGGCCGACGCGCTGGCCGAGCATCCCGCGATCGCGCGCGCGCTCTATCCCGGCCGCAAGGATCATCCCCAGCACGCGCTGGCGGCCAGGCAGATGTCGGGCTTCGGCGGCGTCGTCGCCTTCGATCTCAAGGGCGGCAAGGAAGCGGCCTTCAAGGCGCTCAACCGGCTGAAGCTGGTCGACATCTCCAACAACCTTGGCGACGCCAAGAGCATGGTCACGCATCCGGCGACGACGACGCACATGCGCATCGGGGCGGAGGAGCGCGCCAAGCTCGGCATCACCGACGGCACGGTGCGCATCTCGGTCGGCCTCGAGGATGTCACCGACATCATCGACGACCTGCACCAGGCGCTCGGCCAGTAGGCGCCGATGTCGCTCGCATCCGATCTCTGGACGGCGAACGACGACTGGGCACGCCGTATCCTCGCGCACGGCTTCGTGCGCGGGCTGGGCGACGGGACGCTGCCCGTCGACCGCTTCAAGGGCTATGTCGCGCAGGACGCCTATTTCCTCGAGGCGTTCGCGCGGGCCTATGCCTTCTGCCTCGCCAACGGCAGCTCGCGCAACGATCTCTACGGCTTCGGCGAGCTGATCGCCGGCGTGCTCGACGAGCTGAAACTGCACAAGGCCTATGCCGACCGCTGGCAGGTCGATCTCGCGGGCGTGACGCCGGTGCCGGCCACGCGCGCCTATGTCGACTTCCTGCTGGAGACCGCGCGGCGCGGCCGGCTCGGCGAGACGGTCGCGGCGATGACGCCCTGCATGCGGCTCTACGCCTTCCTCGGCCAGGCGCTCGCCGCCGGCACCGTGGCGCCGCGTTACGCCGAATGGGTCAAGACCTATGCCGATCCCGGCTTCGAGGCGCTGGCCGTGCGCCTCGAGGAGCTGCTCGACGCCCACGCGACCGACAGCCCCGCCGTGCGCGCCAACTACCGCCGCGCCATGGAACTCGAATACGGCTTCTTCGACGCGAACTGATTCACTGTCGTCCTGAGCGCAGCGAAGGACCTGGCGCTGCGGCCAGCGAGTCCGTTCGACGCGTGAGGTCCTTCGCTGCGCTCAGGACGACGTTAGAGCGCTGCCAGCCGTTCCATCGAGCGGTCGAGCGTGCCGTGCAGCTCCGACGTGAGCTTCGCGCCCATCGCCGCGCGCACTTCCTGCTCGGCCGCGGTCCATAGCGGTATGGCGCGCTTGAACAGCGCGCGCCCGGCCGGTGTGGCGACGAGGTCGTGACGGCGGCGGTCGTCGGACGGCGCGCGCGCGACCAGCGCGTTGTCGAGCAGCGGCTTCAGGTTGCGCGTCAGGGTCGTGCGGTCGGTCGCCAGCAGCTCCGACAGCCGGCCGATCGACACAGGACCCTCCCAGGCGACGAAGCCCAGCAGCGAGAATTGCGAGATCTTGAGACCCGTCGGCCCGAGATGCCGGCTGTAGATCTGCGTCACGCGGCGCGCGGCGCTGCGGATGCGGAAGCAGGTGCAGTCGGCGGGCGAGAGGCGGAGCGGCGGCGATCCGGGCATGGCGTTGCTCTCCAATAATAGTGTATATACACGTAATAGACCCTGGAGACGAGACCGACATGCAGAAACAACCCGCCGCCGGTTTCGGCGTGGTGTCGATCGAACAGGCCCGCGCGCTCGATGGGCTGGCGCTGATGACCGGCGTGATGAACGGCACCTACCCGGCGCCGCCGATCACCCAGGCACTTGGGTTCTGGATGGACGAGGTCGAGGCCGGCCGCGTGGTCTTCGCCTACGAGCCGAAGTTCGATCACTACAATCCGCTGGGCAGCGTGCATGGCGGCATCGCCGCGACCCTGCTCGATTCGGTGATGGGCTGCTGCATCCACACGATGCTGAAGGCGGGCACCGGCTACACGACGGTCGAGATCAAGGTGAACTACGTCCGCGCCATGACCGACAAGACCGGTCCGGTGCGCGCCGAGGGCAAGGTGATCAACGTCGGTTCGCGCATCGCCACGTCGGAAGGACGGCTGGTCGATTCGAAGGGCAAGCTGCTGGCGCACGGCACCACGACCTGCCTGGTGTTTCCCATCTAGGGACCGCTTGGCGGCACGACAAAAAATCGGCGCGGCACATTGATCCAAACGGGCTCTTTACGGGTTTGACCTTTTGGCGGGAAAATCCCATGTCGAAAGGCTGAAGGACCCGCATGTACACAGCCACAACCCGTGCCATCAAAGTGACCGTGAAGCCGCAATATCTGCCCGACCAGTCGGATCCGCAAAAGTCCCAGTTCGTCTGGGCCTATCAGGTCCGCATCGAGAACAGGGGCGACGAGGCCGCCCAGCTGCGCAGCCGGCACTGGAAGATCACCGACGGCCTCGGCCGCCTCCAGGAAGTGAAGGGGCCGGGCGTGATCGGCAAGACGCCGCGGCTGCGTCCGGGGGAAGTGTTCGAGTACACTTCGGGCACGTCGCTCTCGACGCCGTCCGGCTTCATGGGCGGCACGTATCAAATGGTGAGCGAGGCGGGCGAGAATTTCGACATCGAGATTCCGACCTTCTCGTTGGACACACCCAACGCGTCGCGACAGCTCAACTAGGCGACGGCGGCCGATCGGAGGAAATGCGGATGAACAAGATGCTGAAGAGCGGCGAGATCGCCCCGCCGGCGACGGACGCTGCCCGGCCCTCGCGCGAGGAGGCCGAGAAGGCCGTGCGCACGCTGATCCTCTGGGCCGGCGACGATCCCGCCCGCGAGGGCCTGCTCGGCACGCCCGACCGCGTCGTGCGCTCCTACGAGGAGTTCTTCGGTGGCTACGGCGAGGATCCGCGCGAGATGCTGCAACGCACCTTCGAGGAGGTCGAGGGCTACGACGAGGTCGTGATGCTGCGCGACATCCGCCTCGTGTCGCACTGCGAGCATCACATGGTGCCGATCATCGGCAAGGTCCATATCGGCTACCTGCCGGACAAGCGCGTCGTGGGCATCAGCAAGCTCGCCCGCGTGGTCGACGCCTACGCCAAGCGCCTCCAGATCCAGGAAAAGCTGACGGCGCAGATCGCCAATACGCTCCAGGACGTGCTGCAACCGCGCGGCGTCGCCGTCGTCATCGAGGCGGCGCACCAGTGCATGACCACGCGCGGGGTCCAGAAGTCGGACGTCGCCATGGTGACCAGCCGCATGCTGGGCGCCTTCCGGGACAATGGCGAGACGCGACGCGAGTTCCTGACCATGATAGGACATAAGTCCGTTTGAACAAGCCAAGGGCATCATGGCCGGAGAAATCGTCGAACCGATCGAAATGCTGCGACGTCTCGTTGCTTTCGACACCACCTCGCGCAATTCCAACCTCGCCCTGATCGAGTACGTCCAGGGCTACCTCAAGGGCCACGGCATCGAGTCGAAGCTGGTGCCGAGCGAGGACGGCAAGAAGGCGAACATGTTCGCCACCGTCGGCCCCAACGTGCCGGGCGGCGTCGTGCTGTCGGGCCATACCGACGTGGTGCCGGTCGACGGCCAGCCGTGGGACACCGATCCCTGGACGCTGACGCTCAAGGATGACGGCAAGTATTACGGCCGCGGCACCTGCGACATGAAGGCGTTCTACGCCATCGCCCTCGCCATGCTGCCGCAGTTCCTGAAGGCCAGGCTGAAGCGGCCGATCCACTTCGCGCTGTCGTACGACGAGGAAGTGGGCTGCATCGGCGCCCATTCTCTCGCCGCCGCCATGGCGCGCGAGGTGCCCAAGCCGCGCGCCATCATCATCGGCGAGCCGACGATGATGACCGTGGTGCACGCCCACAAGGGCGCGCAGATGTACGTCACCAAGTTCACGGGCTTCGAGGCGCATTCCTCGATGACCCATCTCGGCGTCAGCGCGATCCACTTCGCGGGCGAGTTCGTGCACTACCTCAACACCGTGCAGGAAGAGCTCGACAAGCAGTTCCCGCCGACCAGCGAGTTCACGCCGCCGATGCCGACCTTCAACGTCGGCACGATCGTGGGCGGCACCGCGGGCAACATCCTGGCGCGCGAGTGCGAGGTGCTGTGGGGCTATCGCGAGCTGCCGGACCGGCCGCTGGCCGCGCTCGGCGACCGCGCGCAGAAGTGGCTGAAGGACGAGCTGCTGCCCAAGATGAAGCAGAAGCATCCGTCGGCCGCGATCGACACGGTCGTGCGCTCCTCGACCGTGGGCTTCTCGCCCGACGGCAACGAGGACGCCAAGGCGCTGGCCGCCAACTGGTCGGGCTCCAACACCGTGGGCAGCGTCGTCTACGGCACCGAGGCCGGCATCTTCAAGAAGACGCTGGGCGTGCCGACCGTGGTCTGCGGCCCGGGCGACATCGCCCAGGCGCACCAGCCCAACGAGTTCATCCTCGCCAGCCAGGTCGATGCCTGCATCGGCTTCATGAACCGCATGGTCGAGTGGGCCAGCCGGGACTAGTCGCGGTCGACTGGGGCACCTCTTCTTTAAGAGGTGCCCTGCTCGACGAGGCCGGCAAGGTGCTCGCCGAGAAGAGCGCGCCGCTCGGCATCCTCAACGTTCCCAAGGGCGACTTCGCCGGCACCTTCGCCGCGCAGTTCGCCGACTGGATGGCGCCCGGCCGCCTTTGCCTGATCTCCGGCATGGCCGGCAGCCGCCAGGGCTGGCAGGAGGCGCCCTACGCGCCGTGTCCCGCCGGTCTCGATGAATTGGCCAGGCGCCTGCACTGGATAGAACCCGATCGCATCGCCCTCGTGCCCGGACTCAGCGTCGAGCAGGGTGGCGTGCCCGACGTGATGCGCGGCGAGGAAGTGCAGATCTTCGGCGCGCTGGCGCTCGCGAACGTCAAGGACGCGCTGTTCGTGCTGCCGGGCACGCACAGCAAGTGGGCGACCGTAAGCGACGGCAAGGTGACGGGCTTCCGCACCTTCATGACCGGCGAGGTCTACGGCCTGCTGACCCGGCATTCGATCCTGGCGCGCACGACAGAGGCCGATGCGCCGCTCGACGAGATCAAGTTCCTCGAAGGCGTGCGCCGCGCGGGCGACAAAGGCGGGCTGCTGCACGGCGCGTTCGGCGCGCGGGCGCTGGCGCTGTTCGAACGGCTGTCGCCGCCGCAGTCCGCCAGCTATCTCTCGGGGCTGCTGATCGGCGAGGAGTTGCGCGCGCAGACCCTCGGGCGCGAGGTCGTGCTGATCGGCGCGCCCGCGCTGACGCAGCGTTACGCGCTCGCCCTCAAGCAGGCCGGAATCACGACCAGGAGTTTCGGCGCGGAGGCGACATGGGCCGGCTTGCGCGCCTTGCGCGCGGCGATGGGAGACACGGCATGAACACGAAGTTCGAGGCGGCGATGCGCGCGCTGCCGCTGGTCGCGATCCTGCGCGGCCTAAAACCCAACGAGGCGCTCGACATCGGCGTGGTGCTGATCGAAACCGGCTTCCGCCTGATCGAGGTGCCGCTCAACTCGCCCCAGCCGCTCGAGAGCATCGCGATCCTGCGGCAGCAGTTTCCGCAAGCGCTGGTCGGGGCGGGGACGGTGCTGACGGCGCAACAGGTGCGCGACGTGGCGGCCGCCGGTGGCGAGCTGATCGTGGCGCCGAACTTCGACGCCGCCGTCGTGGCTGAGACCGTGAAGCTGGGGCTCGTGAGCCTGCCCGGCATCCTGACGCCCAGCGAAGCCTTTGCCGCCCTCGCGGCCGGCGCGCACGGGCTGAAATTGTTCCCGGCCGAGATGGCGTCGCCCGCCGTGGTCAAGGCGATGCTGGCGGTGCTGCCCAAGGGCACCAGGCTGGTGCCGGTGGGCGGGGTCGGCGCGGACAATCTCGAGGGCTGGCACGCCGCCGGCGCGGCGGGATTCGGCCTCGGTTCCTCGCTCTACAAGCCGGGCGACGATGCCGCGACCGTGCGGGCCAAGGCGACGGCGATCGTGGAGGCCTGGCGGGCATTGCAGAAATAGCTTGACATAAATTGCGTATTATGCAATAACGCCCTGCGTTCGGAAGGACGCCCCGTTTTATCTTCCTGATTTAAAAACGGATTAAACGGGACGGTCCGTGTCCGGCGTCGACGGGGCGTAGATCTTGTCGAGATCGGCGTCGTCATAGGCGTACTCGGTGGAGCAGAACTCGCACTTCACGGCGACCTTGCCGGAGGTGTCGCGCAGGTCGTCGAGCTCCTCGCGCCTGATCGCGCGCAGCACGCGGTCGATGCGCTCGCGGCTGCACCGGCAGCGCGCGAACACGGGACGGCGATCGAACTGGCGCGGCCGATCCTCGTGGAACAGGCGATACAGCAGGGTGGTGTCGGGCAGCTTCGCGTCGAGCATCTCCGCTTCGGTCGCGGAGGCCATCAGGATGACGGCCTTGCGCCAGTCGTCCTCGCGCTGCTCGGCGTCGACGTCGATGCGGCCGGCGTCGAACTCCGGCATCTGCTGCACCATCAGGGCGGCGGCGTGCCAATGGCCCACGCCGTCCTCGACCGTGCGGCGGGCGGTGATCTTGATGCCGGTCGGCAACTGCTCGGACTGGCGGAAGTAGGTGTGGGCGCAGTCGGCCAGCGTCGCGCCCTCGAGCGGCACCACGCCCTGATAGCGCTCGGTGTGCTGGCCTTGGTCGACGGTGAAGGCGAGGCGGCCTTGGCCGAACAGCTTCGGCACGTAGCCGTCGGGCGCGTCGGTGTTGCCGGCGCCCAATGCGATCGCGAGCTTCCAGGAATCGAACTGGGCGTAGCCGCGGATCGCGCCGTCGGTGGTGAGGTCGGTGACGAGCAGGCGGATCGGCCCGTCGCCGGAGATCTGGAGGGTGAAGATGCCATCGTACTTCAGCGAGGTCGCGAGGCAGGCGCACAGCACCATCGCCTCGGCGAGCGGCCGCGCCACCGCGAGCGGATATCCGTGGCGCTCGATGATGGCGTCCAGCGCGGGACCCAGCCGGACGAGCCGGCCGCGCACGCCCAGCGCGTCGAGTTGGAAGGGCAGGACGGTGTCGGCGTCGGAGAGGTTGGTGCCCCCCGACACCGCGCTCACGTCCGGTTCCTCGGCAGGATCCTCACGAGAGGCACCAGGCGAGGATGCTCTTCTGCGCGTGCAGGCGGTTCTCGGCCTCGTCGAAGACCACCGACTGCGGGCCGTCGATCACCTCGGCCGTCACTTCCTCGCCGCGGTGCGCGGGCAGGCAGTGCATGAAGATCGCGTCCGGCTTGGCCGCCTTCATCAGGCGCTGGTCGACCTGGTAGCCGCGCAGCAGGTTGTGGCGTCGCGCGGCGCCGGCGCTCTGCGGATCCTCGTCGCCCATCGACACCCAGGTGTCGGTGACGACGCAATCGGCGTTGCGCACGATCGCCTCGGGATCGTGACCGATGGTGATGCGGCCCTTCGACTTCTCGGCCCACTGCAGCACGTCCTGCGGCGGCTGGAGCTCGCTGGGGCACGCCACGCGCAGCTCGAAGTCGAACTGCACGGCGGCGTGGATCCACGACGTCGCCATGTTGTTGCCGTCGCCCGACCAGGCCACCGACTTGCCCTTGATGGAGCCCTTGTGCTCCTCGTAGGTCATGACGTCGGCCATGAGCTGGCAGGGATGCGTCTTGTCGGTGAGGCCGTTGATCACCGGCACGGTCGCGTACTTCGCCATCTCGAGGAGTTTCTCCTCGACGGTGGTGCGCATCATGATGACGTCGACGTAGCGGCTGAGCACGCGCGCGGTGTCGGCGATGGTCTCGCCGCGGCCGAGCTGGGTGTCGCCGCGGCCGAGCATGATCGTCTCGCCGCCGAGCTCGCGCATGCCGACCTCGAACGACACGCGCGTGCGGGTCGAGGGCTTCTCGAAGATCATCGCGAGCGTCTTGCCGGCGAGCGGCTTGTCGTGGCCGCCGTTCGCCCGCGCCTTCTTCATCGCCTTGCCGTGGTCGAGGATGTGGCGAAGCGTCTTGGGATCGACCTGGTCGAGGTCGAGGAAGTGCTTTGGTGTCGCCATGGCCGCCTACTCGGCCGCCTTGGCGGACTCGAACTCGGCGGCGGCCTTGCCCAGGATCGCGATGCCCTCGTCGAGCACGGCGCGGTCGGCGATCAGCGCCGGGAAGATGCGGATCACGTTCTCGCCCGCCGGCGGGACCAGCAGGCCGAGCGACTGGAGCTTGTTGACCATGTCGCCGGCCGGCACCTCGCAGCGCAGGCCTTGAAGGAAGCCGCTGCCGCGCTGTTCGGCGAAGACCTTGGGGTGCTTCTTCACGAGCAGCTCGAGCTGGCCCTTGAGGTACTCGCCGCGCTCGCGCACGCCGTCGATGAAGCCCGGCGCCAGGATGACGTCGAGCACGGCGTTGGCCACGCCGGTGGCCAGCGGGTTGCCGCCATAGGTCGAGCCGTGCGTGCCCGGGATCATGCCGACCGCCGCCTTCTCGGTCGCCATGAAGGCGCCGATCGGGAAGCCGCCGCCCATGCCCTTGGCGATCGCCGCGACATCGGGCTTCACGCCCGACCAGTCGTAGCCCCAGAGCTTGCCGGTGCGGCCGAAGCCGGTGTGGATCTCGTCGTAGAACAGCAACAGGCCGAACTCGTCGCAGATCGCGCGCAGGTCCTTGAGGAACTGCGTGGTCGTGGCGCGGATGCCGCCTTCGCCCTGGATCGGCTCGACCAGGATGCCGGCGGTCTCGTCGTCGACCATGTCGCGCACGACGTTGGTGTTGTTCAGCGGCGCGTGCTTGTAGCCGGGCGCCGGCGGGCCGAAGCCCTCGAGGTACTTCTCGTTGCCGGTGGCGGCGAGCGCGTTCAGCAGGCGGCCGTGGAACGCCGCCTGGAAGCAGATGATCTTGTAGCGCTTGGGCTGGCCGTTCATGAACTGATACTTGCGGATCAGCTTGATGCCGCCCTCGATCGCCTCGGCGCCCGAGTTGCAGAAGAACATCGTGTCGGCGAACGAGTGCTCGACCAGCCGCTTGGCCAGCTTCTCGCCGTTGCCGATGCGGAACAGGTTCGAGGTGTGCCACAGCTTCTGGCCCTGCTCGGTGAGCGCCTTGACCAGATAGGGGTGGCAGTGGCCCAGCGCGTTCACGGCGATGCCGGAGGTAAAGTCCAAGTAACGTCGGCCGTCCGCCGCGTAGAGATAGTTGCCCTCTCCGCGTTCGAACACGACGTCCTTGCGACCGTACGTCGGCATCACAGCCGTAATCACGATGAACCCTCCTCCAAAAGGAAAAACCCCGCCGTACCGGCGTTCCGGACTGGAAACACCGGGTTTTGGCGAGGGGCGGGCACTATCGGACCGGGGTCCGGGTGTGTCAACTTGGCCCACTGGCGCGGTGTCTTGAGAGGAAAGAGGGCCTCTGCTACGAGACCCGCCTTCCCATGAACCCGCTTCCCACTCGCAATTCCCGGCTTGCCTTCCGTCGCGCCGACTTCCGGTCGGTGCCGGAAATACTGGATTACGCCGCCCAGGGCGAAACGGGAGTCACTATTTATAGTGCCAGGGGTGAGATTCTCTCGGCCCTGTCGTGGCGCGACATCCAGGCGCGCGCGCAGACGGTGGCGCGCAAGCTGATCGGCGCGGGCTTCGCCAAGGGCCAGCGCGTGCTGCTGACGGCCGACACCTGGCCCGGCTTCTTCGACGTCTTCTTCGGCTGCCAGTATGCCGGCCTGCTGCCCGTGCCGGTGTCGATCCCGGTCGGCATCGGCGGCAAGGAAGCCTATCTCGACCAGCTGCGCCGCCAGTTCGCGGCCTCGGGCGCGGTCGCGGCGTTCGGCATCGACGACCTCACCGGCTTCCTCGCCGAGGCGGCGAAGGAATTCCCCGCGGTGCG
>JAFEFH010000289.1 GCA_018240695.1 Pseudomonadota bacterium | reverse complement strand
CCTCGTCGAAGCGCGCCTTCAGCTCGAAGAAGCTGCCGTCGTCGACGATGGCGCGCACGATCTTGCGCACGTCGTAGACCTGCGTGCGCTTGGCGGGCAGCAGCTTGAGGATGTCGGCCATGCCGGCGCCCGAGCCCGCCGTCACCGGCCGCTCGGGCGGCACCTGGTTGTGATGCGAGGGCAGGTAGGAGAGGAAGGTGCGGATGAGGTCGAGCGCCTCCTCGTCGGTCTCGGCGACGGCGTCGGCGAAGCCGGTCACCTCGGAGTGGACCTCCCAGCCGCCCATTTCCTGCGGATCGACATTCTCCTTGATGGCGAGCGAGGCGAGCTGCGCGCTCGACACGGCGAGCACGGCGCCCTTGCGCACGACGTTGAAGTCCGACAGCACCGAGTACCAGGACGACGAGCCGTAGGAGAGGCCGAGCGTGGCGGCGGCCCACGGCGTCTCGCGCATGCGGACATACTGCGTGCCGTCGTTGCCCAGCAGGGTGGCCATGCCGCGCGAGCCCATGTGATCGGGCATGCGCGCGCCCGAGCTTTCGCCCAGGAACACCAGGGGCAGGCCGCGCTGCGTGGCGACCCGCTTCATGTGGCCGATCTTGCGGCCGTTGGTGGCGGCGGACGAGGCGCCCATCACGGTGAAGTCGTTGGCGACGACGGCGCAGTCGCGGCCGTCGATCCTGCCGAAGCCCGCGATCTTGCCGTCGGCCGCCGACTTCTCGCGATCGACCAGCGAGGCGCCGAACAGGCCGGACTCGATGAACGTGTCGGGATCCAGCAGGCGCGTCACGCGCTCGCGGGCATTGAGCACGCCCGCGGCCTTGCGTTTGGCGAGCTTCTCCGGCCCGCCCATCGCCAGCGCCCTGGCCTTGCGCGCTTCGTAGGTGCTCATGCGACGATGCCTTCCTTCTCGAGCGCGTCGATGCGCGCCTCTTCCAGTCCCAAAACCTCGCGCAGCACGGCGCGCGAATCCTGGCCGACGTCGCGGCCGGTGTGGCGGATGGTGCCCGGCGTCTCCGACAGGCGCGGCACGATCGCGGGCATCGCGACGGTGCCGAGATGCTGGTCGGGCGCCTCGACGATCGACTGGCGCGCCTTGTAGTGCGGGTCGGCGAAGATGTCGGCGACGGTGAAGATGCGCGTCGCCGGCACCGAGACCGCTTCCATCTTCGCCTCGAGGTCGGCGAGCGTGTGCTGCTGCGTCCAGGCGGAGATCAGCGCGTCGAGCGCCTCGTGGTTCTCGTTGCGCGCGGCGTGGAGCGTGAAGCGCGGATCGTCGGCGAGCTGCGGCTGGCCCATCGCGTCGCACAGCCGGCGGAACAGGCTGTCGGCCATGGCGGTGATGTGGATGTAGGTGTCGTCGGCGGTCGGATAGAGGTTGTTGGGCGTGCTGCCGATCAGGCGCGAGCCGGTGCGGTCGGGCACGAAACCCAGCTTCTGGTAGGCGCCGATCCACACTTCCATGAAGTTGAAGGCGCTCTCGTAGAGCGCGGCGTCGATCACCTGGCCGCGGCCGGTCTTCTCGCGCGACATCAGGGCCATCACCGCGCCATAGGCGCCGTGCAGCCCCGCGATATAGTCGGTCATCGACACGCCGACGCGGGCCGGGGCGCGGTCGGGATCGCCGGTCAGGTGGCGCAGGCCGCTCACGGCCTCGCAGACCACGCCGTAGCCCGGCCGCTCGGCATAGGGGCCGGTCTGGCCGAAGCCCGAGATGCGCACCATCACCAGCTTGGGGTTGATCTTGGAGAGATCCTCCCAGCCCAGGCCCCATTTCTCGAGCGTGCCCGGCTTGAAGTTCTCGACCAGCACGTCGACCTTGGCCGCGAGATCCTTGATCAGCGCGCGGCCCTCGGGGCGGCGCAGGTCGATCGAGACCAAGCGCTTGTTGCGGAAGATCGAGGCGGCGTAGAGCGAGTGACCGTCGACCGACTTGCCCATGGTGCGCACCGGATCGCCCTCGGCCGGCTCGATCTTGATCACCTCGGCGCCGAAGTCGGCCAGCATGCGGCCGCAGAAGGGACCGGCCACGGTCGAACCGATCTCCAGCACGCGATAGCCGCTCAGGGGACCTTGCCGTTCCAACGCCCGCTCCTACAGCACGTATTTCTGGAAACGGCGCAACGTGTCCTGCGCGTTCTGGAGGTTCATGCGCTTCAGGCGCTCGGCCTCCTCGGCATTGCCCGCGCGCATCGCCGCCACGACGGCACGATGCTCGCCGAGGCCCGACTGGGCGCGGCCCGGCAGGATCACGATGCGCCGGATCACCACGTTGGTCTTCTCGTAGATGCTGTCGAGCATGCGCGCGGCCACGGGATTGCGCGCCCATTCGATGATGGCGCGGCGGAAGCGCTCGTAGACCACGATGAAGGAGTCGAAGTCGCCGGCCTTCACGAAGCCGTCCATCGGCGCGCCGAACAGGTGGACGAACTCGTCCCAGGTCTCGGGCGGCGCGTTCTGGGTGGCCAGCCGCACGCACATGCCCTCGAGCACCGCGCGCACCTCGTAGAGCTGGAAGACATGCTCGAGCTCCAGCCGCGACACCACGGCGCCGCGGTTGGGGATGCGCTCGATCAGGCCACGGCTCTCGAGCACGCCGAAGACTTCGCGGATGCGCGCGCGGGGCACGCCGAACTCGGCCGCCAGCTCCTGTTCGCCGAGCTTGGCGCCGGGCGCCACGTCCTGGCGGCCGATGCGGGTGCGCAGGGCCTCGACAATGTCGGCGATCGTCCGGGCGGCGGGCGCGCCGGACCGTCCGCCGCCGCCGGTGCGACGCGGACGCGCACGTGGCTTGGTCTTTAGCGTGACGACCCTGCCTGACATTTCCCCCGTCCTATGATCTCATTGCACACGATAGGATAGAAGGCCTGAAAGACTGTCAACAATCTTGTCGGCAATCTTGTCAGCACAAATCAAGAGCGGGAGGACAAGCCATGAAAAGAAGGACTTTATTGGGAGCTGCGGCGATTGCGCCGTTTGCCGCGGCGGCGCCGCGCAGGGCGCGGGCGCAGGCGTTTCCCGACAAACCGATCCGCTTCGTGGTGCCTTATGCGCCGGGCGGTTCGACCGACACCTGCTCGCGCATCATCGCCGAGAAGCTGACGCAGCTCTTCGGCCAGCAGGTCGTGGTCGAGAACAAGCCGGGCGGCGCCACCATCATCGGCACCGAGATCGTGGCCAAGGCCAAGCCCGACGGCTTCACCATCCTGCTGACGCCGGGCGCCATCGCGGTGAACGACGCGTTCGGCGTGACGCTGCCCTACAACTCGACCAAGGACCTCGCGCCGGTCGCGCGCTTCGTCGACCTGCCGATGCTGCTGGCCGCCAACAACGACGCGCCGTTCAAGACGGTGGCGGAGCTGATCACCTGGTCGAAGGCCGTGCCCGGCCGTCTCGTACCCTATGCCTCGGCCGGCGTCGGCAGCCTGCCGCACCTGTGGGGCGAGTATATCAAGGCGCGCACCGGCATCCCGATGGACCATGTCGGCTACAAGGGCAGCGCCGAGGCGTTGCGCGACGTGATGGCGGGCCACGTGCCGCTGTTCTCCGACGTGCTGATGCCGACGGCCTCGCCGATCCG
>JAFEFH010000288.1 GCA_018240695.1 Pseudomonadota bacterium | reverse complement strand
CAGGAGCGCCTGAAGACGCTGGGCGACAAGCCGGCGAACACCTGCACCACGCACTTCTGTGCCGCCGACTCGGAAGGCAACATGGTGGCGCTCACCCAGACGCTGATGTCGCTGTTCGGCTCGTGCGTCATGCTGCCCAAGACCGGCATCACCATGAACAACGGCATGTTGTGGTTCGATCCGGAGGCCGGCCGGCCGAACTCGATCGCCGCTGGCAAGCGTCCGTTGTGCAACATCTGCCCCGTCGTCGTGGTGAAGGACGGCAAGCCGTGGTTCTGCATCGGTGCGTCGGGCGGCCGGCGCATCGTGCCGGCGGTGTCACAGCTCTCGCTGATGATGATCGACCGTGGCCTCGACGTGGAGACGGCGTTCCACCAGCCGCGCGTCGATATCTCCGGCGTCGGACCGATCCGGGTCAATCGCGAGCTGCCCGATACGGTGAAGAAGGCGATCGCGCAGAAACTGCCGACGACGGAAGTCGCCAATCAGGTCTCGCCGCTGGGCTTCGCCAATCCGAGCTGCATCGTTCGCGATCCCAAGACCGGCGAGCTCACCGGCATGAACGAAGTCATGTCGCCGTGGGCGGGCGGAGCCGCGCAGTAGCCGCGACCGCGACCTGCCTCTCGCGCATGCCGGGCCGTGCTATCGGTGGCCCGGCATGACAGCGACGACGCCCCAGACCGATCCTGTCGACGACTTCACCAAGCGGCTGCTGCCGTGGATGGTCGCGGTTGCGTTCTTCATGCAATCGCTCGACACGACGATCCTGAACACCGCTGTACCGGCGATCGCCCAGGCGATGGACGTCACACCGCTCAACATGAAGTCGGTGCTCGCGAGCTACACGCTGAGCCTTGCGGTCTTCATC
The DNA here is from genome assembly GCA_018240695.1 of Pseudomonadota bacterium. Lineage (GTDB taxonomy): Bacteria > Pseudomonadota > Alphaproteobacteria > Reyranellales > Reyranellaceae > Reyranella. The sequence goes on along the minus strand of JAFEFH010000288.1, from coordinate 2,742 downwards.
CCGATCAGCGGCTGGATGGCCGACCGCTTCGGCACGCGCCGGGTGTTCGGCGGCGCTATCGCGGTGTTCTCGCTGGGCTCCCTGCTTTGCGGCATCTCGACCAACATCACGATGCTGGTCGCCTGCCGCATCCTCCAGGGCATCGGCGGCGCCATGATGGTGCCGGTCGGCCGCATGACGATGGTGCGGACGTTCCCCAAGTCCGAGTTGATCCGCGCGATGAGCTTCGTGTCGATCCCCAGCCTGATCGGGCCGATGCTGGGACCGGTGGTCGGCGGCCTGATCGTGCATTACCTGCACTGGAGCATCGTCTTCTTCGTCAACCTGCCGGTCGGCCTGCTTGGCCTCTATCTGATCCGCCGCTACCTGCCCGACTACCGCGAGGAAGACACGCATCCGCTGGATGTCGTCGGGCTGATCCTGTTCGGCACCGGCATCGCGCTGCTCTCCTACGTGCTGGAAGTCTTCGGCGAGCACAGTCTCAGCGACCTCGAGATGCTGGCGCTGCTCGGCCTCTCGGGCCTGCTGCTGGCGGGCTACGGCATCCGCGCGACACAGACCGCCTATCCGCTGCTGATGCTCAGCCTGTTCAAGCTGCGCACCTTCCGCGCCGCCGTGATCGGCAGTTTCGTGGGCCGCCTCGGACTGGGCGGCATCCCCTTCCTGTTTCCGCTGCTCTACCAGATCGGCCTCGGCTTCTCGCCGGTGCAGTCGGGCATGCTGATCGCGCCGCAGGCGATGGCCGCGATCGGCCTCAAGATCGTCGTGCCGAAGATCCTCGCCCACTTCGGCTACCGGACGGTGCTGATCGGCAACACCTTCATCGTCGGCTGCATGATCATGCTGTTCGCCACCGTGGGCGTCGACACGCCGCCATGGCGCATCGTGATCCAGGCCTTCATTCTCGGCTTCTTCACCTCGATGCAATACACCAGCATGAACACGCTGGTGTATGCCGACGTCACCGGCAGCCAGACCAGCAGCGCCAGCACCATCGCCAGCACCGGCCAGCAGATGTCGATCAGCTTCGGTGTCGCGAGCGCCTCGCTCATCGCCTCGCTGTTCGTGCCCGAGCGACTGCATTCCGATCCGGCGGCGATGATCCACGGCGTGCACGAGGCGTTCATCGTGCTCGGGCTGATCACGATCGCCTCGTCGCTTGTGTTCATGGAGCTGCGCAAGACCGACGGCGGCGCGGTCAGCAGCCACGCCGGCCGCCGCAAGGCCTAGACGTCAGACCAGGCTGGCGCCGACGTTGATCATCAACGCCAGGATCGCGGTGTTGAAGGCGAAGGCCACGATGCCGTGGATCAGCGTCATGCGGCGCATCGAATGCGACAGCGTGTTGACGTCGGCTGTCTGGGCCGCGCAAGCGATCACGAACGAATAATAGAGAAAGTCGCGATAGTCGGGTTCGCGGTCGCCGGGGAACTCCAGCCCGCCGGGATGGCCGCCTTTCTGCGGACGGTAGTAGAGGTTCGCGTAGTGCAGCGTGAACACCATGTGCGTAAAGGTCCACGACAGCACGATAGTGGCGCCGGTGACCGCAAGCGCCACGAGGGGAATGCCGTCGGCCGCCTTGAGCCGCGCCAGCTCGGAGAAGATCGCCGCGAAGCTCGCGGTCGCGCTCAACACGACCAGGGTCACGATCACCCAGTCGGACTCGTCGTACAGCTTGGCGTGGGTATGGCAGGTCTTGACGGTCGAGCGGCCGATCATCAGTGACGCGAAGGCGATGTAGATCAGCGCCGTCAGGTCCCACGACACCAGCAGCCGGGTCGACAGCCGGTTCTCGGACGGCAGCAGCAGGAACAGCGCCGTGCCGGCCAGGATCGACAGCAGCAGCCGGCGGCGGGCCACCAGCAGGCGCCCGGTGCGGGTCTTGGTGAAAAACGACATCGATCCTCCCTCGCCGCCCACTCTGCCATCTCGGCACCGCGCGGCAACCGGGATAGACTGGCACATGCTGTTCGACGCGATCGACCTCGGCGCCACCTTCGTCTTCGCCATCAGCGGCGGGACACAGGGCGTGCGACACCGGCTCGATCTGTTCGGCGTGCTGGTCGTGGCCTGGGCGGCGGCCGTGACGGGCGGCCTCGCCCGCGATCTTCTGATCGGCGCGGTGCCGCCGGCGGCGATCGCCGACTGGCGCTACCTCGCGGCAGCGGCTGCGGCAGGCCTGCTGGCCTTCGGGGGCTCCGACGCCATCGCCCAGGTGCGGCGCCCGGTGCAGCTGTTCGATGCTGCCGGTCTTTGCCTGTTTGCCGTCACCGGCACGCAGAAGGCGTTGGCCCATGGGCTCGACCCGGCGATGGCTGCGATCCTGGGTATGATCACCTGCATCGGCGGCGGCGTGGCGCGCGACCTGCTGACTCTCCAGGTCCCTTCCGTTCTCCGCTCGGAGCTCTATGCCGTGGCGGCCCTCGCCGGGGCGGGGTCGGTCGCCCTGGGATACTGGCTCGGCCTGCCCCACTTGCCGGTGGCCGTCTTCGGCGCCGCCCTCTGCCTTTTCCTTCGACTGATGGCGATCTACCGGGGGTGGCGACTGCCGGTCGCAGGAGGATTAAGTCAGTCCTATAATAAAACTGACGATAAATCGACTCCCTGAACAGCGATTCAGGGGCCCGCCGCCCTTGCCGCTCCTGTGGATGAACGCTAAACACTCGGCCGTCATTTTGTCGCAAGCGGCGCGGGGGAAAAGCAGCATGGCGACGGCGAAAAAGACCAAACCGGCAGCCATCG
>JAFEFH010000287.1 GCA_018240695.1 Pseudomonadota bacterium | reverse complement strand
GTCCACGTCGTCGGCCCCGACGGGCGGCGCAGCACGGCGTTCTATCCGATGGCGAGACTGCCCGACGGAAGCTGGCGCATCGACGGCTGCTACCTCGAAGCCGCGGACGAAAATCAGGTCTGATCGCCAACTGGTCCATGAATCGCGTGTCTCCCAGAATATTGGCGCTGCTGCTGACCCTGACCCTCGTCTGGGGCACCAACTGGCCGCTGTTCCGCATCGCCCTCGCCGAACTGCCGGTGCTGACCTTCCGCACCATCGTGCTCGGCACCGCGACGCTCGTGCTGGCGGCGATCCTGCTGATCCGGCGCGAGAGCTTCGCGGTCCCGAAGGGCAAGTGGCCGGCCCTCGCCGCGGCGTCGGCGATGAACCTCGCGATCTGGAACATCGCGACCTCGATGGCCGTGCTCTACATCCCCTCGGGCCACGCCGCCGTGCTGGCCTACACGATGCCGCTCTGGGTGGCGCTGCTGAACTTCGTCGTCTTCCGCCAGAAGCTCACCGGCCGTCTGCTGGCGGCGATCCTGATCGGCGCCGCCGCCGTGATGGCGTTGATGATCCCGAACTTCTCGAGCTACAGCCGCGCACCCCAGGGCCTGTTCTGGGGCCTGCTGGCGGGCTTCTGCTGGGCCGTCGGCACCTTCATCGTGAAGCGCACGAGCTGGCACGGCATGGGCCTCTCGCTCACCTTCTGGCAGGTCGTGATCACCCTGCCGCCGATCGCGCTGGGCGCATTGCTGATCGACGGGCTGCCGACGCATTGGCCTTCGCCGCTCGTGATGACGGCCACGCTCTATACGGGCGCCATCCCGATGGCGCTCGGAACCGCCACCTGGTTCGCGCTGGTGAAGCTGTTGCCCGCGCAGGTGGCCGCCTTGTCGTCGATCGCCATTCCCATCGTCGCCATCGTGAGCGGCATCCTCATACTGAGTGAACCGCTTTCCGCATTGCAGGCCGTGGCCATCGCCTCGACCGTGATTTCCCTCTGGCTCGCGCTGGTTCCCCGCCGAAGCGTTTGATAGATTCGGGATAACGCTCGTCCCATCCGCCGCCGCTTCCGAGGGAGAAACGCGTGATCACCAGAAGAACAGTCCTGCAAGGTTCCGCCGCCGCGCTTGCCGCGCTCGGCCCGCTCAAGGCATTCGCCGACGACACGGTCACCTTGCCGTTCGAGAACGGTCAGCGGCCGGTCATGAAATATCCGCAGAAGCGGCCGATGATCCGCCTGACGGCGCGTCCGCCGCAGCTCGAGACGCCGTTCTCGGTCTACAACGAGAGCGTGATCACGCCGAACGACGCGTTCTTCGTGCGCTACCACATCGCCGACATTCCGTTCGACACGCTCGACATCGACACCTTCACCGTCGAGATCAAGGGCAAGGTCAACAAGCCGCTGAAGCTCAAGGTCGCCGACCTGAAGCGCATGCCATCGATCGAGATCGTCGCGGTCAACCAGTGCTCGGGCAACAGCCGCGGCTTCTCCGAGCCGCGCGTTCCCGGCGGACAGTCCGCCAACGGCGCCATGGGCAATGCGCGCTGGCGCGGCGTGGCGCTGAAGACCGTGCTCGACATGGCCGGCGTCCAGGCCGGCGCCAAGCAGGTGACGCTGAACGGACTCGACGGCCCGGTGATCGAGCCGACCCCCGACTTCATCAAGGCGCTCGACATCGACCATGCGCGCGACGGCGAGGTCATGCTCGCCTACCAGATGAACGGCGCGGACCTGCCGATCCTGAACGGCTTCCCTGTGCGCCTGGTCGTGCCCGGCTACTACGGCACCTATTGGGTGAAGCACCTCTTCGAGCTCAACGTCATCGACAATGTCTATGACGGCTTCTGGATGAAGACGGCCTATCGCATTCCCGACAACGAGTGCGCCTGCGTCGAGCCGGGCACCGCGCCCAAGACCACGGTGCCGATCGGCCGCTTCAACGTCCGGTCGTTCATCACCAGCGTGCTCGACGGCGCCAAGGTGAAGGCCGGCCAGACGACGCTGAAGGGCATCGCCTTCGACGGCGGCACCGGCATCAAGGAAGTCGCGGTCTCGACCGACGACGGCAAGAGCTGGGCCCAGGCCAAGCTCGGCAACGATCTCGGCAAGTATTCCTTCCGCGAATGGACGCTGCCGGTGAACCTGGCCGCGGGCGCGCACGTGCTGAAGGTCCGCGCCACCAGCAACGGCGGCAAGACCCAGCCGGAGAAGGCGACATGGAACCCGGCGGGCTACATGCGCAACGTGATCGAGACCACCCGCGTGACGGCAGCCTAGGGAGACCGGACATGAACCGTACGATCCTGCCCGCGCTTCTCGCCGCCGGTGCCCTGTGCGTGGCCCTCGCCGTCAACGCCAAGCCCGTGGCCTACGAGGCGCCGCCCGAAACGGTCGAGTTCAAGCCCGGTCCGGGCGTCGAACTGGTCCAGGGCAATTGCGGGCCCTGCCATTCGGCCGACTACATCGAGACCCAGCCGCGCGGTCCGAAGTTCAAGAAGGACTTCTGGAAGGCCGAAGTGGTCAAGATGATCAAGGTCTACGGCGCCCCCATCAAGGAAGCCGACATCGACCCGATCGCGGACTATCTCGCGGCCACCTACTAGCCGAGCTCGAGGCTGGTGACGCCGAACAGCCCGTCCCGATCGATCTCCGGGACGGCGCCGGTGTACATGCGCGCCGTCTCGAATGCGGGCTTCAGTCCGGCCTGTTCGGCCATCGCCAGCGCCGCCTTGTTGTTGTCGGGAATGTCGACGGCGACGGTCGAGGCGCCCGCCTTGGCCGCCAGCGCCGAGACCAGGGCCAGCGCGATCTCCGGCGACGCGGCATAGAGCGGCCCGATGCGCGAGGCCGCGCGGCAGGCGCGGATCACGCCGAAGCCCGCCAGCGACCCGTCCCGCACCGCCACCATCGACTGCCGCTCGCGCAGCGCGATCCAGGGTGCGAGGAAAGAGTCGCGCGCCTCGGGGAAGAAGCGGCGGTCGTAGGCCGCGAGCTTGTCGAATGCGATACCGCGCGCATCGGCGAGCGTCACGCCGGCCGGCGGCGCAAGGGCGGCCGGCTTGCCCTCGTGGCGCACGGTGTTCCAGATCGTGCGGAAACCCGACTTGCGGTAGTTGTGCTGCTGCGCCACGACGCCCTCGAGCGCGACGTTGCGGCCGGCCATCCGCCTCATGCCGGCGTCCCAAACCTGGATGCCGTAGCCTTTGCCGCGGATCTCGGGCCGCGCGATGTAGAACCCCAGGAAGCCGAAGCCCGCGCCGTACTTCACCACCGAGACACAGGCCACCGGCTTGCCGTCGAGACGGCCGATATGGAACGCGCCGGGATCGGTCGCGAAGAAGGCCTGCGCGTCGGTGTTGCCGGGATTCCAACCTTCGTCGTTGGCCCATTCGGCCATGCGGGCGACATCGTCGGCGCTGCCGACGGCGATCTCGAAGCTCATGCCGCCTATTCTGCCGCCTTTTTCGCTCCCGCAAAGAACCTATTTTCCGGCCGCGGCAGCCCCAGGTTCTCACGCAGGGTCGTGCCCTCGTATTCGGTGCGGAAGATTCCGCGCCGTTGCAGCTCCGGCACGACCTTGTTCACGAAGTCGTCCAACCCGCCCGGCAGATAGGGAAACATGACGTTGAAGCCGTCGGCGGCGCCGGCCTCGAACCA
>JAFEFH010000286.1 GCA_018240695.1 Pseudomonadota bacterium | reverse complement strand
GCCTTGCTCATCATCGGGATGTACTGGCCCATGAACTGGTGGTCGGCGTAGGAGTACTTCACGCCGGCTTCCCACAGCTTGGCCGAGTTGCAGCTCTCGTCGGTCGACACGAAGGCGTCGAAGGTGCCCTGGCTGAGCGCCAGCGGCACGTTGGGCCATGCCGTCGTGTTGGCGATGCCCATCTCGCCGAGGCACAGCACGTCGATGCCGGGCTCGGCGGTCATCATGCCGTAGGCCATGGCGCGCGCGGCACGGGTCTCGCTCATCGCCGGACCTTGCGTGAAGTCGTCGGTCGGATTGACGAGGTCGAGCTCGTAGATGCGCAGGTCGGCGTCGATCGCAGTGGCGAGCTGGTTGATGGCAGCGCCTCCGTCGACGAAATTCTTCACCATCTGTGCCGTGACTTCCGGCGGGTAGGCCGAGACGCCGCGGCGGGCGACGCCATGGGCGCCGGCAAACACAGCGATGCGCGGATGGTCGAGCTTGGGGTAGGCGCGGGCCTGCCAGGCGGCCAGCCATTCGGCGATCTCTTCCAGCCGGCCGAGCGAGCCCGGCGGCTTGGTGAGCTCGGCCTGGCGGCGCACGACCTCGGTCTGGGCGGCCTGATCCGGGCCCGGCATGTTGCGCAGGATGCCGCGGATTTCGTCGAAAGAAGCAGGAGGTGGGGCGTTCATAGCGGGCGCGGACCATCCTATATTTGATCCATCATGACCAGCCCCAATGACCGCCCGACAGGCCGCCCATCGACGTTCGACGAATGGTTCCAGGCGTTCAAGGAACAGGTCTCGTTCTTCACGGGCCTGAAGCTCGACACGGGAATGCCGCGCTGGCCGCTGGCCGACGTGCTGCCGGTGCTGCCGTTCGTCGGCGCCGGTGTCGGCCTCGCCTGCGGCCTGGTGTTCGCGCTGGTGCGCGGCATCTCCGGCCCGGGCTGGCTCGCGGCCGCGCTCGCCGTCGGCGCGGGCGTCCTCATCACGCGCGCCCTGCATGAAGACGGGCTCGCCGATACCGCCGACGGGCTGGGCCCGCACGCGCTCGAGACGCCGCGCCGGCTCGAGATCATGCGCGACAGCCGCAACGGCACGTTCGGCGTGCTGGCGCTGGCACTGTCGGTGGTCATCAAGGTCGCCTGCCTCGCGCAGTTCGGTGGCGGTACGGGACTTGCGGTGCTGATCGGCGCGCATGCCATGTCGCGCGCCGTGCTGGCCTATCCGCTGCTCGCCTACGCGCCGATCCGCAGCGACGGGCTGGGCGTGCTTGCCGGCAAGCCGACCGATACCGACGTCTGGCTGACGGTCGGCATCGGCGCCGCGATCGCCTTCGTGCTGCTGCTGGGCAAGGGCATTCTGGTCGCCATCCTGGCGCCGCTCGCGGTCATGGCCGCGACCTGGTTCGCGGCGCGCTGGATCGCGGCCCGCATCGGCGGCTATACCGGCGACACGCTGGGCGCGCTCGAACAGAAGGCCGAGATGGTCTTCCTGGTGATCGCCGCGCTCTTCATCGCGCACTGATACGTTTCATTCGGCAAGGAGCAGTCATGGCCACGGCGCCCAAGAACACTGGATCGGTCACGCGTTGGTGGTGGGTGCGGCATGCGCCCGTGCCGAATCCGGAAAGCCGCTGCTACGGCCAGTTCGACAAGGACTGCGACGTCAGCAACGAGGCGCTGTTCAAGCATCAGGCGAAGCTCCTGCCCAAGGGCGCGGTCTGGTACTCGTCCAACCTGCTGCGCGCGCGCAAGACGGCGGAGACGCTGGGCAAGGCCGGCGCGGAGTTCGGCGAGATCGTGATCGATCCCGACCTGGCCGAGCAGTCGTTCGGCGAGTGGCAGGGCCTGACCTATGCCGAGATCACGGCGATGCCGAACAACGGCCATCTTTTCTGGCTGGCGCCGCCCGAGTTCCGGCCGCCCGGCGGCGAGAGCTTCACCGACCTGCGCGAGCGCACGGTGCGCTCGATCGAGCGGCTGACCGACAAGTATCGCGGCCGCGACATCGTGGCGACGGCGCATGGCGGCACGATCCGTGCGGCGCTGGCGCATGCCTTCAACATGCATCCCGAGGCCGCGGTGCGTTTCGAGATCGAGAACGTTTCGATCACCCTGATCGAGCATTTCGAGAATGCCGACCCGGCGCATGCCTGGAAGGTCGCGTTCACCAACTACATGCCGCGCGAGGTCGTCATGGCCCATGGCGGCGGCAGCCGGGCGTGAAGACCCAAGCCGAGCTCGCCGCCGACCAGGCCGCCTTCTGGAACGGGTCGGGCGGCAAGATGTGGCTGGCCTCCTACGACCGTATCCAGCGCGGCATCGCGGGCTTCAGCGACGCCGCGCTTGCAGCGGCGGCGGCGAAGCCGGGCGAGAGCGCGATCGACGTGGGCTGCGGCACTGGCGAGACGACGGCGCGCCTGTCAGCCGCCGTTGGGTCGTCGGGTCGCGTGCTGGGCGTCGACATTTCCGAGGCCCTGGTCGAGGCGGCACGTGCCCAGAAGCTCGCCAACGCGACCTTCGCGGTGGCCGATGCCGCGACCTATGCTTTCGAACAAGGCGCTGCCGATCTCGTCTTCTCGCGCTTTGGCGTCATGTTCTTCGGCGATCCGGTGAAGGCGTTCCGCAACCTGCGCGGCGCGATGAAGCCGTCGGGCCGGCTGGTCTTCGTGTGCTGGCGCACGCCGCAGGAGAATCCCTGGGGGCTCGTGCCCATGCGCGCGGCGCTGCCGCACTTGCCGCCGTACGAGCGACCAGGTCCGGAAGATCCCGGTCAGTATGCTTTCGGAGATCGCACGCGCGTCGAGCGCATCCTGAAGGAAGCAGGCTTCGGCACGCCCTCGTTCGAGAAGCTCGACCAGTCGAACACGCTGGGCCGGGACGTGTCCGACGTTCTCGAGAATCTCGGCAAGTTCGGGCCGTTGGCGCGCCTCTTCAAGGAGGCCACGCCGGAGCAGGTCGCCAAGGCGAAGGACGCCATCGCCGAGGCGCTGGCGCCGCACGCGACGCCCGAGGGGATTCGCTTGCCGGCCGCCTGCTGGCTGGTCCGCGCGGCGCAGCACTGATGGAGCACACGCCGACATTCCCGCTGCCGCCGGTCACGCTCGTCCTGGGCGGCGCCCGCTCGGGCAAGAGCACGCATGCCGAGAAGCTGGCCGCCGGCACGTCGTTTGGCGCAGCACCGCGGCCCGCGCTCTATATCGCCACTGCCGAGGCGGGCGATGTCGAGATGGCCACGCGCATCATGGCCCATCGCGCCCGCCGCGGCGCCAACTGGGTCACGATCGAGGCGCCGCTCGCGCTCGACGAAGCGCTCGCTGCCAATGCCGTGGCCGGCCGGCCGATCCTGGTCGACTGCCTGACCTTGTGGCTGTCCAACCAGATGCATGCCGGCACGGACATCGACGCGGCCACCGACGATCTGGTGCGCGCGCTGGAGGGCCTGCCGGCGCCGGTGATCTTCGTCAGCAACGAAGTGGGGCTCGGCATCGTGCCCGAGACGCCGCTGGGCCGCGCCTTCCGCGATGCCCAGGGCCGGCTCAACATGCGTATGGCCGAGCGGGCCGACCGCGTGATCCTGATGACGGCGGGCTTGCCGCTGGTCCTCAAGGACCGGCCCGCGACAAGGCTGTGACGCCGCAATTCTGCCCCGAACGGCCGGCCGAACCGTGATAT
>JAFEFH010000285.1 GCA_018240695.1 Pseudomonadota bacterium | reverse complement strand
GGTGATGTCGGCGAGATGCTTCACGTCGGCCACCTCGACGTCGATCACCATGTCGAAGAAATCCATCGAGCGGTTGACGATGCGCAGGTTCGAGATGTTGCCCTCGTGCCGCGCAATGACAGTGGACAGACTCGACAGGCTGCCGGGCTGGTTGGCCACGGTGACCTTGAGGCGGCCGGTATAGGCCGCCTCCGCGCCCTCGCCCACCGAATCCCAGCCGACGTCGATCCAGCGCTCGGGCGATTCGGAGAAGCTCTCGAGCGTGGCGCAGTCGATCGTGTGGATGGTGACGCCCTTGCCCGTCGTGATGATGCCGACGATGCGGTCGCCGGGCAGCGGATGGCAGCAGCGCGCAAAGTGCACCGCCATGCCGGGGATCAGGCCCTTGATCGCGATCTGCCCGCTCTCGGCGGCGGCGCGGCTGCTCTCGGCCTTGGCCTTGGCGCGGGCGCGCGCGATCGGCACCACGTCGGCGCCGTTGGCGCGGCCCGCGGGCCGCTGCTGCTTGAGGCCCGGATAGACCGCCGTCATGACCTCGCGCGCGCCGATCAGGCCCGCGCCCACGGCGGCCACGAGATCGTCGGTGGTGGCCTGCTTGAAGTTGGCCTTCACGCCGTCGAGGCCCTTGTCGGTGGCCTCGTAGCCTTCCTCGTGGAAGGTCTTGTCGAGCAGCGAGCGGCCGAGCTGGAGGTACTGCTCGCGCTGGCGGGTGCGGATGAAGCGGCGGATCGCGGCCTTGGCCTTGCCGGTGACGGCGAAGCGCTCCCAGGTCGGCGACGGCGTCTGCGCCTTCGACGTCACGATCTCGATCTGGTCGCCGTTCGAGAGCTGGGTGCGCAACGGCAGCATGCGGCCGTTGATCTTGGCGCCGACGCAGGTGTCGCCGACCTGGCTGTGCACCGCATACGCGAAGTCGATCGGCGTCGCGCCGCGCGGCAGGGCGATCAGGTTGCCCTTGGGCGTGAAGCAGAACACCTGGTCCTGGAACATCTCGAGCTTGGTGTGCTCGAGGAACTCCTCGGCGTTCGGCGCCTTGTCGAGAATGTCCATCAGCGAGCGCAGCCAGGCGTATTGCGGCACGTCGGCCGAAGGCCCGCCCTGCTTGTAGATCCAGTGCGCCGCCACGCCGCGCTCGGCCTGGTCCTGCATCTCCTCGGTGCGGATCTGGATCTCGATGCGCTGGCCCGCCGGACCGATCACGCCGGTGTGCAGCGAGCGGTAGCCGTTGGGCTTGGGAACCGAGATGTAGTCCTTGAAGCGCTGCGGCAGCACCTGGTAGCGGCCGTGCAGCAGGCCGAGCGCCTGGTAGCACTGCGCGGTGTCGGCCACGATGATGCGGAAGGCCATGATATCGGCGAGCTGCTCGAACGACACGTTCTTCTGCTGCATCTTGCGCCAGATCGAATAGGGCGTCTTCTCGCGGCCGGAGACCTGCGCGTCGAGCCCGCCCTCCTTCAGCGTGCGCGTGAGCTCGGCCTCGATCTGCGGGACGATCTCCTCGCCCTTTTCCTTGAGGTAGCCGAGCCGCGCCAGGACCGACGAGCGGCCGTCGGGATTGAGCTCGGCGAAGGCCAGCTCCTCCAGCTCGCGCTTCACCCGTTCCATGCCGATGCGCGAGGCGAGCGGCGCGTAGAGGTCCATGGTCTCGCGCGCGATGCGGCGGCGGCGCGCCGGCTCCTTGATGTGATGGAGCGTGCGCATGTTGTGCAGGCGGTCGGCGAGCTTCACCAGCAGCACGCGGATGTCCGACGACATGGCGAGCACCAGCTTGCGCAGGTTCTCGGCTTCCTTGGTGCTCTCCGACTGGACCTCGAGCCGCGACAGCTTGGTGACGCCATCGACCAGGCGGGCGATGTCCTCGCCGAACATGCCCGAGATCTCCTCGCGCGTGGCGTCGGTGTCCTCGATCGTGTCGTGCAGCAGGCCGGTGACGATCGACGAGGTGTCGAGCTTCATCTCGGCCAGGATACCGGCGACCTCGACGGGATGGGAGAAATACGGGTCGCCCGAGGCGCGCAGCTGGCTGCCGTGCTTCTTCAGGCCATACACGTAGGCGCGGTTCAGCACGTCCTCGTCCGCTTCCGGATGATAGGACTGCACGCGCTCGACGAGTTCAAACTGACGAATCATGACAATCGCCCATTATATGGGGACGATTGCGTTCACTCCACGCTGAATGCGCGAATAGCAGGGCTGCTGAGCCCTGCCCGTTACTCGGTAACGTCGTCTTCCTCGGCCATCGGCAGGGCCTTCGGCTGGGCGGCTTCCGCGCCGCCCTGGGCCAGCGCCGCCGCCAGCTCCTGCTCGAGCTCGGCCATCTCGTTGACCTCTTCGGGCTTGTCGATGTCGGCATGCTTCTGCATGCCCGAGATCAGCGAGTCCTTGAGCTGGGCCTGGTCGAGCTTCTGCTCGGCGATCTCGCGCAGCGCCACCACCGGGTTCTTGTCGCGGTCGCGGTCGACGGTGATCTGGGCGCCGGCCGAGACGTCGCGCGCGCGCTGGGAAGCGAACAGCACGAGTTCGAAACGGTTGGGCACCTGGACGATGCAGTCTTCGACGGTGACACGCGCCATATGAACCTCTGAGGGTCGACGTCTGAAATTCGCGGGAGCGGCGGGTTATACGCGCCCCAGCCCAAAAAACAACCCTACAGCCTCTGGGCGATCTGGTCCGCCGGCAGGGCCGCCACGAGGGCCCCGACCGATGCGCCGGTCACCGGGTGCCGCCAGTCCGGCGCCAGATCGGCCAGCGGCCGCAGGACGAAGGCCCGGCCGGCCAGCCTGGGATGCGGCAGAGTGGCCTTTCCCGGCACTCCCGGGGCGATTTCCCCCCGGAAATCGAGCAAATCGAGGTCGATCAGGCGGGGCGCGTTGGGCACGCTGCGGACCCGCCCGAAGGCCTCCTCGACGGCGTGGAGGGCCTGTAAAAGCATGTCCGGCGGCAGATTCGTGGCGATTTCGGCCACGGCGTTCACGTACCAGGGCTGGTCCGAGGCCGGCACCGGCGCCGTGCGGTACCACGGCGACATCCGGCGCACCGACACGCCCCGGCGGGCCAGATCGCCCAGCGCCGCCGTCAGGGTGTCGGCCGGAGCCCCATATCTAGGGTGGGGCAGATTTGCCCCCATTCCGATGTAAATTGATTTGTCCGCCTGTTCGCTCAAGAGGGCCTTCCCCCAACTCCTTGTGAACAATCACTTAAAAGCGTACACTTCAAGCGCTGCTGGAGAGCGTGGCGTTAGTTTGCTCCAGCGGCTCAATAATTTATTCGACCCCTCTGAACATATTAAAAAAAGGATAAGAGCCATGAAGGGCAATTTCTATGAATCCGAGCGCGTCGCGCTCTTCATCGACGGCGCCAACCTCTACTCCGCCGCCCGCTCGCTGGGCTTCGACATCGATTACCGCCGCCTCCTCAAGGTCTTCCGCGAGAAGGGCCGCCTCGTGCGCGCCTACTACTACACCGCGCTGATCGAGGATCAGGAATATTCGCCGATCCGGCCGCTCGTCGATTGGCTGGACTACAATGGCTACACCATGGTCACCAAGCCGACCAAGGAATTCACCGACGCCATGGGCCGCCGCAAGATCAAGGGCAACATGGACATCGAGCTGGCCATCGACGTGCTCGAGATGGCCGAGCATCTCGACCATGTGATCCTGTTCTCCGGCGACGGCGACTTCCGCCG
>JAFEFH010000284.1 GCA_018240695.1 Pseudomonadota bacterium | reverse complement strand
CGCTCGCGGGCGAGCTGAGGCTCGGCGCGCCGTCGGTCCAGACCCTGATCAAGAAGCTGGTCACCCAGATCAACGCCTTGCCTCACGACGCCAGTGCCGCCGACATCCTCGGCAGCCACGTCGCCAACCAGTGCGTCACCGAGGAGGCACTGGAGGGTATGAAGGCGTTCCTCGACAAGCGCAAGCCAAGGTGGGCTGTCTGATGTTCTCGAAGATCCTGATCGCCAACCGCGGCGAGATCGCCTGTCGCGTCATCAAGACGGCGCGGCGGCTCGGTATCAAGACCGTGGCCGTCTACTCCGACGCCGACGCCAAGGCGCGCCATGTCGCGATGGCTGACGAGGCCGTGCATATCGGCGGCTCGGCGGCGCGCGACAGCTATCTCGTGGTGGACAAGATCCTCGACGCGGCCAGGCGCACCGGCGCGCAGGCGGTGCATCCGGGTTACGGCTTCCTGTCGGAGAACGCGGGCTTCGCCGAGGCCTGCGGCAAGGCGGGCATCGTGTTCATCGGACCGCCGCCCGGCGCGATCCGCGCCATGGGCTCCAAGAGCGAAGCCAAGAAGATCATGGAGAAGGCCAGGGTGCCGCTGGTGCCGGGCTATCACGGCGACGACCAGGCGCCGGAGCTGCTGGCCAAGGAGGCCGCGCGCATCGGCTTTCCAGTGCTGATCAAGGCGTCGGCCGGCGGCGGCGGCAAGGGCATGCGCGTGGTGGAAGAAGCGGGCAAGTTCAACGATGCGCTGGCCGGCGCCAAGCGCGAGGCCAGGGCCTCGTTCGCCGACGACCACGTGCTGGTCGAGAAGTATCTCACGCGGCCGCGCCACATCGAAATCCAGGTCTTCGCCGACGGTCACGGCGACTGCGTCTACCTGTTCGAGCGCGACTGCTCGATCCAGCGCCGCCACCAGAAGGTGATCGAGGAGGCGCCGGCCCCCAACATGGACCCCGCCCGGCGCAAGCAGATGGGCGAGGCGGCGGTCGCGGCGGCCAAGGCGATCGGCTATGTCGGCGCCGGCACCGTCGAGTTCATCGCCAACCAGGACGGCACGTTCTACTTCATGGAGATGAACACCCGTCTCCAGGTCGAGCATCCGGTGACCGAGGCGATCACGGGGCAGGACCTCGTGGAGTGGCAGCTGCGGGTCGCGGCCGGCGGGCACCTGCCGCTGAAGCAGGACGAGCTCACGATCGACGGGCACGCGGTCGAGGTCCGGCTCTATGCCGAAGATCCGGCGCGCAACTTCCTGCCGTCGACGGGCACGCTCGTTCATCTGCGGCTGCCCGAGGAGAACGCGCATGTGCGCGTCGACACCGGCGTGCGCCAGGGCGATACCGTGACCCCGTTCTACGATCCGATGATCGCCAAGGTGATCGTGCACGACCGCGATCGCACCTCGGCGATGCGGCGCATGGCGGCGCTGATGGCGGCGACCGAAGTCGTCGGCGTCACGACGAACGCCGCGCTGCTGAACGCGCTGTGCGCGCATCCGGCTTTCGTGGGCGGCGAGGTCGATACCGGCTTCATCGAGCGCTATCGCGCCGACCTGTTTGCCAAGGCGGCACCGGCTGGCGATCGCACTTTCGCCGTGGCGACGCTTGCGCGGCTGCTGGAGTGGCGCGAGGCGCCGGTCGGCGCGCCGGCCGATCCCCATTCGCCGTGGAATGCGCAGAACGGCTTCCGCCTGCTCAAGGAGGGCCATGACGAGGTGCGCTGGAAGGACGGCGAGCGCGAGGTCGTCGTGATCGCGCGGCGCCGCCGACACGGCAAGCTCGGGCTCGACCTGCCGGGCGGCGCTGTCGAGGCCACGGTGCGCCGGGCGGGCGAGGGCCGCATCGCCGTCGATCTCGGCAGCGACTCGTTCGAGGCGGCCGTGGTGCGCCGCACCGCCATCGACGGCGGCATCGACTACACGGTGTTCGCGGGCGACGGTGGCGGCCGCCGGCTGCGCCTCGTCGATCCGCTCGACGTCACGCAATACGAGGCGGCCGGTGCCGACGAGGGCGCGGTACGCTCGCCGCTGCCTGGGAAGATCATCGATCTGCGCGTCAAGGCGGGCGACAGCGTCAGCAAGGGACAGGCGCTGCTGGTGCTCGAAGCGATGAAGATGGAGCACACGCTGGTCGCTCCCGCCGACGGCAAGGTGAAGAGCGTGCGCTATGCCGTGGGCGAGCAGGTCGCCGAGGGCGCCGACCTCGTGGAGTTCGAGGCCGGCTGATCCCTACTGCGTGACGACGTAATTCTTGGGCGGGTGCTTCTTCAGCGCCGCCTCGTTGATGTCCATGCCCCAGCCGGGGCCCTTGGGCAGGAGGAAGTCGCCGTTCTCGATCGTGGGCGGGTTGGTGACGATCTCGTCGCGCCACGGCACGCTGTCGATGTCGGTCTCCATGATGCGGAAGTTCGGCACGGCGGCACAGAAGTGCGCGCTGATGACGCTCGCGAGGTGGCCGTAGAAATTGTGCGGCGCCACGTTGACCTCGTAGACGTCGGCCATGGCGGCGATCTTCAGCGACTCGGAGAAGCCGTTCCAGACCACGTCGACGATCGCGGTGTCGAAGGCATAGGCCTCGAGATAGGGCTTGAAGTCGCGGCGCTCGAGCAGCGTCTCGCCCGAGGCGATCGGGCAGGGCGCGTCGCGGCGCAGCAGCGCGATCGACTTGGGATCGTGCACGTCGAGCTCGAGCCAGGTGAGGTTGTGCGGCGCCACTGCCTCGGCGATGCGGCGGAAGCCCTCGGTACGGAAGTGGAAGTTGGTGTCGAGCATGATGCCGACGTCCGGGCCGACGCCCTTGCGGAAGGCCTCGACGGTCTTGGCCGCACTGCGGGCGATGAAGGCGTCCCAGTTGCGCTCCGGGAAGCCCTTGCCGATCACGAAGCCCGGCCGGTAGGCGCGCAGCTTGCCGTCGACCTCCATGGCGATGTTGGTCTTGCAGGCGGTGAAGCCGCGCTTGCGCACCTCCTCGCCGACCTCGGTCATGTCGTCGTAGGTGCGCACCGGCTTGGTGCCGACGATGTCGGGATTGCGCATGCGGTAGGAGCCGCAGTGCGACCAGTAGACCGGGATGCGGTCGCGCAGCTTGCCGCCGAAAAGCTGGTAGACCGGCACGCCCAGCGCCTTGCCCTTGATGTCGAGCAGGGCGTTCTCGATGGCGGCGATCGCCTGCCGCACCACGCCGCCGCGCGACTGCGTCGACTTGGTGTTGAGCACGGCGTTCACCATCTCGATGTCCATGGCGTCCATGCCGATGGCGCTGGGCATCAGCGCCTCGATCACGCCGGCCAGGCCCGGGCTGCCGAAGCTCTCGTTGAACTCCGACCAGCCGACGATGCCGTCGGCCGTCGTGAGCTTCAGGAAGGAGAAGATCCGCCAACCGGCGTCGCAGCGGAATATCTCGTGTCCCTTGACCTTGGGCATGTGACTACTTCCTTCCTCGACTCAACAACGCGTACAGGATGATGGCGCCGAACGTGGCGGTGCCGATGCCGCCCATGGCGAAGCCGCCGAACTTCAGGGTGAAGTCGCCGGTGCCCAGCACCAGGGTGATCGCCGCCACGATCAGGTTGCGGCTGTCGGCGAAGTCGACCTTGTTGTCGACCCAGATGCGGGCGCCGGCGATGGCGATCAGGCCGAACACCACGATGCTGACGCCGCCCATCACCGCGAGCGGAATGGTCTGGATCAGCGCGCCGAACTTGGGCG
>JAFEFH010000283.1 GCA_018240695.1 Pseudomonadota bacterium | reverse complement strand
CTGATCCAGCCGATCGCGATGGACGAGGGCCTGCGCTTCGCCATCCGCGAAGGCGGCCGCACCGTCGGCGCCGGCGTCGTCACCAAAGTCGTGAAGTAATGCTATAAGGGCGCCGCCCCATGACGGGGCGGCGTGCTGTAGGAGTGTAGCTCAGTTGGTAGAGCATCGGTCTCCAAAACCGAGGGCCGGGGGTTCGAGTCCCTCCACTCCTGCCACTTTTTGAATGGCGAACATGAAGAATCCAGTCGAGTACGTCCGCGAAGTCCGTTCCGAGGTTGCCAGGGTCACCTGGCCGACGCGGCGCGAGACCATGGTCACGACCGCGATGGTCTTCATCTTCGTGGTGATCGCGGCGCTGTTTTTCCTGGTGGCCGACAAGGTCATCGCCTTCGTCGTGCAGCTGCTGCTCGGGGTTTCTTGACATGGCTCATCGTTGGTACGTCGTTCACGCCTATTCGGGCTTCGAGAACAAGGTCGCCCAGTCGATCCGTGAGCAGGCGGAAAAGAAGGGCCTGGCCGAGGACATCTCGCAGGTGATGGTGCCGACCGAGGAAGTGGTCGAGGTGCGCCGCGGCTCCAAGGTCAACACCGAGCGCAAGTTCTTCCCGGGCTACGTGCTGGTGAAGATGGAGCTCACCGACGACACCTGGCATCTGATCAAGAACACCGCCAAGGTCACGGGCTTCCTGGGCGGCGGCGGCCGCGGCAAGCCGGTGGCGATCTCCGAGGCCGAGGCCGGCCGGATCCTCAAGCAGGTCCAGGAAGGCGTCGAGCGGCCCAAGCCCGCCGTCAGCTTCGAGGTCGGCGAGCAGGTCAAGGTGGCCGACGGTCCGTTTGCCTCTTTCAACGGCACTGTCGAGGATGTGGACGAGGAACGGGCACGCCTGAAGGTGGCCGTCTCGATCTTCGGTCGCTCCACCCCGGTCGAGCTCGACTACGCCCAGGTGGAAAAACTCTAACTGGAAAAACTCCGGGACGGCCCCATATGGGGCCTTCGCACTCGCGGAAAAACAGGGGTTGTGGGGCGCCGGGGAACTTGGTAAACCCCGCGCCTTCGGAAGGGCTGGCCTTGGGGTCGGCCTTTTCGTATTCGGCCGGACCGATCTCGAAAATCCTTGTGGATCAAGGGGTTGGCTGGAAACTCAGGTGTGGGAGGCCCGCCATGGCCGGACCACGTCGCCCATAGGAGGGCAAGAATGGCCAAGAAGATCCAGGCCTACGTCAAGCTGCAGGTGCCAGCTGGCAAGGCCAACCCGTCCCCGCCGATCGGCCCCGCGCTCGGTCAGCAGGGCGTGAACATCATGGAATTCTGCAAGCAGTTCAACGCGCGCACGCAGAAGCTCGAGCCCGGCATGCCGATCCCGGTGGTCATCACCGTGTTCCAGGATCGCAGCTTCACCTTCGTGACCAAGACGCCGCCGAACACCTACTTCCTGAAGAAGGCGGCGGGCATCGAGTCGGGCGCCAAGACGGTCGGCACGCAGATCGTCGGCAAGGTGACGAAGAAGCAGATCGAGGAGATCGCCAAGCAGAAGATGCCCGATCTCAACTGCGATTCGGTCGAGTCGGCGATGGCTCAGATCATTGGCTCGGCCCGCTCGATGGGCCTCCAGGTGGTGGAGTAAGCCATGGCCGTCAATACTGTGAAGGGCGGAAAGCGTTACAAGGCCGCCGTCGGCACCGTCGACCGCGACAAGACCTACGGCCTCGAGGAGGCGGTGAAGATCGTCAAGGCGAACGCCAAGGCGAAGTTCGACGAGACGATCGAGGTCGCGATGAACCTCGGCATCGACCCGCGCCACGCCGACCAGGCGGTGCGCGGCATGGTCGACCTGCCGAGCGGCACGGGCAAGACGATCCGCGTCGCGGTGTTCGCGCGCGGCGCCAAGGCCGACGAGGCCAAGGCCGCCGGCGCCGACCTCGTCGGTGCGGACGACCTCGCGGAGAAGATCAACGGCGGCGAGATGAACTTCGAGCGCTGCATCGCCACCCCGGACATGATGGGCGTGGTCGGCCGTCTCGGTAAGGTGCTGGGCCCGCGCGGCCTGATGCCGAACCCGAAGCTCGGCACGGTGACGCAGGACGTGACCGCCGCGGTCAAGGCCGCCAAGGCCGGCTCGATCGAGTTCCGCGCCGAGAAGTCCGGCATCGTCCACGCCGGCGTCGGCAAGGCCTCGTTCAGCGAGGACGCGATCGCCGCCAACGTGAAGGCGCTGGTGACCGCGATCAATCGCGCGAAGCCGACCGGCGCCAAGGGCACCTTCATCAAGAAGGTGTCGATCAGTTCGACCATGGGTCCGGGCGTCAAGCTCGACCCGGCCACCGCGATCAACGCCTGATCGCGACGGCTTGACGAGATTCCGTCGTCGGCCACCCGGCTGGCGGCGGACGGAACGAAGGAGACCGCGAGGTCTTCCGAGTTCCACCTGTCCGAGACCGCAGGTGTCTTGCTCTTCGGAGCGGACGTAATGGGGAAACCCGCCGGCGATAGACGGGGGCAAGGGAATTTCCGCTCGCATGCGAATGCGCGCGCAAAGGCCCGAACTTCCGGGGCAGGCGAGCGAGGCCATGGGGTCTCCGTTCGCGCTAACCCGCTGACGGAGGCTGTGTGGTCTTAACGCAGCCGGTCCGATCCGGATCCCCCGGAGCGGACCTATGTTGGAGAAAGCCGTGAATCGTTCGGAAAAGGCCGAGGCGATCGCCGAGCTGAACCAGATCTTCAAGGACACGAACCTGATGGTGATCACTCGCCAGTCCGGTTTGACCGTCCAGGAAGTGACGGACCTGCGCCGCAAGGTGCGGGCGGCCGGTGCAAGCTACAAGGTCGCGAAGAACCGGCTCACGTTGCGTGCCCTCGACGGCACGCCCTTCAAGGCGCTCGGTCCCCTGTTCAAGGGCCCGACTGCCATCGCCTATTCCAAGGATCCGGTTGCCGCGGCGAAGGTCGTGGCGGCGTTTGCCAAGGACAACGAGAAGCTGACCATCGTCGGCGGTGCGCTCGGTGAGAAGACTCTGGACGTCGCTGGCGTCCAGGCCCTTGCCACGCTGCCGTCCCTCGATGCTCTGCGCGGCAAGATCATCGGTCTCCTCCAGGCTCCGGCGACGAAGATCGCCGGCGTGCTGGCGGCTCCCGCCGGTCAGGTCGCTCGTGTCGTCGGCGCGTACGCAGCCAAGGGATAAGCGCGAAGGCCACGTGAAGCTTTAGCGTATCGACATAACGTTCAACGAAGTTCGGGTTATCAGGAGAAGAGAAATGGCTAATCTGGAAAAGCTGGTCGAAGAGTTGTCGGCCCTGACGGTCCTCGAGGCCGCTGAGCTCAGCAAGCTGCTGGAAGACAAGTGGGGCGTCAGCGCCGCCGCTCCGGTCGCCGTCGCCGCCGCCGGCGGTGCCGCCGCTCCGGCCGCCGAGGCCAAGGACGAGTTCACCGTTGTCCTCGCCGCCGCCGGCGACAAGAAGATCAACGTCATCAAGGTGGTGCGCGAGATCACCGGCCTCGGCCTCAAGGAAGCCAAGGACCTGGTCGAGGGCGCCCCGAAGCCGGTCAAGGACGGCGTGCCGAAGGCCGATGCCGAGAAGCTCAAGGCGAAGCTCGAGGCCGAAGGCGCCAAGGTCGAGCTCAAGTAATCGAGCGTATCCGGGTGGGCCGGTCCTTCGGGGCCGGCCCGTTCGGGCCTCTTTTCAAAGCAGCGCCGCGGCGCTGC
>JAFEFH010000282.1 GCA_018240695.1 Pseudomonadota bacterium | reverse complement strand
CCAGCGCGGCGCGGATCTCGCGATAGGCGAAGCCCAGCATGTTGAGCGGCGCGTAGAGCTGGAGCAGGAAGGCGTTGACCGCCACGAAGTCGCCCACGGTCATGGTGTGCGCGGCGACGCCGTCGCCCGCCATCACCATGACGACGGCGAGGCCGACGGCGATGATCGCGCCCTGGCCGATGTTCAGGAGCGACAGTGTGCGGCTGGACCGGATCGCCGCCACTTCGTAACGGCGGCGGCCGACATCGTAGCGCCGCGCCTCGTGCGCCTCGTTGCCGAAATACTTCACCGTCTCGTAGTTGATCAGGCTGTCGATCGCCTTGGCATTGGCCTCGGTGTCGGCGTCGTTCATGTGGCGCACGAACTTGATGCGCCATTCCGACAGAGTGATGGTGAAGACGATGTAGGCCGCGATCACGCCCAGGGTCACCGTGGTGAAGCGCCAGTCGTAGAGATGCCACAGCACCGCGCCGACCATCAGGATCTCGATCAGGGTCGGCAGGATGTTGAAGGTCGTGAAGCGGATCAGGAACTCCATGCCCTGCGTGCCGCGCTCGATGACGCGGCTGAGCCCGCCGGTCTGGCGCTCGAGATGGAAGCGCAGGCTGAGCGCATGAAGATGGCCGAACACGTCGAGGGCGAGGTTGCGGATCGCCCGCTGGGCGACCGGCGCGAACACGGCATCGCGGATTTCACCGAAGGCCTGGGCGGCCACGCGCGCCACGCCATAGGCCAGGATCAGCGCCACCGGCACGGCCAGGACCTGTGCCTCGGGCGTGCCGAGGGCGTCCACCGTACGCTTGTAGAGCAGCGGCACGTAGACATTGGCCACCTTGGCCAGCACCAGCATGGTGAGCGCCACCACGACCCGGCTGCGCAGGCCCCATTCGTTCTTTGGCCACAAATGACGGCCCAGAATGGCGAGCACCGCCAGCGACCGGTCAGCGTCGATGGTGGGAGGGCTGTTGGACGGGGGAGACGACATGGCGGGAGGCCGTATTAGCCTTGTAAGTGTTGTGGCGTGGGGGGCGTCGGCCTTCTATCGTGACCGCATATCGCAAGGTAGTCCCTGTGGAGAGCTATTTCATGAGTTTTCGTAGGGCGTTGTTGGCGTTTGCCTCGTGTGCGACGGCCGCTTCCCTGCTGGGAACGCCGGCGCGCGCGCAAGGCGCGCACCAGATCGACGGCAGCTACGAGATCACCTTCGCGGGCTTCTCCGGCTTCCACATCGATTTCACCGCGCGCTACGACGGCACCGCCTACGACATCGAGAGCCATACCTTCAAGACAGGCGTGCTGAAGGCGATCACGCTGCAATACGAAGGCCGCAATCGCGCCTGGGGCGCCTTCGGTCCGCAGGGGGCGCAGCCGCGCGCCGGCTCGCTGTCGATCATGGTCTCGCACCAGCCGCGCACCTGGATCGCGCAGTATGGCGCGGGCGGCGCGATCCAGGAGACGTACAATCCGCCGTGGAACCCGCCGCCCAAGGACACGATCCCCGCCGACAAGAAAGTGGGCTCGTTCGATCCGCTGACCGCCGTGCTGTTCGTCGGCATGAAGGGCGACGCCGCCTGCGACCAGGTGGCGCCCTCGAACGACGGCAAGCGCCGCATCGACGTCGTGCTGAGGAAGGTGCGCACCGAGACGCCCGAGCAGGCAGGCGTGCCGCAGGCCCGCGGCGACCTGCTGGTCTGCGAGCTCTATTCCCGGCGCGTCGCCGGCGAATTCTTCGACGCGCCCGAGGAGGCCGAGAGCCAGCGCGAGCATCCGATGACGATCTGGCTCGCCCGCTTCGACGACACCACCATGCGCTACCCCGCCAAGCTCGAAGCCCGCACCGGCTTCGGCACGATCCGCGGCAAGCTCCTGTCGCTCACCCAGCGCGCGCTGAGCGAGGACGAGAAGGTCGCGATGCGCCGCTGAGGGCGCCCCGTTATTTCCGTTTAAATAACAGAAAAATAAATCGAGGCGGTCTGGAACAAGGTACGTCATCCCCTGATTCTAGAGCACCCGGCGCCAATCCCCCATCTTGGTCACGTCGGCCCCTAAAACGTTGGCCCGCCTGCATCCACGCGTTGCTCTTCCTCCCGTCCCGGAGAGGAAGACGAAGAAAGATCCCTCCACTGCGCGCCTGCGGCGCTTCGGTCGGGATGACAGCCTTTAACCACTGTCATCCCGAGCGGAGCGAAGTGCAGTCGAGAGACCTGGTCTTGCGCGGGCGGACGACAAAGAGAAGGTCCCTCCACTACGCGCCGCGGCGCTTCGGTCGGGATGACGGCTTTTAACCACCGTCATCCCGAGCGGAGCGAAGCGTAGTCGAGGGACCTCGTCTTGCGTAGGCAGCCGATGAAGAGAGGTCCCTCCACTGCGCGCCTACGGCGCTTCGGTCGGGATGACAGCCTTTAACCACTGTCATCCCGAGCGGAGCGAAGCGTAGTCGAGGGACCTCGTCTTGCGTGGGCGGCCGATGAAGAGAGGTCCGACGGTTGTCGTCTCGACCCGAGCGAAGCGTCGTTCGCCGTCAGGCGGCGCGCTTCTGGGCGTTCTGGCGGAGGATCGAGAGGATCTCGGCGGCGGCGGCCGGGATGTTGGTGCCGGGACCGTAGATCGCGGCCACGCCCACCTTCTTCAGGAAGTCGTAGTCCTGCGCGGGGATCACGCCGCCCACGACCACCATCACCTCGCCGCCCTGGCTCTTCAGCTCCTCGATGAGCTGCGGCACCAGCGTCTTGTGGCCGGCGGCCTGGCTCGACACGCCGATCACGTGCACGTCGTTCTCGATCGCCGCGCGCGCGGCCTCGGCCGGGGTCTGGAACAGCGGCCCGACATCGACGTCGAAGCCCAGGTCGGCGAACGCCGTGGCGATCACCTTGGCGCCGCGGTCGTGGCCGTCCTGGCCCATCTTCACGACCATCAGGCGCGGCCGGCGGCCTTCTTCCTCGGCGAAGCCCGAGATGTCGGCGCGGATGCGCTCGAGGCCCGCGTCGCCTTCCCACTCGCCGACATAGACGCCGGAGATCGAGCGGATGGTCGCCTGGAAGCGGCCGTAGACGCCTTCCAGCGCCGAGGAGATCTCGCCCACCGTCGCCCGGGCGCGCGTCGCCTCGATCGACAGCTCGAGAAGATTGCCGGTGCCGTTGCGCGCGGCCTCGCCCAGCGCCTTCAGCGCCGCGACGCACTTCGCCTCGTCGCGGCTGGCGCGGATCTTGTTGAGGCGCGCGACCTGCGACTCGCGCACCTTGTCGTTGTCGACCTCGAGGATGTCGATCTTGTCTTCTTCCTTGAGCTGGAACTTGTTGACGCCGACCACGACCTCCTCGCCGCGGTCGATGCGCGCCTGCTTGCGCGCCGCCGCCTCCTCGATGCGCATCTTGGGCATGCCGGCCTCGACCGCCTTGGTCATGCCGCCCAGCGCCTCGACCTCCTGGATCAGCTTGCGCGCCTCGGCGATCAGGCTCGCCGTCAGCGATTCGACGTAATAGGAGCCGGCCAGCGGATCGACGACCTTGGTGACGCCGGTCTCGTTCTGGAGGATGAGCTGGGTGTTGCGCGCGACGCGGGCCGACTGCACCGTCGGCAGCGCGATCGCCTCGTCGAAGGCGTTGGTGTGCAGCGACTGCGTGCCGCCCAGCACCGCCGACAGCGCCTCGTAGGCGGTGCGGATGATGTTGTTGAACGGGTCCTTCTCGGTCAGCGACACGCCCGAGGTCTGGCAGTGCGTGCGCAGCGACAGCGAATCGGCCTTCTTGGGCTCGAACGGCTTGATCAGCTCGGCCCACAGGAAGCGCGCGGCGCGCAGCTTGGCGGCCTCCATGAAGAAGTTCATGCCGATGCA
>JAFEFH010000281.1 GCA_018240695.1 Pseudomonadota bacterium | reverse complement strand
CCGGCGGCGCGATCGGCGCGGCGTTCGCGACCTGGCAGCAGGTCGACGGCGGCAAGTCGAAGCGCCACTTCGTGATGGACCATTCCTATTGGGGGCCGCAGGCGACGCCGGAGGAAATCGCGACCGCGATCGCCGCGCGCCGCGCCGACTTCGACGCCGCCGGCTGCACAATCGAGCGTATCGGCGACGAGGCCGCGCTCTGCCGCCGCACCGCGCAGGCGATCTCGGAAGGCAAGGTGATCGGCTGGTTCCAGGGCCGGCTGGAGTGGGGCCCGCGCGCGCTCGGCAACCGCTCGATCCTGGGCGATCCTCGGCGCGCCGACATGAAGGACATCCTCAATCTCAAGATCAAGCGGCGCGAGTCGTTCCGCCCGTTCGCGCCGTCGATCCTGCGTGACGCGGTGAAGGACTGGTTCGAGACCGACGACGACGTGCCCTTCATGATGCAGGTCTTCAAGATCAAGGCCGAGAAGCGCAAGGAGATCCCCGCGGTCACGCATGCCGACGGCTCGGGCCGCTTGCAGACGGTCACCTGGTCGGCCAACCCGCGCTACGCGCGGCTGATCGAAACCTTCGGCAAGCTGACGGGCGTGCCGATCGTGCTGAACACCAGCTTCAACGAGAACGAGCCGGTGGTGTGCAAGCCGGAGGAGGCGATCGACTGCTTCCTGCGCACCAAGATGGACGTGCTCGTGCTGGGCGACACCTACATCACCAGATGATCACGGGCCGCACACTGCGCCCCGCCGCTACGATGGCGTCCATGAGATCCATGACGTCGATCGAGCGGAGGACTTCCTAGTGCGTGTCCTGGTGGCGGGCGGCGCGGGCTATATCGGCTCGCACACCTGCAAGGCGCTGGCCGAGGCGGGCCACCTGCCCATCGTCTACGACAACCTGCACACCGGCCACGCATGGGCGGTGAAGTGGGGGCCGCTCGAGCGCGGCGACCTCAACGACGCCGCGACGCTCGGCGCGGCGATGAAGCGCCACCGGCCCGAGGCCGTCATCAACTTCGCGGCGCTGGCCTATGTCGGCGAATCGACGCGCGAGCCCACGATGTACTACCGCGTCAATGTCGGCGGCATGGTGGGCCTGCTGGAGGCGATGCGCGCCAACGATGTCGCGCGAATCGTCTTCTCGAGCAGCTGCGCGACCTATGGCGTGCCGGCGCGCGTGCCGATCGTCGAGGACATGCCGCAGGCGCCGATCAATCCCTACGGCAATACCAAGCTGGTAGGCGAGATGCTGCTGCGCGATGCCTGCGCCGCCCATGGCGTGGCGGCCGTCGCGCTGCGCTACTTCAACGCCGCCGGCGCCGACGCCGCGGGCGAGGCGGGCGAGGAGCACGATCCCGAGACTCATCTGATCCCGCTGGTGCTCCAGGCCGCCGCGGGGCAGCGGCCCGACATCGCGGTGTTCGGCACCGACTACGACACGCCCGACGGCACCTGCATCCGCGACTATATCCACGTCACCGACCTCGCGTCCGCCCATGTGGCGGCGCTGTCGGCCTGCGCGCCGGGCCGCTTCCAGGCCTTCAACCTGGG
Organism: Pseudomonadota bacterium; assembly: GCA_018240695.1. Taxonomy (GTDB): domain Bacteria; phylum Pseudomonadota; class Alphaproteobacteria; order Reyranellales; family Reyranellaceae; genus Reyranella. Next base: position 2,308 of record JAFEFH010000281.1, on the reverse strand, counting down.
CACCGGCATCGGCGCCAGCATCAACGAGATCATCGCGCTCAGCCGGCGGGTGACGGGCAAGCCCATCGCGGCGAAGGCCGCGCCGCGGCGCGCCGGCGATCCGCCGCGGCTGGTGGCCGACCCGGCGCTCGCGGGCCGCACGCTCGGCTGGCGGGCCGCCCATTCCGATCCGGAGAACATCATCCGCACAGCGTGGCAGTGGATGACAGTGCACCGGCAGCGCGCACTGCCGGGTGGCAAGGGCTGAGGTTCAGGGCTGAGCTTCAGGCCGGACGGCGACTGAGGAAATACAGGAAGAAGACGTCGCGCCAGAAGATGTGCCGCACCGGCCCGACATAGTGGCGCAGCACCCAGGGCTTGCCGCCGAAGCTCGGCGCCAGGGTGACCTGGTCGTCCCACGACAGATAGGCGTCGTCGGGGCCGAGGGGAGGATTGCCGAGGATGCGCTGGAGCGCCGCGAAGGTCGTCTGCTCGGAGAACTGCCGCGGGCTCTCATAGACGGCGCGCACGCCGGGAGACGCCAGTTGCGCGAACGCGTCCCGCAGGTCGCCGTGGGCGATCATGACGCCGGCGCAATAGAAGGGCTTGTCGTTCATGAACGGCCACAGCTCGACCAGGCGGGAGTCGTAGGCCATCTGCCGGTCTTCCTGGAGACGTAGCCAGGGACGCTTGTCGAGGTCGCCGGGCGGCAGGAGGTGCTGCGGTCCTTTGAACCACAGCACATCGGTGTCGGCATAGAACACCGGGCCGGACAGGGCGGCCCGCATGATGGCCGCGGCCTTGAGGCCGTAGATGTGCTTGCGGCACAGCAGGGCGATCTGCTCCGGCAGTGTCTCGTCGGCGAAGGCTTGCAGGTCCTGCAACGAATAGGTCTCGATCGGGCCGGGCCACCAGTCGAGCGCCTCCAGCAGCGCCTCCTTGGTCAGCGACGCGTCGCGCGCCACGACCAGGCGCGGCAGCTCGTGGGTCGCCTGCCGCAGGCTCCAGAGCGAGGCGCGCAACATCGGCACCTGGGCGAGGCCGGACAGGGTGAGATAAGTGAAGCCGCCCTGGGGGCGATGGTTCTTCTCGCGGGCGATCGGCAGGCTGGAGAAGGCGATGCGGTAGAGCGTGCCGGTGCGGAACGCGAGGCTGTCGTGGACGCGGCGCCAGACACGCGCGAGCGGATTGATCATAAATGGACGTTCCCCGGTCAAATTAGCGGCTTCCCGTATCGACCGTCCACCGTGGGGCGTCGGCCGAAGAAGGGCCGAACAGGATGATCCCGGCGCCGAGCAGGCAGACCGCCGCGCCGATCAAATCCCATCGATCCGGCGGGACCTTCTCGACCGCCCATAGCCAGAACAGCGAGGCGACGATGTAGATGCCGCCATAGGCGGCGTAGGCCCGGCCGGCGGCGTTCGTCTCGACGAGCGTGAGCAGGTAGGCGAAGACCATGAGCGAAAGAAGGCCGGGAGCCAGCCACCAGATCGGCTTGCCCAATCTCAGCCAGGCCCAGAAGGCGAAGCAGCCGGCGATCTCCGCGAGTGCCGCGCCGGCGTATACCGCGATGGTTTTCATGGTTCGATGTTAGGGCAATGCGTCGCCATCGTCTTCAAGCGTGGCGGGAAATGGTGCCGGATGAGGGGATTGAACCCCCGACCTTCGGTTTACAAAACCGCTGCTCTACCGCTGAGCTAATCCGGCGCTGGTCTATATTTACCTCAAGTTTTGCGGCGCGCCCATTCGTAGGCGGCGACGGCGGCGGCGTTCGAGACGTTGAGCGCGGCCAGCGCCTGGCTGGTCGGGATCGTGACCAGCCGGTCGCATTTCTCGGCGGTGAGGCGGCGCAGGCCTTCGCCCTCGGCGCCCAGCACGACGCAGACGCGGCCGACCAGATCGAGCGAGCCGATCGGCGCCTCGCCGCGCTCGTCGAGGCCGTAGCGCCAGAAGCCCGCGTCCTTCAGGAGGTCGAGCGTGCGCGCGAGATTGACGGCGCGTACCAGCGGCACCAGTTCGAGCGCGCCCGAGGCCGACTTCGCCAGCACGCCGGTGTCGGCCGGCGCGTTGCGCTCGGTCACGATCACGCCCGCGACGCCGAACGCGGCGGCCGAACGCAGGATCGCGCCGACATTGTGCGGGTCGGTCACCTGGTCGAGCGCCAGCACCATGGCGTTGTCGCCGCACTTGGCGAGCAGGTCCTCGAGTTGCGGCTCTTCCAGCGGCGCGGCGAGCAGCGCCATGCCCTGGTGGACGGCGCCGGCCGGCAGGCGCTGCGCGAGATCCTCGCGCGACAGGATCTGGACCTTGGCGCCGAATTCCTTGCGCT
>JAFEFH010000280.1 GCA_018240695.1 Pseudomonadota bacterium | reverse complement strand
GCCACCAACGCGCAGGAGATCGCCACCGCGATCACCGCCGTCTACGCCGAGGCGCGCGGCACGCCGCTCTATTCGACGGTCGCACGCGCCACCGCGATCGGCCTGCTCAGTCTTCCGGCCAAGCCGGAGTATGCGAACGTCGCGCAGGAAGCGATGCGCGGCTTCCTGCTGCTGGGCGACAAGCAGGCCGCACTCGCCTGGACCAGGCTCGCGCTCACCGCCTCTTCCAACAATGCGCGCGCCATGATGGCGCTCGACCGGCTGATGCCGCTGGTCGTGATCGCGGGCATCGACAATCCGACGCATCTCTCCGCGGCGGATGTCAGCCGCTGGTACGAGCTGGTGCGCCAGGACGATCCGAAGAACGCCGCGCTGCGCGGCTACATGCTGTTGCAGCTGTTCCGCGCGACCGGCGTCGACATGCCGCCGGGCGCGACGACGCTGCCCGAGACTCCGCCGGCCAACGCGCGGCTGGTCTCGCCGCCCGATGCCACGATGCAGGCCATCCAGTCCGCGGCCGCCGGCCGGCGCCGCGCCGAGATGGCGCTGCTCGCCTCGATCGCCGTCGGCGACGGCAGCCTGTCCGAGCTTCATCCCGCGGCGGTCGCCGCCATCGTGCGCGGCCTGCGCGCGGTCGGCGAGGACCAGGCCGCACGCCTGTTCGCGGTCGAGACCGCGATCGCCCACGGCCTATGAAGAAGCAGCCGCCCCGGCCGCGCGTGCGCGAGGTCGAGGGCTTCCTCGAGATGCTCCAGGCCGAGCGCGGCGCGTCGAAGAACACGCTGGCGGCCTATGGCGCGGACCTCGACAACCTCCTGTCGTTCCTCGCGCGCCGCAGGCAGGGACCGCTCAACGCCGACAGCGAGGGGCTGCGCGCCTACCTGAAGTCGCTCGACTATGTCGGCATGACGCCGCGCACCGTGGCGCGCCGCCTGTCGGTGATGCGCCAGTTCTTCCGCTTCCTGCTGGCCGAGCGCCAGCGCGAGGACGATCCGGCGAGCGCGCTCGATTCGCCGAAGCTCGGCCGGCCGCTGCCCAAGGTGATGTCGCGCGCCGAAGTCGACAAGTTGATCGACGCGGCGAAGGAACTGCGCGACGGCGGCCGCATGGCGACGCTGCTCGAGATCCTCTACGGCACCGGCCTGCGCGTGTCGGAGCTGGTGACCCTGCCGCTGATCGCGGTCGAGCGCGATCCCGGCGTGCTGGTGGTGCGCGGCAAGGGCGACAAGGAGCGGCTGGTGCCGTTGTCCGATCCCGCGCGGCGCGCGATCGCGGCGTGGCTCCAGGTACGGCCGGGTCTGCTGGCCGAAGGCGAGAAGTCGCGCTTCCTCTTTCCGTCGCGCGGCAAGGAGGGGCACCTGACGCGGCAGCGCTTCGCGCAGCTCCTGAAGGAAGCCGCGCTCAGGGCCGGCATCGATCCGGCGCGCGTGTCGCCGCACGTGCTGCGGCATGCCTTCGCCAGCCACCTGCTCGAGGGCGGCGCGGACCTGCGCAGCGTGCAGCTGATGCTGGGTCACGCCGACATCGCCACGACCCAGATCTATACGCACGTCCTGGACGAGAAGTTGCGGTCGCTGGTGCAGGACAAGCACCCGCTGGCCAAGCGCCGGAAGGCGTCCGGCCGGCCAGTTGACAGGACTCCCCCCTCGGGCGACACCTGATCGCAATGACGACGTATCTCGAATTCGAGAAGCCGATCGCGGAGCTGGAAAGCAAGATTTCCGAGCTCAGGCACCTGCCCAACTCAGGCGATGTCGATATCGCCGAGGAAGTCATGCGTTTGCAGGCCAAGGTCGACAAGCAGATCCGCGCCACCTACGCCAAGCTGACGCCGTGGCAGCGCGTCCAGGTGGCGCGCCATGGCGAGCGCCCGCATGCGCAGCGCTACATCGACCGGCTGATCACCGACTACACGCCGCTCGCGGGCGATCGCGTGTTCGGCGAGGACGCCGCCGTCCTGGGCGGCCTGGGACGCCTGGGCGGCCGCAGCGTCGTGGTCATCGGCCAGGAGAAGGGCGATGACACCGAGTCGCGCCTCAAGCACAATTTCGGCATGGCCCGTCCCGAGGGCTATCGCAAGGCGCAGCGCCTGATGGGGCTGGCCGACCGCTTCCGCCTGCCCGTGCTCACCTTGGTCGACACGCCCGGCGCCTATCCGGGTCTCGACGCGGAAGCGCGCGGCCAGGCCGAGGCCGTGGCGCGCTCGATCGACACCTGCCTCGCCATCGGCGTGCCGCTGGTCAGCGTCGTGATCGGCGAGGGCGGCTCGGGCGGCGCGCTGGCGATCGCCTCGGCCGACCGCGTCTACATGCTGGAGAATTCGGTCTACTCGGTGATCACGCCGGAAGGCTGCGCGTCGATCCTGTGGCGCAACAACGCCAATGCCGAGGATGCCGCCGAGGCCATGAAGGTGACCGCGGCCGACCTCAAGAAGCTCGAGGTGATCGACGAGGTGATCCCCGAGCCGGTGGGCGGCGCCCATCGCGCGCCCGACGAGGCGATCGACGCCGTGGGCAAGGTCGTGCGCGCCGCGTTCGACGAGCTCGCGCAGCTCGAGCCCGATCAGCTGCGCCGCCGCCGCCAGGACAAGTTCCTCGCCATGGGCAAGAAGGGCTTGTGATTTTTCGAGCCGCGCCCTTCCCCATTCTTATGGGGAAGTGCCCGCGTCTTACGCGGGCGATGGGGTCATGACCCCGTCGTATGACGACGCCACCTCCCCATCTGAATGGGGAGGGATATGAGTCTGAAGCTCAGCGTCCTCGACCAGTCGCCGATCCGCAAGGGCGGCACGCCCGCGCAAGCCATCGCCGAGACCCTCGAACTGGCGCAGCTCTGCGACCGGCTGGGCTTCCACCGCTACTGGTTGGCCGAGCATCACAGCAGCCAGGCGCTGGCGGGCTCGACGCCCGAGGTGCTGATCGCGCGCGTGGCGGGCCTGACCCAGCACATGAAGATCGGCTCGGGCGGCGTGATGCTGCCGCACTACAGCTCGTTCAAGGTGGCGGAGAATTTCCGCATGCTGGAGACGCTGTTCCCCGGCCGCATCGATGTCGGCATCGGCCGCGCGCCGGGCAGCGACCAGCGCACCATGCGCATCCTGGCCGACGGCAAGCCCAACTGGTCGGACGTCTCGAACTATCCCTATCAGGTGCGCGATCTCATGGCGTGGCTGCACGATGCCTTGCCCGACAAGCATGCGGGGCAGGGCGTCACCGCCCAGCCGGTCGGCGCGTCGTCGCCCGACGTGTGGCTGCTGGGATCGAGCGACGACAGTGCCGCGCTGGCGGCGCATTTCGGCCTGCCGTTCTGCTTTGCGCACTTCATCAATCCCGACGGTGGCGACGGCGTGACGCGCGCCTATCGCGAACACTTCAAGCCGTCATCGCTGCATCCGGCGCCGCAGCCGATGATGGCGATGGGCGTGATGTGCGCCGAGACCGACGAAGAGGCCGACGTGCTGTCCAAGAGCCGCGAGCTCTGGGCAATGCGGCTGCGCACGCAAGGCGAGCCCGGCCCGTTCCCGTCGGTCGAGGAAGCCTTGGAGGCAGAGAAGGACCCGCAGGTGAAGACCTTCATGCGCGCGATGCGCCGGCGCGGCGTCACCGGCTCGCCCGCGACCGTGCGCGCCGGCATCGAGGATCATGCGGCGCGCTACCAGGTCGACGAGATCATGCTGGTGACGATCGCCTTCGACTTCGAGAAGCGCAAACGCTCCTACGAGCTGATCGCCGCGGAGTTCGGGCTGGGACGCTAACCACCGTCATCCCGAGCGGAGCCGATGAAGAGGTCCCTCCACTGCGCGCCTGCGGCGCTTCGGTCGGGATGACGGGGTAGTCGGGCTCCACACATCCCGTCATCCCGAGCGGATCGAAGCGTAGTCGAGGGATCTCGTCTTATGTCGTCGGCCCATGAAGAGGTCCCTCCACTGCGCGCCTGCGGCGCTCCGGTCGGGATGACGGGGTAGTCGGGCTCCAC
>JAFEFH010000027.1 GCA_018240695.1 Pseudomonadota bacterium | reverse complement strand
TGCGCGCAGTGCCTCCAGCTCCACAAGGATCCGGTGACGGGCAAGGAGACGGTCGTCTTCTCCTGCTTCAACCAGGACCAGGAGCTCGACCGGGTCGACTTCGCCAACCTGCGCCAGCGCCTGCGCCAAAACGGGACGCAGGAGAAGATCGGCGCGCAATGGGTCGATCGTTCGTTGCGGAAACTCGGTCACCGCGTCTAAAATGCACACGAGCTGTATTGTGTTGTTCAGTGTGATCAGAACATGTCGCGCAAAGCGCTGGCGGGAATTGCCCTTCTTCTGACGACGATCGTCGCGGCTCCGGCGAACGCAGCCGACCCGCCCGCCCCGGCCTGGCAGGGGTTCTATTTCGGCGGTCACGTGGGCGGGGCCCTGACGCGCACGACCTTCTCAGATCCCGACAATCTCGACGGCATCTTCGGCGGCAACGTCGCCTCGCCGGGTTTCCTGGCGGGCCTTCAGCTCGGCTACAACTGGCGCGTGGCGCCGAAGTGGCTGGTGGGCGTCGAGGCGGAGGGCAGCATCCTGTCCTCGCAGGGCCACAACACGTGCCTGCAATCCTCGATCACTTTCGTCGGTTCCGACTGCAAGACGCTGCCGCGCGAGATGGCGTCGTTCACGGGCCGCGTCGGATACCTGGCCGATCCGGATAGCCGCCTGCTGGTCTATGGCAAGGCCGGCCTCGCCTGGATGCGCAGCCAGGTCGAGATCGATCCGAACAACCTGTCCGCCTTCGACCGCTTTCCGCTGACGGGCGATCCGCTCGTCGAAGGCGCCCCGACGAACCAGATGGTCAGCGCCTGGGGCTGGACCATCGGGGCGGGCATCGAATACGCGCTGACGCCGCGCTGGTCGCTCGACGCCGGATACCAGTACATGAGGTTCAACCTCGGTACGGTGCCGACGCCGGAGACCGTCGACGTCTCGGCGGCCGGCAACGTCACGGGCGTGCCGGGCGGCGGCGCTTCGAGCGTGTCGCAGGACGTGCACGTGGCGCGCGTCGGCCTGAACTATCATTTCGGCTCCCTAAGCAAGGCAGCCGACAGCTACGGGACGCCGTCCAGCGCCGAGGTGCCGTGGACGCCGGGTTGGGAATTCGAGGGCGGCGCGCGCTACTGGTACAGTTCGGGGAGCCTCACCAGCGCCAACGGCTCGCAGATGAGCCTCGTGTCGCGCCTGCCGTACAATCATCTGGAAGGACATTCGGGCGAGCTGTTCGCGCGCCTCGACGCGCCGTTCAACGCGTTCATCAAGGGCTTTGTCGGGCTGGGCGGCATCGTGAACGGGACGATGTACGACGAGGACTGGGCGTTGCCCAACACGCTGGCGGCCGAACCGTCGGGCTATGAGATCACCCAGTCGGACGTGAACGGCACGATGAATTACCTGACCGTCGATGTGGGCTACGACGTGCTGCGCGGACGCGACCACAAGGTCGGCCTGTTCGTCGGCTACAACCGCTACCACACGGTCCTCAATACCCTGGGCTGCGCTCAGCTCGTGAGCCCCGGATCGGGGGTCTGCTATCCGACGATCGCCAACAACGTCAACGCCATCACCGAGACCGATACCTGGAACTCCCTGCGGCTGGGCGTTGCGGCCGATGTCGAGCTGGCGAAGCGACTGAAGCTCGGCATCGACCTCGCCTATCTGCCGTATGTCCATGTCGAAAGCCTCGACGAGCACAAGCTGCGTTCCCTGAATTTCCCCACGAACGGGACAGGCAACGGTGTGCAGGCGGAGATCCTGCTCTCCTATGCGCTCACCGATGCCTTCAACGTCGGTGTCGGTGGCCGTTACTGGTCGATGTGGACGGCGAACGGCTACCTCACGGACTCGAGCAGCTACGTCATGCTCGAGACTCAGCGCTACGGTGTGTTCGTGCAGGGCTCCTACAGGTTCGGCACGCCCTGAACGGCGCTATGCCGCCTGGCGCACGAACCTGAACAGCACCTTGTCGGTCGTATAGTAGCGTAACTGGTCGGTGATCTTCGGGAAGTAGGGACTGCCCACGGTCACCGGCATGAAGGCGTCCAATGCCAGCGGGCGGACGGCGACGACGAAGCCCGCGGCCGAGAAGGCCTTGGCCACGTCCTCGAGCGAATGGTCGAACAGCGGGATCGACGAGGTCTCCGCGATCAGCTTGCGCCAGTGCGGCCACACGCCGGACTCCGTATGGCATCCGACGGCTGCCACATACGCGCCGCCGGGCCGCAGGGCTGCCTTCATGTCGGCGGCGTGTGCGGCCAGGTCGGGCAGCAGGTAGAGCACTTCGTGGCTGAAGGCGAAGTCGAAGGTCCGGCCGAGCGACGCGGCGGTGCTCGCGACCTGGTAGCCGATCGGCCGGTGGCCCTTCAGCAGCTCGGCGCGGCCCACCGACTCGCGGGCGATGTCGATCCCGATCGCCGACTTGAAGGGGTGCGTATCGTACAGCATCCGCAGGAAGCCGCCCTGGTTGCAGCCGTAGTCGAGCACGGTCGAGGCGCTGAGATCGTGCGGGACGGAAACGTCGACCATGCGCCGCCAGATCGGGGCATGAGCCGCGCCCATCGCCTCCTCGTCGGCGGGGTTGCGGTTCCAGGTGGCGATCGTCGATGGACGCAGCATCGCTTCCTCCAGTTGCGGCCGAAAGCTTACCTGACAAGCGCGGCCGCCCGCATTAGCCTGCCGCCATGAACGATAAAGACAGGCCGTTGGCCAAGCCCTCCCTCCAGGTCGACAACGACCGCGTCGTCGTCACCGAATGGCGCTTTCCGCCGGGCGGCCATACCGGCTGGCATAAGCACCTGCACGACTATGTGGTGGTGCCGATCACCACCGGCGAGCTGCACATTTTCGACGGCAAGGCGACGGTGCCGGCGCCGCTGCGGGCCGGGGTCTCCTATGCCCGCCAGACCGGGGTCGAGCACGACGTCATCAACCCCAACGACTTCGAATTCGTGTTCGTCGAGATCGAGGTCAAGGCGCGTCCCTGATCCCTCGCCGGACGCGACCCAGCCGCGCAGGACCCCTGCATTGACTTGGGGACACCTAAGGCTCATATCACCCCCGCCAGCGGTCCGGCCCCATCCCCGGGACCTAGTGAGACCGCTTCACAGTCCAGCGATTGAATGGACTAAGTCACGGAAACTAAATGAGTTTTGAGGAATTGGGGCTGAGCGCCCCCGTACTACAGGCAGTCACCGAGAAGGGCTATACGACGCCCACGCCGATCCAAGAAAAGGCCATCCCCATCGTGCTGATGGGTCGAGATATCCTCGGCTGCGCCCAGACGGGCACCGGCAAGACCGCCTCCTTCGTCCTCCCCATGATCGACATTCTGGCGGAGGGCCGCGCCAAGGCGCGCATGCCGCGGTCGCTCATCCTCGAGCCGACGCGCGAACTGGCCGCCCAGGTGGCCGAGAACTTCGAGATCTACGGCAAGAACAACAAGCTCAACATGGCGCTGCTGATCGGCGGCGTGAGCTTCCCCGACCAGGAGCGCGCGCTCGAAAAGGGCGCCGACGTGCTGATCGCCACGCCGGGCCGGCTGCTCGACCACTTCGAGCGCGGCGGCATCCTGCTGAACGACGTGAAGATCCTGGTGATCGACGAAGCCGATCGCATGCTCGACATGGGCTTCATCCCCGACGTCGAGCGAATCGTCAGCCTGCTGCCGAAGATCCGCCAGACGCTGTTCTTCTCCGCGACCATGCCGCCGGAGATCAAGCGGCTGGCCGACCGCTTCCTCAGCAACCCGAAGGAAGTCACCGTCTCGCGCCCGGCCAGCGCCAACGCCAACGTGGTGCAGGGCCTCGTGGTCGTGCAGGACGATCAGAAGCGCGATGCGCTGCTCGCCCTGATCAAGAGCCAGGAAGTGAAGAACGCGATCGTCTTCTGCAATCGCAAGCGCGACGTCGCGACGCTGCACACGACGCTGAAGAAGCAGGGCCTCAAGGCCGGCGCGCTGCATGGCGACATGAGCCAGCCCGCGCGCATGGAGACGCTGGAGAAGTTCAAATCGGGCGAGATCCAGATCCTGGTCGCTTCCGACGTCGCCGCGCGCGGCCTCGACGTCCAGGACATGAGCCACGTGTTCAACTACGACGTGCCGTTCTCGCCCGAGGACTACGTCCATCGCATCGGCCGCACCGGCCGCGCCGGCAAGACCGGCCACTCTTTCACGCTGGCGACGCCCAGCGAAGGCGATCTGATCGACGCCATCCAGAAGCTGATCAACACGGAGATCCCAAAGGTCGAAGTGCCGGGCATGGATGCTGCCGCGCTGGAAGCCGGTGACGGGCGCCGTCGTGGCCGCGGCGGTCGCCGTGGCGGCCGCAGCAGCGGTGGCGCACCGGAACGTGGTCGCGGCCCACGCCGCGAGCCGCGCGAGAATCGCCAGCCCCGTGGCGAGCAGCCGGCGGAGAGCGCGCCGATCGAGGCTCAGGCTTCCGCTGCGTCTCCCGAGTCGCAGCCCGAGGCCCGTGCCCCGCGCGAGCCGAGGGCGCCGCGCGAGCCCCGTGCCGATCGTCCGCCGCGTGAGCGCCGGCCGGAGCAGCGCGAATCCCGTGGCGAACGCCGCCCCGAGCGGTCGTCCGAGCATCGCTCGGAGCGGCGCCCGGAACGTCATCACGATCGTGACGACGGCAACTCTCCGGTGGGCCTCGGCGATCACGTGCCCGCCTTCCTGGCCCGCCGATAGGACCCGATGCAGACCATCTTCGTCATGGTGAAGTGCGAACTCGGCAAGGCCTACCAGGTCGCCGACGACGCGGTCACGGTCGAGCAGGTGTCGGAGGTCTACTCGACCTCCGGCCAGTACGACCTCCTGATGAAGTGCTACCTCGACGAAAAGACCGACATCGGCCATTTCGTGACCAGCAGGATCCAGACGCTGGCCGGCGTGAAGGACACCTTCACGCTCATCACCTTCAAGGCCTTCACCTGACGGCCAGGCTCTCCGTCCCGCGCCAGCACCTGCCGCGCGGCGAGGACTTCCTGCTCTTTCCGCCGGCGCTTCAGCCCTACGGCTATCGCATCGTCGACAAGCTCTTCGCCCATCGCGTGATCGCCAGGGGGCCGGCGGCGCGCGAGCTGCCGCGCGGCCCCGAGATCGATCCGCGCTACACGGTCGACGGAGTCGAGCACGATGTCGCCTCGTTCATGGACCGCAATGTCATAACCGGCCTGCTGGTGATCCGCCACGGCAAGGTCGTGCTGGAACGCTACGGGCTCGGCCTGGGCGAGCATGACCGCTGGTCGACCATGTCGACGGTGAAGTCGATGACCGCGATGCTGGTCGGTGCCGCGGTGCGCGACGGCGCCATCGCCTCGATCGACGCGCCGCTCACGCAATTCCTGCCGGCGCTGCGCGGATCGGCCTACGAGGGCGTCAGCCTGCGCCACGTAATGACCATGTCGTCGGGCGTGCGCTGGAACGAGGACTACACCGACCGGAACTCCGACGTGAACCGCTACAGCAAGTCGCTGGCCGACAAGGTGCCGGGCGGGGTGCTGAAGCTGATGGCCTCGCTGCCGCGCGCCCACCGGGCGGGCGAGGTGTTCCTCTACAATTCCGGCGACACGTACCTGCTGGGCGCCGCGCTGACGGCCGCCATCGGCAAGCCGCTGGCCGACTACATGTCGGACAAGGTCTGGAAGCCGGCCGGCATGGAATGCGACGCCTTCTACACGCTCGAGAGCGAGGGCGGGCAGGAGATCGGCGGCAGCCGCGCCGGCATGATCCTGCGCGACTTCGGCCGCTTCGGGCTGTTCGTCCTGAACGACGGCGTGATCGACGGCGCGCGCGTATTGCCTGAGAGCTGGGTCGAGGCTGCCGCGACGCCGGCCTTCGCCGTGCCGGCACCACCGGTCAATGACATCACGCACTATGGCTACAGCTGGTGGCTGGGCGACGGCGTGATGGCGGCGCTGGGCCATGCCGGCCAGCGCATCGACGTGTTCCGCAAGGAAGGGCTGGTGGTGGTCACGCTGGGCGCCTTCCCGCAACCTCTCTATGCACCGCCCACCGACCACAATCGCCGCAACGAAGTGGCCGCCTTCACGCGTGCGGTGCGCGCGGCGCGACGGGAATAGTCGGACGGGCCTAGTTGATGAGGCCGTAGAACTTGCCGGCGTTGGTGCAGGTGATCATGCGCGTCACCTCGGGCGAGACGTCGGCGAACTGTTCCTTGATGTACTTGTCTGAATAGGGCCACACGCCGTCGCCGTGCGGGTAGTCGGAGCCCCACATCAGGCTCTCCGCGCCCATGTCGTCGATCAGCTTGGCGCCGATGCGGTCGTACTGGAACGTGGCCTTGCACTGGCGGCGCCAGTAGTCCGACGGCTTCATCTTGAGGCCGAGGTCGAAGAAGCGGTCTTCCCATTCGAAGTCCATGCGGTCGAGCGCGTAGGGGATCCAGCCGCAGCCCGACTCGCCGAATGCGATGCGCACATGCGGGAACCGCTCGAACACGTTGGCGGACATGATCGCGGCCAGGATGTTCACCAGGTTCATCTGGAAGCCCGAGACGACGGTGAAGAACACCCGGCGGCCCACGGTGCCGCCATGCTTTTCGATCGTGCCGGGCGGCACCGTCGGGAAGGTGTGGAAGTGCAGCGGCAGCTGCACGTCGTTCACCGCCTTCCACAGCGGGTCCCACATCGGATGCCACATCGGCTCCATGTCCCAGGAGCAGGAGAGCTCCAGCCCGCGCAGGCCCATCTTGGCCGCGCGATGGACTTCCTTCACGGCGGCGTCGATGTCGCCATAGGGCAGGCAGGCCAGGCCGATGTGCCGGTCGGGATAGTGGCTGCAAAAGTCCTTCAGCCAGTCGTTGTAGATGCGCAGCATCTCGTTCGACGCATCCTTGTCGTTGAGACGGCTGGACGCGCCCAGGATGCCGTAGATCACCTCGGCATCGACATTGTCGCGGTCCATGTCCTTGATGCGCAGATGCGGGTCCGAGCAGCGCTGTATGCCCTTGGCGCCGTCCTCGTAGAGGCCGGTCTCGGCCATCGTGTCGACCCGGTGGTGCTTGCCCTTCTGGTACTTGGAGCCGGACGGCCCGACGCCGTTGCGGAAGCCGAAGCTCGCGCCGTTCCTGGCGGTCCATTTGGGGCCCTCGGGCGTGTCGACCACGAACGGCATGCGGTCCTTCATGTCGCGCGGCGCCATCGAGGTGAAGAGATCGGGCGGCATCCACGGCATGTCGAGGTGGCAATCGGCCGAAATGCGATTGTACTTCATGGTCGCTCCCTTGGATTCCTTCGCTAAAGTATGCGCGTGGCGCGACAGGCCCGGCAATGCCCACAATGCCTGTCGGGTTTCGCGCATCGGCTCAGGAGCAGGCAATGGCGGTGGACGAGGTAACCCGGCTCGAAGGAGACTTCGACTACATCGTCGTCGGCGCCGGTTCGGCGGGCTGCGTTCTCGCCAACCGCCTCTCGGCCGACCCGAAGACGCGCGTGCTGCTGCTGGAGGCGGGCGGCAAGGACAACTGGATCTGGTTCCACATTCCCGTCGGCTACCTGTTCGCGATGGGCAACCCGCGCGCCGACTGGATGTTCAAGACCGAGAGCGAGCCCGGCCTCAACGGCCGCGCGCTCAACTATCCGCGCGGCAAGGTGATCGGCGGTTGCTCGGCGATCAACGGCATGATCTCGATGCGCGGCCAGGCCGGCGACTACGACCACTGGCGCCAGCTCGGCCTCGCGGGCTGGGGGTGGGACGACGTGCTGCCGGTGTTCAAGCGGCTCGACAATCACTTCCTCGGCGAGACCGAGCATCACGGCGCGGGCGGCGAGTGGCGGGTCGAGGAGGCGCGGCTGCGCTGGGACGTGCTCGATGCCGTCGTCGACGCGGCGTCCGAGATGGGCGTGCCGCGCACGACCAACTTCAACACCGGTGACAATAACGGCGTGGGGTATTTCCACGTCAACCAGAAGCGCGGCGTACGCATGTCGACGGCGCGCGCCTTCCTGAAGCCGGTGCTGAAGCGGCCGAACCTCAGGCTCGAGACCGGCGTGCTGGTCGAGAAGATCGTGTTCGAGGGCACGCGCGCGGTTGGCGTGCGCTTCCGCCAGAACGGGCGGCTGGTCGAGGCGCGCGCCAGGGGCGAGGTCGTGCTGTCGGCCGGCGCCGTGGGCTCGCCGCAGATCCTCCAGCTCTCAGGTGTCGGGCCGGCCGACTGGCTCAGCGAGTTCGGCATCGCGCCGGTGCGCGAGATGGCGGGCGTCGGCCGCAACCTCCAGGATCATCTGCAACAGCGCTCGATCTACAAGGTCGAGGGCGTGAAGACGCTGAACACGACCTATCACTCGCTGATCGGCCGCGCGCTGATGGGGCTGGAATACGCGTTGTTCCAGAAGGGGCCGCTCACCATGGCGCCCTCGCAGCTCGGCATCTTCACCATGTCGTCGCCCGACCACGAGCGCGCCAACATCGAGTTCCACGTCCAGCCGCTCTCGCTCGACAAGTTCGGCGAGCCGCTGCACCGCTTCCCGGCAATCACCGTCAGCGCCTGCAACCTCCGCCCGACCTCGCGCGGTACGATCCGGCTGCGCTCGGCCGATCCGGCCGACAAGCCGAAGATCGCGCCCAACTACCTGTCGACGCCGGAGGACCGCCGGGTGGCAGCCGACGCGATCCGCGTCACGCGCCGCCTGATGAAGCAGCCGGCCTTGCAGCGCTTCCGTCCCGAGGAGTACCTGCCGGGCCCGTCGGTCGGCGACGACGAGGCGTCGCTCGCCAAGGCCGCGGGCGACATCGGCACCACGATCTTCCATCCCATCGGCACGGCGAAGATGGGCCTGCCGTCCGATCCGACGGCGGTGGTCGACGCGCGGCTCAAGGTATTCGGGCTCCAGGGGCTGCGCGTCGTCGACGCCTCGGTGATGCCCACCATCACCTCGGGCAACACCAACACGCCCACCATCATGATCGCCGACAAGGCCGCCCAGATGATGATCGAAGACAGGAGGACAGCATGAGCAAGCGTTTCTTTGCCCTCGTCGCCGCCGCGGCGTTCGCCGTGCCCGGTGTCGCCGCCGCGCAGTCGACCCTGCGGGTGGTGATGCACTCGGACCTCAAGATCCTCGATCCGATCTGGACCACGGCGTTCATCGTGCGCAACCACGCCTACATGATCTACGACACGCTGTTCGCGCTCGACGGCGACCTCAAGATCAAGCCGCAGATGGTCGACAAGTGGGAGGTCTCGCCCGACCAGCTCGTCTGGACCTTCACCTTGCGCGACGGGCTCGCCTTCCACGACGGCAAGCCGGTCACGTCGGAAGACGTGGTTGCCTCGCTCCAGCGCTGGGCCAAGCGCGATGCGCTCGGCATCCTGCTGTGGACCAAGCTCGACAAGATCGACGCCGTCGATGCCAAAACCTTCCGGCTTACCTTGAAGCACAAGACCGGCATCGTGCTCCAGGCGCTGGCCAAGCCCTCGGGCAATGCCTTCATCATGCCCAAGCGCGTGGCCGAGACCGACGCCCACAAGCAGATCAGCGACTATACCGGCTCGGGCCCGTTCATGCTGAAGCTCGACGAGACCAAGCCCGGCGAGAAGACGGTCTACGTGAAGAACCCCAACTATAAGCCGCGCGCCGAGCCGCCCTCTGGCCTGGCCGGCGGCAAGGTCGCCAAGGTCGACAAGGTCGAGTGGTTGGCGATTCCCGACACCCAGACCGCGATCAACGCGCTGGAGAAGGGCGACATCGACATGATCGAGGCGCCGCAGCACGACCTCTATCCGATCCTCGAGGCGGACAAGGACATCAAGCTGGTCAACCTCAACAAGTGGGGCAATCAGTACATCTTCCGCTACAACCAGCTCTTCAAGCCGTTCGACAATCCCAAAATCCGCCAGGCGCTGCTCTACGCCTTCACGCAGAAGGAGTTCCTCGACGCGGTGATCGGCAACCCGCAATACTACCAGGTGTGCAAGGCGATGTTCGTCTGCGGCGGCCCCTATGCCACGACCAAGGGCTTCGACGACAAGTACGAGGGCAACATCGCCAAGGCCAAGGAGCTGCTGAAGGAGGGTGGCTATGACGGCACGCCCGTGGTGCTGATGCACTCCACCGACCTCTACGTGCTCACCAACATGGCGCCGGTCGCCAAGCAGGTGATGGAGAAGATCGGCATGAAGGTCGACATGCAGTCGATGGACTGGCAGACGCTGGTCAGCCGGCGCGCCAAGAAGGATGCGCCCGACAAGGGCGGCTGGAACGCGCTGATCACCTCGACCAGCTCGGCCGACGCGCTCGACCCGTTGACCTATTCGTTCATCGCCGCGACCTGCGACAAGGCGTGGTTCGGCTGGCCGTGCGATGCCGAGAACACCAAGCTGCGCCAGGCCTTCGCCGACCAGCCCGACGAGGCCAAGCGCCGCGAGATCGTCGAGCAGTTGCAGGAGCGTGCCGCCGAGAACCCGACGCACGCCTTCCTCGGCCAGTACACGCAGGCCGCCGCCATGCGGCGGAACATCGAGGGCGCCGTGCCTTCGCCGGTGCCGGTCTACTGGAACATCGAGAAGAAGTAGCTGCCGGCTAGCGCTTGCACTCGACGACGACGGTGAAGGCGCGCGCCCGTTCGCCGATGTCCGGCAGGCTGAGTTCGCGCCCGCCGGTGCTCGTCTCGGCGGCGACGCCTGCGGAATCGAGGAAGGTCCGCACCACATCGACCTTGAGGGCGAAGTTGACGTTCTGCGGCACCGAGCCCGTCCTGCGGAATAGCTCGACGTCATTGAGGCTGGCGGTGGTGACGCCCACGACCGCGCCCGTCGTGTCCAGCAGCGGCCCGCCGCTATTGCCCGGCTGGATCTGCGTCGACATCTGGAGATAGCGTGAATCGTCCCTCGGACCGGCGAGGGCGCTGACGGTGCCTGTCGTGAGCGCACCGCCCGATGAAATGTAACTGGGCAGAGGAAAGCCGAAGGCGACGACGGTCTCGCCCTGCCGCACCTGGCGCGCGCTGCGCAGTCCCGCAACCGCTCGCGGCGCGCCGGCTTGCAGGAGCGCAAGGTCGTTCCGCTCATCGCGTTTCAGCAGCGTGGCCGTCGACGAGCCGCCGCCGACCGAGGAGACGTCGATCTCCTTGCAGTCCTTGACGACGTGGGCGTTGGTCAGCAGATGGCCCTGTCGTGTGATGAAGAAGCCCGTGCCGCTGCTCTTCTTCGTGGGTGGGGCGGTCGATGCCGAGGCCGCCGCGGGTATCGCGCCGCCCAGGTACTTGGCGCCTTCTTCACGACTGAGCCCATAGGTAAAGCGGATCGATCGGCCGTCGGAAGCTGTGCCGAAGCCATAGCCTGTCATCATGCTGAGCGCCACGTACTGGATCTGGGCGCGGACACCGTCGCTACAGTTGAGGAAGCCGTTGCCGCCGCTGATGTTGCCGACGCGCTGCCCGATGCATTGGCCTCCCTTGCCGTTTTGCAGGGTCATCGAGCCGCCTTCGGCCGTGCCTGTCGTCGAGCCGGTGTAGACCTCGTCACCGCCGACGATGCTGTAGACGTCCAGTGTCACGCTGCACGCGCCGAGGGCCAGGGCCACTGCCACGGCAGCAAAGAACGATCCCGTCTTTCGCATGTGTCGTCTCAACCGTGAGATGCATCGTCAAAATTACTGTGCCATGACGGTCAAGCCGACAGCAAGCGACTCACTGCGTTGCGGTACTTGGCGAGCAGTCCGTCCCGGTCCTTGTGGCGGCCCTGCTGCACGACGGGCACGCCTCTACAGTAGACCGAGCGCACGGCAGCGTTGTCGGCGGCAAAGATCCAGTGATCGAGCGCGGCGTCGCCCCCGAGACCGCTGCCGTCGAGCACCACGAAGTCGGCGCCCTGGCCGACGGCGAGCGCGTTGGGGCCGAGCGCCGCCTCGAACAGACGCCGGCCGGTCGAGCGCGTCGGATCGCCCAGCACGTTGCGCTCGCGCCGCGTCAGGCGCTGGCCGTACTCCAGTGTGCGCAGTTCGTCGGCGGCGGAGATGCGGACGTTCGAGTCCGAGCCGACCCCGAAGCGGCCGTTGCGGGCGAGCAGGGCAGGGACGTCGAACAGGCCGTCGCCGAGATTGGCTTCCGTGATCGGGCAGAGGCCGACGGTCGCCTGGGCCGTCGCGAGGCGCGCGATTTCGCCCGCATCGGCGTGGGTGGCGTGGATCAGGAACCAGCGCGCATCGATCTCGACCGTGTCCATCAGCAGGTCGATCGGTCGTTTGCCGTGTGCGGCGAGGCAATCGTCGACCTCGCGCGTCTGCTCGCTGATGTGGATGTGCGCCGGTCCCTTCGGAAAGGTCGTGGCAGCCCATGTCAGGTCGTCGAGCGTCACGGCGCGCAGCGAGTGCGGCGCGATGCCGATGGTGCCGCCCGGTACGCGCGTCTCCATCAGGCGGGCGTAACTCTCGCGCGTGTTGAGGAAGCGGCGTTGGCCCGCGGTCGCCGGCTGCCCGCCGAACCCGCCCTGGCGATAGAACACCGGCAGCAGGATGAGGCCGATGCCGGCGGTATCGGCGGCGGTAACGATGCGCTCCGACATTTCGCCGATATTGTCGTAGGGGCGCCCGTCGGGCTGGTGATGCAGGTAGTGGAACTCGGCCACCGACGTGAAGCCCGCCTCGAGCATCTCGATGTAGGCCAGAGCGGCGATCGCCTCGAGGTCGTCGGGCGTGAGACGGTCGACGAAGCGATACATCTGCTCGCGCCAGGTCCAAAAAGAATCCGTGGCCGCGCCGCGTCGTTCGGTCAGGCCGGCCATGGCGCGCTGGAAGGCGTGGCTGTGCAGGTTGGGCAGGCCGGGCACGGAAATGCCGTGGATTCGCTCCGCCGCGTCACCGCCGGAGGCGCCGATGGCAACGATCGTGCCGTGCTCGACGGTCAGCACGACGTCGGTCGCCCAACCGCCGGGCAGAAGCGCCGTTTCGAGGTGCAATTTACTCGCCATGCGATGGCTTGTACGGTATCCGACGGGACCTGTTGAGGGGGAGTTTTTCATGAAGTTCTACGGTCTGGCCGCCGCGGCGGCCTGTTCGATCGCCGGCTCTCTGATTGCCGGGCCGGCGATGGCGCAGACGCTGGCGCCCAGCGAGACGCTCGATGCCGTGAAGGCGCGCGGCCACATCGAATGCGGCGTGCATCTCGGCCTGCCGGGCTTTTCCTTCGCCAACGACAAGGGCGAGTGGTCGGGCCTCGACGTCGACTACTGCAAATCGCTGGCGGCCGCCGTGCTGGGCGACGCCACCAAGGTGAAGTACACGCCGACCTCGGTGCAGCAGCGCTGGCCGGTGTTGCAGTCCAAGCAGGTCGACCTGCTGGCGCGCAATACCACCATCACCTTCTCGCGCAACGCCACGCTCGGCGTGAACTTCCAGGGCATCAACTTCTACGAAGGCCAGACCTTCGTGGTGCGCACCAAGGCCAAGGTCACGGCGGTCAAGGACCTCGCCGACGCCACGGTCTGCGTCGCCGCCGGCTCGACCGAGGAGAAGACCGCGGCCGACTGGTTCCGCGAGCGCAACCTCAAGATCACGATCATCAACTTCCAGAAGAACGACGACGCGATCTCTGCCTACGACCAGGGCCGCTGCGACGCCTACACCGCGGGCCTCGGCGCGCTCGCCGGCCAGCGCATCAAGTTCAAGAACCCGGCCGAGCACCAGATCCTGACCGAGGTGATCTCGAACGATCCGCAGGGCCCGACCACGCGCTGGGGCGACGAGCGCTGGCAGCTGGTGGTGCGCTGGGTGCTGAACGCGCAGATCGCCGCCGAGGCGCTGGGTGTCACGTCGAAGAACGTCGACGAGATGAAGGCCAAGTCGACCAACTCCGAGGTCCGCCGCCTGCTGGGCGTCGAGGGCAAGTTCGGCGAGATGATGGGCCTGTCGAACGACTGGGCCTACAACCTCATCAAGCAGGTCGGAAACTACGGCGAGAGCTACGAGCGCACCGTCGGCATGGGCTCGGCGCTGAAGCTGAAGCGCGGCAGCAACGAGCTATGGACCAAGGGCGGCCTGCTGTTCACGCCGCCGTTCCAGTGACGGTCGTCCTCGTCGGCTGATGCTGACGTTCCTGCGCGACCGCAAGGTCCGCGACATCCTCTGGCAGGCGGCGGCGACCCTCGTGACGGTCGCCGTCATCTGGTTCTTCGTGCGCAACGCCTCGGAGAACATGGTGAAGGCGGGCATCGCGTCCGGCTTCAAGTTCCTGTGGCGCGACTCGGGCATCGAGGTCCCGTTCAACCTTACCGGCTACCGGCCCTCCGACAACATCCTGGCGCTGCTGTGGACCGGCATCGTCAACACGCTGCTCGTCTCGGCCGCGGCGATCGTGGTCGCGACGGCGATCGGCTTCACGGTCGGCCTGCTGCGGCTGTCGCGCAACTGGCTGCTGTCGAGCCTCGCGGGCTTCTACATCGAGTTCGTGCGCAACATCCCGCTGCTGTTCTTCATCCTGTTCTGGTACTTCGGCGTGCTGGCGGCGCTGCCGACGCCGCGCGACAGCGCCGACTTCCTGGGCGTGATCTTCCTCAACCGCCGCGGCCTGTCGATCCCGACCCCCGACGACGTGACCGGCCTGCGCCTCGCGCTCGCCGCCATCGTGGTGCTGGTGGCCGTGCAATTCGGCCTCGCGCGCTGGGCGGCGCGGCGGCAGGCGCGCACCGGCCGCGACTTTCCGGTATGGCCGGTGGGCTTGGTTCTGTGTGGCGTGCTGCCGATCCTGGCTCTGGTGGCGGGCGGCATGACGACGGCGTGGGACGTGCCCACCTTGCGCGGCTTCAACTATCGCGGCGGCTTCGTGCTGGTGCCGGAGTTCGTGGCGCTGTTCGCCGCCCTCTCGACCTATACGGCAGGCTTCATCGCCGAGGTCGTGCGCGGCGGCATCCTGTCGGTGCGGCAAGGCCAGATCGACGCCGCCCGCGCGCTCGGCCTGACCGAAGGCCGGATCGTGCGACTGGTGGTGATCCCGCAGGCCATGCCGGTGATCATCCCGCCGATCACCAGCCAGTATCTGAACCTGATCAAGAACTCCTCGCTGGGCGCGGCCATCGCCTACCCCGAGATCGTCGCGGTGTTCATGGGCTCGGCGCTGGTCTCGACCGGACAGTCGATCGAGATCATCGCCATCACGCTGGCGATCTACCTCGCGCTCAGCCTCGCGGTGTCGGTCTTCATGAACTGGTACAACGCGCGCCATAAATTGGTGACGCGATGAAGTCGCCGTGGCTCCAGACCCTGCGCCAGCGCCTGTTCGCGACGCCGGTCGATGCGGCGATCACGCTGGTCTGCCTCTACGTCGTCTGGCGGCTCTCGGTGCCGCTGCTGCACTGGCTGGTGTTCGACGCCACCTGGAACGGTACCAGCCGCGACGCCTGCAAGGGCGACGGCGCCTGCTGGGTCTTTGTGCGCGTGCGTTTCAGCCAGTTCATGTACGGCCAGTATCCGATCCCCGAGCGCTGGCGGGTCGACATCGCGGGCGCCTTGCTGGTCGCGACGGCCGGCCTGCTGTCGTGGCGCGGCCTGCCGCACCGGCGCGGGCTTGCGATCGCATCGGTGACGGTGCTGCCGCTGGCCGGCCTGTGGCTGCTCTATGGCGGCCTCGGCCTGCGCATCGTGGAGACGCGCGAGTGGGGCGGGCTGATGCTCACCCTCGTGCTCACGATCTACGCGGGGCTGATCGCCGTGCCGCTCGGCATCCTGCTGGCGCTGGGCCGCCGCTCGCGCCTGCCGCTGATCCGCTTCGCGTCGGTGGTCTTCATCGAGTTCTGGCGCGGCGTGCCGATCATCACCGTGATCTTCCTGGCCTCGCTGCTGCTGCCGCTGATCATGCCGAGCGGCTTCGACGTCGATCGGCTGGCGCGCGCCGTGCTGGGGCTGGCCTTCGTGATCGCGGCCTACATGGCCGAGGCCGTGCGCGGCGGCCTGCAGGCGCTGCCCGAGGGCCAGACCGAGGCGGCCCAGGCGCTGGGGCTCGGCTACTGGCGCATCCAGCGCCGCATCGTGCTGCCGCAGGCGCTGCGCATCGCGCTGCCGGCGATGACCAACGAGTTCATCGCGCTGTTCAAGAACACGACCCTGGTGCTGATCGTGTCCCTGTTCGACCTGCTGGGCATCGCCCAGGCAGCCCTTGCCGATCCCGCTTGGGTCGGCATGAACATGGAAGCCTATGTCTTCGCCGGCGCGATCTACTGGTTCGCCTGTTTCGCGATGTCGCAATGGAGCCGCCGTCGCGAGAAGCGGTTGCAGGCGGCCTACGGGCGCTGACGCCCGCAGGCGCCGCATGCTTTACGCCGCGACCGGTTCCTTGACGTAGGTCGCCAGCCCGTTGCCGAACGACCACTCGTCGCGGTCGTTGGGCGAGATCATGACCAGCACGTCCTGCGGCCGCAGGCCGGGATCGTCGGCGAGATTGCGCGCGATCGCGCGGTAGAGCGCCTTCTTGGTCGGGATGTCGCGGCCGTGCGCGGCCACGATGTTGATGAACACCAGGTCGTCGGTGCGATGGATGCCGACATAGTCGGCATCGTAGAAGAACTCGCCGCGTTCGTGCTGGTGCACGAGCTGGAAGCGGTCGTCGGCGGGGACGAAGAAGGTCTCGACCAGAGCGGCATGCACGCCGTCGGCGATGGCCTTGATGTGGGCGGGCGACTTGCCCTTGAGCAGCGAGATGCGAACCAGCGGCATGACAATCCTCCTGAAGCCGATGTCTTGACCGAGACATAGGCTTGGGAGACCATTCGGATAAGTAGATAGTACTGAACGGGTACTTTCTAGAAATCGAACGATGAAGAACCGCCCCAACCTAGACATGGACGTGCTGCGCACCTTCGCCGCCGGCTTCGAGCTGGGCAGCTTCGCGCGTGCGGCCGACCGGCTGGGCCGCTCGCAGTCGGCGGTGTCGACGCAGTTGCGCAAGCTCGAGGAGCAGATCGGACAGCCGCTGGTGCGCAAGGCCGGGCGCGGCCTGGTGCCGACACCGGCGGGTGAGCGGCTGCTGGCCTATGCACGGCGCATCCTCGATCTCAACGACGAGGCGGTGGGCGCGGTGCGCGATCTCGCCTTCGAAGGGCGGGTAAGGCTCGGCCTGCCGCAGGACTTCGCCGAGACCTGGCTGCCCGGCGCGCTCGGCCGCTTCGCGCGCACGCATCCGCGGGTTCGGGTGGACGTGCGCACCGACCACAATGCGACGCTGATCGGGCACACGATCAAGGGCGAGCTCGACCTGTCGCTGGCCTGGGGCGACGGCGGCGGCGCACCCCACGCCGAGCGGCTGGCCGATCTGGCGATCCTGTGGATCGGACGGCCGGACTGGCCCGGCGTGAAGACGCTCGGCAGCACGCCGTTGCCGCTGATCGCCTTCGATCCGCCCTGCGTGTTCCGGACCGCCGGCGTAAGCGCGCTGGATGCCGCCGGCATCGGCTGGCGAGTCAGCTTCTCCAGTCCCAGCCTTGCGGGCTCCTGGGCCGCGGTCGAGGCGGGGTTGGGCGTGACCCTGCGCACGCGCGTCGGGCTGCCGAAGAAGCTGGTGCCGCTCGGTCCATCGTCGGGTCTGCCGCGCTTGCCCGTGATGCCACTGGCCCTGCACCGCGCCGAGCGCGATCCCGATCCCGCGACCGGACAACTCGCCGCCATCGTGCGTGAGTCGATCCTCGAGGAAGTCGGGCGATTGAAGGGGCCACGACGCGTATAGAGTTTCCTCCCCATTCAGATGGGGAGGTGGCCCGAAGGGCCGGAGGGGTCATGACCCCATCGCCCTCGTATGACGAGGGCACTTCCCCATTTGAATGGGGAAGAGATTCGTCAGGCCGCGAAGTGGCGCAGCACCTTGCCGGGCCGCGACGCCGGATCGGCGCAGAAGCCCTTCTCGTTGGCCACGCGCGCGCCGTTCACCCAAACGCCGTGCAGGCCGACCGCAGAGCCGGTGAGACGGGCGGCGCCCGCCGGCAGGTCGTGCGCGCGGCGCTTGGGACCGCGGTCGACGGTCCTGGGATCGAACAGCATCAGGTCGGCGGCGAGGCCGGGCTTCAGCAGGCCGCGATCCTGGATGCCGAACAGCTTGGCCGGCTGCCCTGTAAGACGATGCACGGCCTGCGGCAGGTCGAGGACGCCGAGATCGCGGCTCCAGTGGCCCATCAGATGCAGGCCGAAGCCGGCGTCGCAGAAGAAGGTGAGGTGCGCGCCCGCGTCGGACAGCGAGATGTGGGTGTTGGGATCGGACAGGATCTTGCCGACTTCCGTGTCGTCGTTGTGCAGGAGCTGGGCCACGAAGATCGTGTCGAGGTTTTCGCCCAGGGCGAGGTCGAGGATGCAGTCGAGCGGGTCCTTGCCCTGCGTCCTGGCGAGGTCGGCCAGGGTCGCGCCTTCGAGCGGCCGGTTCTTCTCGCTCGCGGCCTCGACCACGAAGAGCTTCTGCCACTCGCCGTTGAACAGCAGGCGGCCGCGCCGCTCCTC
The DNA here is from genome assembly GCA_018240695.1 of Pseudomonadota bacterium. Classification (GTDB taxonomy): domain Bacteria; phylum Pseudomonadota; class Alphaproteobacteria; order Reyranellales; family Reyranellaceae; genus Reyranella. The sequence continues at coordinate 13,669 of JAFEFH010000027.1, read as the reverse complement.
CAGTTCCTGGCGGACCTTCGCGCGCCACGACGGGTCGGCGTAGATCTTCTTTAGCGCCTGCGGATCGTGCGCGGCCATCGCCGGCTTCCACGCCTGCATGCTCTCGAACAGGTAGGGGCTCTTGAACGTGAAATCCATGCTGAGCGGGCAGCACGAGGTCTGGGCCACGAGCTGATGTCCGCGCGCCCGCGCCTCGTTGACCTGGGCGAGCCACGTGAAGGCCGCTGTCGGATTGGTGTTGGAATGGAAGAGGGCCGCGATCACCACCGGGCGCTTCACCTCGGCGGCGATCTCCTCGAGATAGGGGACGGTGGTCTTGCTGCCCTTGGTCAGCATGTAGACGCCGCGTCCACCTTCGCCCATGGCGCGGACCAGCGTGCGCAGCTCCTTGTCGTCGGCGAGGCGCGACGGCATCGGCGTGCCGCCTTCGCCATTGTGCGCTTCCGCGGTCGATGAGGCGAAGCCTACCGCGCCTGCCTTCATCGCCTCGCGCACCAGCGCGGCCATCTTGGCGATCTCGTCGTCGGTGGCGGCGCGTTCGGTCGCCTCGGCGCCCATCACCCAGGTGCGCACCGAGGAATGGCCGGAGAAGCAGGCGATGTTGGGGCCGACGCCGTTCTTCTCCAGCATGTCGAGATATTGCGGGAAGCTCTCGAAACCCCATTTGATGCCGGAGCGCAGCGCCTCGAGCGACATGCCCTCGACGTGCGTGAGGTGGCGCATGGTGATGTCGCGGTCGGCGGGTTTGCACGGCGCGATGGTGAAGCCGCAATTGCCCATCACCGCCGTGGTGACGCCGAGCGCCGGCGAGGGATCGACGAACGGATCCCAGGTGATCTGCGCGTCGTAGTGGGTGTGGCCGTCGATGATGCCGGGCGCCAGCGCCAGCCCGTCGGCCTTCACCGTTTCCTTTGCGGCACCGAGACCGGCGCCGATCTCGGCGATCTTGCCGTCCGTCACCCCGAGGTCGCCGCGGCGCGGCTGGGCGCCGGTGCCGTCATGGATTTCCGCATCCTTGATCACGAGATCGAACATGGCTCACTCCACGATAGTCTTCTTCGACGATACAGCTCTTCATCCTCTACTCGACCGTGATCTTGGTCTGGCGCGCAAGGTCGCGCCACTGGGCGATCTCGGCCGCGATCAAGTCGCGGAACTGTGCCGGCGAATTGCCGACCGGCTCGACGCCGTCCTTGTCGAAGCGCGCCTGCACTTCCGGCAGCGCGACGGCCTTGCGCGTGGCCGCCGCGAGCTTGTCCACGATCGCGTCGGACGTCGCGCTCGGGACGACCATGCCATCCAGAGATAGCCCTCGTAGCCGGGCAGGCCGGTCTCGGCGACGGTCGGCACGTCGGGTAGCTGCTTCAGCCGCTTCGCGCTGGTGACGGCGAGCGGCACCAGCTTGCCGCTGGCGATGAACGGCGCGGAGGTCGTGTAATTGTCGAGCTTGGCCTGGACCTGGCCCGCGACCAGATCGGCCAGTGCGGGCGCCGCGCCGCGATAGGGGACGTTGGTGACCTGCATGTGCTCCTTCAGCATCAGCAGTTCCATGTGGATGTGCGGCAGGGTGCCGTTGCCGGCGGAGGCGACGTTGAGCTTGCCCGGATTCTTGCGTGCATAGTCGACGAAGCCGGTGAAGTCGTGGAACGGCAGCGACGGATGGGCGACCAGCAGCATCGGCACGCGGCCCGCGATCGAGACCGGCTTGAGGTCCTTTTCGGTGTCGAAGGGCAGGGCGCTACGGAAGGCGGCGTTGATGGTGTGGCCCGGGGTGGTGAACAGGATCGTGTAGCCGTCGCCCGGCGCCTTGGCGACGATGTCGGTGCCGATCACGCCGCCGGCCCCTGCCTTGTTGTCGACGATCACCTGTTGCCCGAGATCGGCGCCGAGGCGCTCGGCGATCAGGCGCGCCACCACGTCGGTCACGCCGCCGGGCGGGAAGGGCACGATCATGCGGATCGGCTTGTCGGGATACTCCGCCCAGGCCGGCGCGACGGCGGCGGAAAGGAGCAGAAGGACGAGGCTGAGGAGGCGCATCCGGGGAGCTTGGGGCGCGCGCCCGGCTTCGGCAACGAGCCCGTTTCGACGGTCGATTGTCGGGCCGGTCAGCGCTTCAGGAAGGACAGCAGCAGACGATTGACCTCGTCGGGCTGCTCCTGCTGCACCCAGTGGCCGGCACCGGGGATCAGGTGGATCTCCTTCATTTGCGTGCAGGCCACCTTCTGCATGCGCTCGAGTGCGCCGGGCGCCTGATGGATGCCCCAGTCGCTGGCACCGGCAATGAAGGTCGACGGCACGTCGATGGCGCGGCCCGCGAACAGCTCCATTTCCCGGTTGAAACGGCCCGAGGTGCGCACGCGATACCACTGCAAGGCACCCTGGAAGCCGGTGCGTCCGTACTCCTCGCTGTAGACCTCGAGCTCGGCCTCGGTCAGCCAGCGGTTGGCGGCGATCTCGGCGGGCGTCGGCATCACCTTGGCGACCGTTTCGGCCATGTTATCGCCGTGGTCCATGATGTAGTAGGTCGGCATCTTCGCGACTTCGTCCGCCGTCCAGCTTTTCAACGGGAACGGCTTGTTGGTCGCCCAGTCGGCGCTCTTGTGATGATAGTAGGCGCGCAGGAAAGCGTGCACGCCTTGCGGCGGGTGTTGCATGTCGGCGTTGGCGGCGCGCGTTGAGTAGTACCATTGGTAATGCTTGCGCGGGCGCGGCAACGCGGCGAGGGCGGCATGGATATCCGGTGGCGCCTTTGCGCCGGGCGTCGGCAGCGCGGGCGGGCCGGTGAAGGGCGCACTCATCAGCACCATCGACTTGAATATATCGGGCCGAACCAATGCGGCGACAGCAGCGACCGAGGCGCCGAAATCGTGACCCACGACGGCGTGCGCCTCGCGGTGACCGCAGGTCGACAGCACGCCCATCGCGTCGCGCACAAGATTGAGGAAGTGATAGGAACTGAGGTCGCCGTCGTAGTCGGGATCCCAGCCGGTCGTGCGGCCATAGCCGCGCTGGTCGGGCGCGATCGCGTGGTAGCCGGCAGCGGCCAGCGCCGGCAGCACCTTGCGCCAGCTATAGGCAAGTTCGGGAAAGCCGTGCAGCAACAGGATGGCCGGACGCCTCGGCGTCTCGAAGCCGGCTTCGAGAATATGCACGTCGAGCCCGTTGCTGGGCGGCAGAATTCGGGCGCGGACGCCGGCAGGCAGGACGGACGAAGGCAAGGGCTCCATGCCTGCCACATTCCACAAAACAAACCGGCCGGGCAAGGCTGCCCGGCCGGCGGTACGCTCGCTCTGATGAGAGAGGTCGATTACTGGCGGAGCGGGACCGGACGGATCACGTAACCGCTCGGATCGAGCAGGTTGCCGTCGCGATCGTAGCCGTAGCCGTACGGATCGTAGCTGACGGCCACGTGCGGCACGTCGCTCGACACATAGACCACGTCGGTCACTGCGCCACGCCGCGTCATCTCGTTGTCGAGACACTGGCGGTAGCCCAGCGACGCCGGATCGAGGCCATAGGTCATGCACGTATGGTTGGCGCCGCCCATCACCTCGGCATGGCTGTAGGCGATCTGCGGCGCGCCGCGATCGAAGTCGTCGGCGACGCGGTCCACGCACGCGTTGTAGGCGTTGGAGTAGGGATGCACGCCGTTGACGGAGCAGGCGCGCTCCGCATGCGCCAGCGCGTCGCCCGACTGGGCGTTGGCGGCGAACGGCGTTCCGGCGATGACCAGGCCGCCGATAGCGAGTGCCAGCATGGTGTGTCGGTTCATCTTCTTCTCCTCCTTGCGCGAGAAATGTCGCGTGCTTGAGAAACGTTGGGGCCAAAAATCGGTTGCCCGATAGATCGGGGCGTTTCCGTGGCCTCCGTCGGCAAGCCAGACGCACGGACGCGGCCGCCCGAGCGGGCGGTCGCGCCGTCTGCAAAATTTTTGACCGTGAAGCTACTGAGCCTTCGCGACGTTCTCGCCGCTGGTGTCGTCACCCAGGATCAGCAGGTCGCTGCGCGCATCGATCTCGCGATCGACGCAGTCGCGGAAAGCCGGCGTCTCGACCCTCAAGCCCTCGTGCTGGCAGCTCTGCCGCGCGTGGTTGGCGGCGTTCGCGAGCTGCCCGGCCAACGCCGGCTCGTTCCACTCGTAGGCGCGTGTGACGTGCGCCAGGCAAAGCTCCCACGCCGCACCCTGGGGCTGGACGCCCTGTTCCTGACAGGCCTTTTCCGCGCGCACCTGTGCCGGAGCTGGCTTGAAAGCGATCGGCGGCGACGCCAGCGCCGTGGCGCCGAGGGCGAGACCGCTGGATGCGATGGCGGCGATCAAAATGCTTCTTTTCATGGCCTCCTCCGATCCGTGTAGGTGTTCCACTGCTTGAGGGAACGCTCGGTCGAGCCGAGCGGTTGCACGATTTCAGAACCGTTTGCGGCAGGATTTGGGCGGCTTTCCCAATTCCCCGGGCCGTGGTTCTGTAGGCGATATGAGCCGTCTCGACCTTGCCTGGCGCTGGCTGCGCCCCCGTCTCGCATTGCGGCGCGTACATCTGGCATTGGCGCTGCGGATAACCCTCGCGGCCGTCGTGGCGCTGGTGGTGGCGCAGGCGGTGAACCTGCCCTTGCCGCTCTGGACCGTGCTGACGGCGGTGATCGTGACGCAGATGAGCGTCGGGCGTTCGTTGAAGGCGACCGCCGACTACCTTCTGGGCACGGTCGGCGGCGCGCTGTACGGCGGCCTGGTCGCGATCGTCATCCCGCATCAGAGCGAATGGGCGCTGCTCGCGGTGCTGATCGTCTCGGTGGCGCCGCTCGCGTTGTTCGCGGCACTGCGGCCCAACATGAACGTGGTGCCGATCACGGCGATCATCGTGCTGCTGGTGCCGACCATCACGCACGCCACGCCTTTCTACTCGGCCTTCTATCGCGTGCTCGAAGTCGGGCTGGGCGCGATCATCGGCCTGGTCGTGTCGTTCGTCGTGCTGCCCTCGTCGGCGCACCGGCAGATGCGCCAGGCGGCGGTGCGCACGCTCGACCTCATGGCGCGCGTGCTGGCCTCGCTGCTGGCCGGCCACAAGGCCGGGCTCGACGACGATGCGTTGCACGCCCTCCAGGACGGCATCGGCCAGGCGCTGACCGACCTCAACACGATCGGCGTCGAGGCCGAGCGCGAGCGTCGGGCGCGGCTGTCGCGCGAGCCCGAGACCGGACCATTGCGGCGCACCCTGCTGCGCCTGCGCCACGACCTCGTGATGGTGGGCCGCGCGGCGGGCGAGGCGATGCCCGACGACATGACGCGCCGCCTCCAGCCTCGCCTCGACGTCATCGCCCGCACGGCCGCCGATTACATGCGGGCGAGCGGTGCGGCCCTGCTGGCGCATCGCGGGCCGGCCTCGCTGGCGCCGTTCGAGCAGGCGTTGCAGGCCTATGGCGAGGAGATCGCCGCCGTGCGCGCCGAGGGCCTGACGCGCGTGCTGCCCGTGGGCGGCGCCGAGCGCTTCTTCGCCACCGGCTTCGCGCTCGAGCAGATGCGCCAGAACTTCGTCGACCTCGAGCGCGTGGTCACCGAGTGGGGACCCGCGGTCGAGCACGCGGAGCCGACCTAGCAGACGATTTGCTAGTAGCTCTTCGGCAGGCCCAGCACGCGCTCGGCCACGTAGCAGAGCACGAGCTGTTCGCTGACCGGCGCGATGCGCGCGATCATGACCTCGCGCAGGAAGCGCTCGACGTGGAACTCCTTGGCGTAGCCGTAGCCGCCATGGGTCAAGATCGCCCGTTCGCAGGCGTCGTAGGCCGCGCGCGCGCCGAGATACTTGGCCGAGTTGGCCTCGGCGCCGCAGTCCTGCTTGTGGTCGTAGAGCCAGGCGCCCTTGAAGGTGAGCAGGTTGGCCGCCTCGAGCTGCATCCAGCTTTCGGCCAGCGGATGCTGGATCGCCTGGTTCTTGCCGATCGGCCGGCCGAACACGATGCGTTCCTTGGCGTATTGCGTCGCCTTGGCGAGCGCCGCCTTCCCGATGCCGATGGCTTCGGCGGCGATCAGGATGCGCTCGGGATTGAGCCCGTGCAGCAGATAGTGGAAGCCCCTGCCTTCCTCGCCGATGCGGTCCTCGAGCGGCACCTTCAATCCGTCGATGAACACCTGGTTCGTGTCGATCGCCTTGCGTCCCATCTTGTCGATCTCGGTGACCTCGATCTTCGAGCGGTCGAAGTCGGTATAGAAGAGCGTCAGCCCGTCGGTCGGCTTCTTGCACTTCTCCCTGGGCGTGGTGCGCGCGATCAGCAGCATCTTGTCGGCGACCGACGCGGTAGTGGTGAAGGTCTTCTTGCCGTGCACGACATAGCCGTTGCCGTCACGCTCGGCCTTGGTGTCGAGCGCGGTGGTGTTGAGGCCGGCATCCGGCTCGGTGACGGCGAAGCAGCCCTTCACCTTGCCCGCGATGATGTCGGGCAGGATGCGCTGCTTCTGTTCCTCGGTGCCGAACACCACGATCGGGTTGGGGCCGAAGACGTTGAGATGGATCGCCGATGCGCCCTGCAAGGCCGCGCCCGACTCGGCCACCGCCTGCATCATGATCGCGGCTTCGGTGATGCCGAGTCCGGCGCCGCCATATTCCTCCGGCATCGCGATGCCGAGCCAGCCCGCATCGGCGACCGCGCGGTAGAACTCCTCGGGGAAGCCGCCTTCCTTGTCCTTCTTCAGCCAGTACTTGCCGTCGAACTGGGCACAGAGCTTGCCGATGCTGTCCTTGATCGCGAGCTGGTCTTCGGAGAAGGCGAAATCCATGAGGCGTTCCGTTGGCTTGAATCGCGGATGAAGCGTCTTTGTCTTGTCAGATCACGCCGGCCTTTTCCAGCCGCTCTATCTCCGTGTCATCGAGGCCGAGCAGGGTGCCGTAGACCTCGCGATTGTGCTGGCGCGGCAGCGGCGCGGGCGTGTCGTAGCCGGTCGCGGCCTCGCTGAACTTGAGGGGGAAGCCCGGCGCGCCAATACCGTCCAGCGAACCGAGCGTGGGGTGCTGGAGCGTCTGGTACATGCCGCGCTCGCGCAGATGCTGCCACTCGGCCAATTCGCGCGGGCCGCGGATCGCCGACGCGACGCCGCCGCAGGCCAGCATGGTCTCGACGGCTTCGGCGGTGGTGCGCGCCGCGGCCCAGTCGGCGACCAGCCTGTCGGCCTTGTCGTTGTTGGCGACGCGCCAGTCGAGGCTCTTCCACTCGGGATCGTCGAGCAGGTCTTCGCGGCCGACCGCCTTCAGCACGCCCGCCCATTGGCCGGCAGTGGCCGCGCCCAGCACCGCCCAGCCGTCGCGCGTGGCATAGGTGTTGAGCGGCGAGAAGCGCAGGATGCGGTTGCCCTGCCGCTCGGGCACGCCGAGCCGCTCGTACCAGTCGATCGGATCGTCGAACATCAACGCGAACAGGCCGTCGACCATCGAGACGTCGATGAACTGGCCGCGGCCGGTCTTCTCGCGGTCGAACAAGGCGGCCAGCACGGCGGAGAAGGCGAAGGTGCCGGAGATCGCGTCCGACAGGGCGGTGCCGGCCTTGGTCGGCGGCTGGCCGGGCAGGCCGGTGACGCTCATCAGGCCCGCCGCCGCCTGCACTGTGACATCGTAGGCCTTGAGATGACGGTCGGGTCCGGTCGAGCCGTGCCCGGTCAGCGCGCAATAGACGATGCGCGGGTTGGCGGCGGCGACCTTGGCGTAGTCGATGCCCAGTCGCGCGGTGACGCCGACCGAGAAGTTCTCGACCACGACATCGGCATGCTCCAGCAGGCGGAAGAACAGCGCCTTGCCCTCGGGCTTCTTGAGGTCGAGCGAGATCGCCTTCTTGCCGCGCGTGCGCTTGAGATAGTTGACGCCGAGATCGTCGGGCGACGTGCGCTCGAACGACACGCCGTTGCGGCCGGCATAGGGCGGCGCCACGGCCACCGACCGGGCGCCCTCCGGCGAGTCGATGCGGATCACCTCGGCGCCCAGCCCGGCGAGGAACAGCGTCGCCTGCGGCCCGGAGAAGAACTGCGTCAGGTCGAGGACCCGCACACCTTCAAGGATCCGGCGCATGCCGCCCTCAGCGATGGCGCTCGAGCCAGCCCATCATGATCTTGTTGAAGGCTTCCGGCCGCTCGACGTTGGGCAGGTGGCGCGCGTCGGCGATCTCCTCGTAGCGGCCGCCGGGGATCTTCGAGGCGATCAGCTTGTTGCGCTCGGGCGGCGTGCCTTCGTCCTGGTCGCCGCAGATCACCAGGGTCGGCGCCTTGATGGTCGACAGCCGGTCGAGATAGTCGAACTTCTGGATCGCCGACATGCAGCCGGCCGAGCCGTCGGGCGTGGTGCCGCTGATCGTGTCGCGGATCTCCGTCCAGCGCTGCGGGTTTGCCTTCCTGAACTGCGGCGTGAACCAGCGGTCCATCGTGCCGTCGGCGATCGAGGCCGGACCCTTGGTGCGCACCGCGGCCTTGCGCTCTTCCCACGTGCCGGCCGAGCCGGGCGGCGTCGACGGCTGGGTGTCGCAGAGGCAGAGCGAGGCGAGATAGCCAGGGTTGGCCAGCGCGAAGCCCTGGCCGATCATGCCGCCGATCGACAGGCCGATATAATGCACCTTGCTGATGCCCAGTACGTCGAGCGCACCTTTCACGTCGCCGGCAAGCTGGTCCATCGTGTAGTCGCCCGCGACGGGCGCGCTGCCGCCATGGCCGCGCATGTCGAGCCGCAGCACGCGATAGCCGGCGCCCAGCAGCGGCACCATCTGCTCGACCCACATGCCGCTGTCGGAGTTCAGCGAATGGGTGAAGCACACCACCGGCGCATCCTGCGGCCCGGCGAGATCGAAGTAGACGCGACGATTGTCGAGAGAGAGGAGCATGTTTGTTCTCCGGGTCACATGGCCGATATGCCGCCGTCGATCACGACTTCCGAGCCGGTCATGAAGCTCGATTCGTCGGAGGCGAGGAAGACCAGCGCCCAGCCCACTTCCTCGGGCCGGCCGAGGCGGCCGATCGGAACTTGCTTGCCGAGCTTCTGCTGCATCAGGTCCTGGCCGAAGCGGTCGCGGTACTTGTCGAGGATCGGCGTGTCGATGAAGGTCGGATGCACCGAGTTGCAGCGGATGTTGTAGCCCGACTTGGCGCAGTGCAGCGCCACCGACTTGCTGAGCAGGCGCACGCCCGCTTTGGCCGAGTTGTAGGCCGCCATGTTGGCGCCGGCGATGATGCCCGAGATCGACGAGATGTTGATCACCGAGCCGCCCAGCCGCCCGGTGTGCTTCTTGATCTCGGCGACGCCGTGCTTGCAGCCGAGGAACACGCCGTCGAGATCGATCGCGTGGACCTTGCGCCACTCCTCGAGCGTGATGTCCTCGACCGTCTTGCTGAGGCCGATGCCGGCGGAGTTCAGCAGCACGTGCAGTGCGCCGAACTTGTCGACCGTCTCGGCGATCGCGGCCTTCCAGTTGTCCTCGCTGGTGACGTCGAGCTTCACGAAGTGGCCGGCGGAGCCGAGCTTGTCGGCGACCGCCTTGCCGCGGTCGGCCGCGACGTCGGCCACCACGACGTGCGCGCCCTCCTGGGCCATCAGCATCGCGGCGTTGGCGCCGAGACCCGAGGCGCCGCCGGTGATCAGCGCGACCTTGCCCTTGAGGCGATCCGTCATGGGTGTTCCTCCTGCCCTTCGGTCTTGCCCCAGGATGCGGGGCTCTTCAAGACTGCGGCACGGATGGTTGCAGGGCGGAACCGTGCGACGAAGACCTGCGCGCCACGCTGCAAATGGCCTAGTCTCGGCCGGCCCTCGTGAAAGGAAGAACGATCATGCGTCTTGGCCGCCGTCTCGTGCTCGCCGCCGCTCCCGCCGTCCTGCTGGCGCGCGGCGCCGTCGCCGCGAACTATCCCGACAAGCCGGTGCGGCTCGTCGTGCCGTTCGCGCCGGGCGGCAACGCCGATCTCACCGGCCGCATCTTCGGCGAGGCGCTGACCAAGCGGCTCGGCCAGCAGGTGGTGATCGAGAACCGCGGCGGTGCCGGCGGCGCGATCGGCGCGGAGCAGGTCGCCAAGTCGCCGGCCGACGGCTACAGCCTCGTGCTGGGGTCGAGCGGCACCTTCCTGGTGAGCCCGCGCATGACCGGCGGCAAGCCGCCCTACACGCTGGCGAACTTCGCGCCGGTGGCACTGCTCAGCACCTCGCCGATGGACATCGTGCTGAACGCCAGGAACCCGATCAACGACTGGCCCGCCATGCTCGCTTACCTCAAGGCCAATCCCGGCAAGCTGACGATCGGCCATCCCGGCAACGGCAGCACCAACCATCTCGCGATCCTGCTGTTGCAGCAGGCCGCGGGCGTGAAGTTCAACGTGATCCCCTACAAGAGCAACGGGCTCGCGCTGAACGACCTGCTGGCGGGCCAGATCGACGCGGTGATCGACCAGGTGCCGGCCTCGATCGGTCACGTGCGCGAGGGCCGGCTGAAGGCCGTGGCCGTCACGACCAGGAAGCGGGCGCGTGAGCTGCCGAACACGCCGACGCTGGCGGAAAGCGGCGTGAAGGACTTCAACGCCACGACGCCGCTCTACCTGATGGCGCCCGCCGGCACGCCGGCCGACATCGTGGGCAGGCTGAATGCCGCGGTCGCCGCCTCGATCGCCGATCCGGCGCTGGCCAAGCGCGAGGCCGATCTCGGCGCCGATGTCGAGGCGCTGTCGGTCGCGGCCGTGACCGCGATGCTGCAGAAGGAAGACGCCGAGATCCGGAAGTTCGAGCAGGCGGGCCTGCTCAAGACGGAGTAGGCCGGTCACCACAGCAGCCAGCCGAGGCTGACGCCGCCCAGTACCAGAACGGCGAGCGTCGTCGCCACGATGCCGACGCGCAGCGGACGATAGGTGTCGTCGTCGATGGCGCGCGCGATGTGGACGAAGTGCCAGAGGCCGCCCAGCAGCACCAGCAGGCCGAGGCCGACCATGCCGATGCCGAGCTGCTCGGCGTGGATGTTGGCGGTGCGGCCGCCCGGCACGGTGTGGCTGAACTCGACCAGGAAGAGGCTGAAGCGGTTGATGCCGACGCCCAGGGTCATCACCGCGATGGCGGTGCGGATCCACGCCAGCATCGTGCGCTCGTTGGCGAGGTGCTCGGAGACGTGATGCAGCTTCTTCTGCTGCGCCTTGAGGTCCTTGACGTCGTTTCCGTCCATGACGCTCTCCCTGAAGGACAAAGGCCGCCTCGCGGCGGCCTTTGCCCGTTGCCCGAGGCGCGCGCCTCAGTTGTGCTTGGCGATCTCGAGGCGGCCGACCTGGTCGCGATGGACCTCGTCCGGACCGTCGGCGAGACGCAAAGTGCGCTGGTGGGCGTACATGCTGGCGAGCTTGAACACCTGGCTGACACCGCCGGCGCCATGGAGCTGGAGGCAGCGGTCGACGACCTTGGAGGTGATGTTCGGCACCGCCACCTTGATCATCGCGATCTGCTGGCGCGCTTCCTTGTTGCCGAACCTGTCCATCGCCCACGCGGCCTTCAGCACCAGCAGGCGGGCCATGTCGATCTCCATGCGCATGTCGGCGACGTGCGCCTTGGTCACGCCCATCTCCGAGATCTTCTGGCCGAACGCCGTGCGGCTCTTGGCGCGCTTGATCGCCATCTCGAGCGCGCGCTCGGCGACGCCGATGGCGCGCATGCAGTGATGGATGCGGCCCGGGCCGAGACGGCCCTGCGCGATCTCGAAGCCGCGGCCCTCGCCGAGGAGAATGGCCGACTTCGGCACGCGCACATTGTCGTAGACCACCTCGGCATGGCCGTGCGGCGCGTCGTCGTAGCCGAACACGTGCAGCATCTTCACGATCTTGATGCCCTTGCTGTCGCGCGGCACCACGATCATCGACTGCTGGCGGTAGGCCGGCGCCGACGGGTCGCTCTTGCCCATCAGGATGATGACCTTGCAGCGCGGATCGCCCATGCCCGACGACCACCACTTGCGGCCGTTGATGACATAGTCGTTGCCGTCCGCCTCGATGCGGCACTCGACGTTGCGCGCGTCGGACGAGGCGACCGCGGGCTCGGTCATCGCGAAGCACGAGCGGATCTCGCCGGCGAGCAGCGGCTTCAGCCACTTCTCCTTGTGCTCGGCGGTGCCGTAGCGGGCGAACACCTCCATGTTGCCGGTGTCGGGCGCGGAGCAGTTGGTCGCCTCCGACGCGATCGACGAGCGGCCGAGCACTTCGCAGATCGGCGCGTAGTCGAGGTTGGAGAGGCCCATCGTGCCGTGCGTGTCGCCCGAGGCGCGGTCGGCCGGCAGGAACATGTTCCACAGGCCGCGCTTCTTCGCCTCGGCCTTGCACTCCTCGATCACCGGGGGGAGCTGCCAGCGATCCTTGGCCTTCTCCATCTGCTCTTCGTAGACGGGCTCGGCCGGATAGATGACCTCGTCCATGAATTTGTTGAGTTTCTCGAGCAGCGCCTTGCTGCGATCCGAGTATTCGAAGTCCATCTCCGTCTCCCTTTGTGCTGCGGCGGACTTTGGCCGAAAATGCCGGCGAAGTGAACGGCCATTCAGTCGGAGGAAATCATGAAAATCGCCAGCTATCAGGTCACGACCCTGGCGGTGCCCGAGGACGATCCGCTGGCCAACATGCCGGAGGACCCCAACCGCAAGCGGCCGACCGTGATCCTGCGGCTGCGCACCGACGACGGCATCGAGGGCATCGGCGTCACGCTCTACGGCGGCCGGGTGACGCGCAGCCTGCACGCGATGATGGAGGATCTGTGCGCCGGCATCGTCGGCGAGGACCCGATGCGCAACGAGGCGGTGCTGGCCAAGCTGCGCGGCGGCGACGTCGGGGGGCCGGGCGGCATCTTCACGCTCGCTCTGTCGGCGATCGACACCGCGCTGTGGGACATCCGCGGCAAGGCGCTCGGCCTGCCGCTGTGGAAGCTGCTGGGCGGGCATCGCGACCGCGTGCCGACCTATGCCTCGGGCTCGCTGCGCCGCGGCCTCACCGACAAGCAGGCCGAGCAGGCCGCGCGCATCCTGGTCCAGAAGGGCTTCCGCTCGATGAAGACCCAGATGGCGCTGCCCGGCGATCCCTCGCCGGCCGACGAGATCCGCCGCATGCGGGTGGTGCGCGACGCGATCGGTCCCGACATGCCGCTGATGTGCGACATCAACCAGCGCTGGCGGCCCGAGCAGGCGATCGACATCGGCAGCCGGGTCGAGCAGGCGGGCATCGGCCTGTTCTGGCTCGAGGACGTGACGACCGCCGACGACTATGCGGGTCTCGCGCGCGTGACGGCGGCGCTCAAGACGCCGGTGGCGGGCGGCGAATACGTCTGGGGCATCGTGCCGTTTCGCCACATGATCGAGGCGCGCTCGGTCGACATCGTCATGGTCGACATCGCGCGCGTCGGCGGGCCGACCCAGTGGATGAAGGTCGCGGCGATGGCCGAGGCCTTCAACCTGCCGATCGTCAGCCACGTCATGCCGGAGGTGCTGTGCCACATGGTGGCGGCGTGCCCCAACGGCCTCACCGTCGAATACATGCCGTGGATGCTGGCGCTCTACGAGGAGACGCCGGCGATCGAGAACGGCGAACTGGTGCTGCCCGGCAAGCCCGGCCTCGGCCTGACGTTCGACGAGAAGGCGATCGCGCGCTTCAAGGCCTGACGTCAGGCGGCGGTCGGGACCTCGGCCTGGACCGCCGTCGGCC
>JAFEFH010000279.1 GCA_018240695.1 Pseudomonadota bacterium | reverse complement strand
CGCCGCCGGCCGCATGGGCCAGATGCTGGTCCGCGAGATCGCCCGCACCGACGGCGCCACCCTGTCGGCCGCGCTGGAAGGCGCCGGCAGCAACGCGCTCGGCACCGAGACCGGCGGGGTCAAGATCGTGTCCGATGCGGCGCAGGCGATCGGCGCGTCGGACGTGATCATCGACTTCACCGTGCCGGCCGCCACCGTGGCGCACGCGAAGGTCTGCGCCGAGAAGGGCGTGTCGATGGTGATCGGCACCACCGGCCTCGATCCCGAGCAGACCAGGTCGGTGCACGAGGCGGCCAGGAAGGTGCCGATCCTGTGGGCCGCGAACATGTCGCTCGGCGTCAACATCCTGCTGGCGCTGGTCGAGAAGACCGCGTCGATGCTCGACCCCGCCTACGACATCGAGGTGCTGGAGATGCACCACCGCCACAAGATCGACGCGCCCTCCGGCACCGCGCTGGCGCTCGGCCGCGCCGCCGCGGCGGGCCGCAAGGTCAAGCTCGAGGAGGTGTGGCGCAAGAGCCGCGACGGGCATACCGGCGCGCGGCCGGCGGGCGAGATCGGCTTCGCGACCTTGCGCGGCGGCGAGGAGGTCGGGGTGCACACCGTGATGTTCGCCGCCGCCGGCGAGCGGCTGGAACTCAACCACCGCTCGTTCAGCCGCGAGACCTATGCCTCGGGCGCGGTCCGCGCCGCGCTGTGGCTGAAGGGCAAGAAGCCCGGCCTCTACGGCATGAAGGACGTGCTGGGTCTCTAGCCGTCCCAGGCGTGCCGATAGGTCGGCGTGCGGAGCGCCGCCAGTGCGGCCTTGAGCTGCCCGGCGACCTTCGCGCGCTCGTCGGGCGACAGGAAGCGCCCGATCACGACCCTGTTGCCGCGCGAACTCAGCACCAGCCGCGCATTCTCCTCGCCGAGCTCGACCTTCAGCCAGTAGGCGTCGAGCCGGTGCTCCTCGCGCTCGCCGTCCGGCGCGCGGCGGTCGACGATCAGCTCGCGGTCGGTCAACACCAGCGTCTCGCTGCGCCGCGCGTCGAGATAGTTCCGCTTGAACAGGAACCAGAGCAGGAACACGTCGAGGCCCATGAAGCCCATGACCGGCCACGCGCCCAGCAGGTACATCGGCAGGCCGATCATCAGGTTGGCCGCGATCGCGCCGCGAATCAGCCACTTGAACCCCTCGGCCGAGAGGCTGCGGTGCGGGCTGAGCGAGGTGGCGAAATGAACCGCCGGGACAGGACCGTCGTTCATGGTAAGAACCGATATGGCCCTGATGAAGCCCGCTGTCATCCCCGAGTTCTTTGCACGCCTGAAGAAGGCAATGCCGGAGCCGGAGACCGAGCTGGAATATGACAATGTCTACCAGCTGCTGGTCGCGGTCGTGCTGTCGGCCCAGGCGACCGATGTCGGCGTCAACCGCGCCACCGGCCCGCTGTTCAAGGTCATCAAGACGCCCGAGCAGATGGTGAAGCTCGGCGAGAAGAAGCTGATCGACCACATCAAGACGATCGGGCTGTTCCGCACCAAGGCCAGGAACGTGATCGCGCTCAGCCATCTCCTCATCGAGCGCCATGGCGGCGAGGTGCCGAGGACGCACGAGGAATTGCAGGCGCTGCCCGGCGTCGGCCGCAAGACCGCCAACGTCGTGATGAACGTGGCCTATGGCGAGGCGACCATCGCGGTCGACACCCACATCTTCCGCGTCGGCAACCGCACGGGTCTCGCACCCGGCAAGAACCCGTTGCAGGTCGAGCTCAAGCTGCTGAAGCGCGTGCCCGAGGAATACAAGCTGCATGCCCATCACTGGCTGATCCTGCACGGCCGCTACACCTGCAAGGCGCGCAAGCCCGAGTGTCCGGTGTGCGTCGTCAACGATCTCTGCACCTTCAAGGCCAAGACGACGTTAGCCGAGGCGTAGCAGCGGCACGGCGAGCGCGGCGAGGATCACGGCCACGATGCGCTTGCGGGTGAAGACCTCCTTCAGGAAGACGACGGCGATCAGGATGGCGAACACCGCGCTGGTGTCGCGCAGCGCCGCCGACGGCGCGATGGGCGCATGGGTCCACACCCAGAGGATCAGCAGGTACGACGCCATCGCCGCGGCCGCGGTCGGCACCGCGATCCGCCAGCACGCCGCGATCTGCGTCCACGGTGGACCACCCGCGCGCTGGCGCCAGCACATGGCGGCCGCATTGGTGATCGAGACCACGAAGCCGTAGGATAGTGCCGAGCCGCCGGCCCGCACGCCGCGCGCGTCGCACAGGATGTAGACCGCCGTGCCGAACCCCGCCGCCAGGGTCCAGCCCAGCGCCGCGAGCGGCACCGTCTTGTCGCGCGACGCGTCGAAGGCCAGCACCGCCAAGGCGACGGCCATAATCACCACGCCGCCGATCGCGCCGAGGCTCAACCGGTCACCGGCGATCACCGCCGCGAAGGGCACGACCAGCAGCACCGCCACCGCACGCACCACGGGATAGACCGAGCCGAAGCCGCCCAATTCATAAGCCCGCAGCAGCGCCATGATCGTCAGCATGTTGGTGACCGTCGAGGCCGCGATCCACGGCCACGACGCGGCAGCGGGCAGGCCGGTCCACCACAGGCACGGCACGACGACGATTGCGCCCAGCACCATCTGCGCCGTCATCGCCTGCGACGGCGTGGGGCTCGCCTTCACGGCGGCATTCCAGCCGGCGTGCAGCAGCGCGCTGAACAGGCAGATCGCGACGTCGCTGTACTCCATGGCTCAGCCGCGCTCCTCGCGCACGCGCAGGAAGAGCGCGAAGCCCAGCACCAGGAAGATCAATACGCAGGCCACGCCCAGGCGATTGGACTGCGTCGCCGCCGTCAGCACGCCGATGGCGAGCGGCGCCAGCCACGCCGTGGCACGGCCCGACAGCGCGAACAGGCCGTAGAACTCGCCCTCCATGCCGGTGGGCGCGAGACGGCCGATCAGCGTGCGGCTGGCCGCCTGCATCGGCCCCATGCAGACGCCGAGCAGCAGCGCGAAGGCCATGAACACCAGCTCCTGCGTCGAGCCGAACAGGCCGCGCGCCGGATCGAGCGGCGCGGCCGGCACGAAGAACAGCACGCGGTCGCCGGTGACGCTCACGATGCCGAGCGTCGCCACGATCACGCCCAGGATCGCAGCCTGCACCGTGCGCTTGCTGCCCAGCCGGTCGTCGAGCCTGCCGCCCAGCATGGCGCCGGGAATGGCGAAGACGGTGATGATGATGCCGAAGATGCCGAGCGTCATGGTCGGCCAGCCGAAGGTCGCCGAGGCATAGACGCCGCCGAAGGCGATGATCGCCGCCAGCCCATCGTTGTAGAGCATGAAGGCCACCAGGAACGTCAGCAGGTTCCGGTAGCTGCGCAGCTTGCGCAAGGTCTCGAGCAGCGCGTGGCCACCCTGCCGCGCCGCCTCCAGCGCCGAGACGTTGCGCGGCGCGCGGTCCGGCGTGAACAGGAACATCGGCAGCACGAAGACCGCGAGCCACAGCGCCGACGCCGGTCCGGTCAGCCGCTCGAGCGTGAACGAAGGATCGCTGCCGCGCGTGAACTGGAAGGCGAGCACGACGAACAGCGCGATCAATCCGCCGACATAGCCCAGCCCCCAGGCGAAGCCCGACAGCCGGCCGATGCGCTCGGGCCGCACCAGGCTCGGGAGCTGCGCGTTGTTGAACACGATCGACATCTCCGCGCCGATGGTCGCCACGATGATCGACGCGCCGATCGGCAGCGCGAGGTCGGGCCGGTGCGGATAGGCCCACCACAGGCCGGCGCAGCCCGCGAACAGCAGCAGCTGGAAGAAGAAGACGTAGGGCTTGCGTCGCCCACCCGCGTCGGCCATCGCGCCGAGGAACGGGCTCAGCACCGCGATCACGATGCCGGCGGCCGACTGGGTGAAACCCCAGGCCGACTGGCCGGCGACCGGATCGCCGATCATCACGTTCACGAAGTAGGGGCCGAAGATGAAGGTCGTCACCACCGTGAAGAACGGCTGGTTCGCCCAGTCGAACA
>JAFEFH010000278.1 GCA_018240695.1 Pseudomonadota bacterium | reverse complement strand
GGCGAGGGCGACCAGTTCGGCAGCGGCTTCGTGGCGATCAACCCCAACTCCAAGATCCCGGCGCTGCTCGACCGCAGCGGCCCCAAGCCGATCCGCGTCTTCGAATCGGGCGCGATCCTGATGCACCTCGCCGAAAAGTTCGGCGCGCTGCTGCCCAGGGAGGCCGCGGCGCGCGCCGAGTGCCTGTCGTGGCTGTTCTGGCAGATGGGCAGCGCGCCTTATCTCGGCGGCGGCTTCGGCCACTTCTACGCCTACGCGCCGACCAAGATCGAATACGCCATCGACCGCTTCGCGATGGAGACCAAGCGCCAGCTCGACGTGCTCGAGCGGCGGCTGGGCGAATCGAAGTTCCTGGGCGGCGACGACTACACCATCGCCGACATCGCGGTGTGGCCGTGGTACGGCGGCTTGGCCAAGGGCCTGCTCTACGGCGCGGGCGAGTTCCTCGCGGTGCAGGACTACAAGAACGTCCAGCGCTGGGCCGACGAGATCGGCAGCCGTCCCGCCGTGAAGCGTGGCCGCATCGTCAACCGCCTCCAGGGCGACCCCAAGGCGCAACTCCACGAACGCCACGACGCCAGCGACTTCGACACCAAGACGCAGGACAAGATCGGCGAGAAGAAGTAGGGCGCCACTTCTCATGAAGTGATTTCCTCCCTTTCGCGGACTCCGCGAAGGGGAGGTGTCGCCGTCTTACGGCGACGGAGGGGTCGAAGCCCCAGCAAGCTTCTGTATTCTCAATTAGTTTTTGTCATCCGCGGGCCAGCTTGGTCGACATCGGATGATGACCGTTTATCTAGTTTACGTAGGGCGCATTCTTGCAAATTCCCTCGACCGTATACGGAGGCCTGAGATTTGCGGTGTCAGGTGACGCGGAGTAGTTGGAATCGAACAAGCGACGCCAGCGACCTCCGCCTTGGGCATCCGCAAGACATTCAAATAAGGAATATGGTCCCGCGCAGACTGTCGCCCCGGCCGAATAGAGCTTTCCCGCCCACTGGCAGGTTTCATTTGCCGCCCACGCCGGCGAGCTGGAGGCCAGAGCCGCAAGGACGGTCGCAAGAGCCAAGTGCTTCTTCATGTATTCCCCCAAACGACGCGGCATTCTGCACGGCCGCATTCTGAATCAATATTACGGTATTCTCGTGCCGGCAGTCTTGGGAGAAGCGACAACTGTTGCGGAACTATCCACCTATGGTTGCAACATGGCGGCGGCCTGAGGCGGGAGCGGCGGGGTTCTAAGCCTCGGTATTTGTCTCAATCACGAGAATTGAAATTTGCACTGGTACTAGCTCGCCATGGCGATATCGACATGCCGTGGTCGATCTCTTATGAGATGCACTCGAACTGCTAGCAAGTGCCGCAGCCGGCCACGTTGGAATCTATCAATTCGAACTCCCCAGCGTAGATGGCTTGGCTGGAACTCTCGAAAGGGCCATTGTCTGTCGATGACTTCGCCTCCGCCACCGCCACCGCCACCTCCACCACCCCCTCCGCCGCCATCTTCGTGGCCGCCGCCTGACAGGGACAATGTGAAGGAGTACCCGCTACCTAAGAGTTAGTAGCGCGTAAAGGCAGCACCTATTACGCCGGCGAAAAGGGCCGCAAGCGGCGTCAACAGTCCGGCCCATTTTGCCCAATCGAGCCATCGTGCCAGTCGCTTGTTTAGGTTGTCATTCTGGTCGCTCTTGTCCTGCAGGTTGGTCAAATACGCGGTCAGGACTTCTGCAGTCGAACGTGCTGGATCAATTGCGCCAAGCCAGAAATCGCCGAGACGGCCAGGTAGATTGACCGGATCGCTCCTCATTGCGCGAAAGCATGCAAACGAGCCGATGCTGAGTCCGACTACGATGGCGATCAACGCCCATCCAATTGGACGCGGTAGAGCTGCGGTGGACGTTGTCGTGAAAAATACGCCAATCGCACCCGCAGCAGCCGCTACTCCAATCGTCACATAAATGCGCAGAAGAGCTAGGGCGCGAACTTCCTTCGCCATGATAAGTGCGACGACGCCTGCGTGTCGTGCGCGTGCATCGTCAAACACAATGCGCGGATCATATTTGTCATCCATGGGACCAAGTTTCCCTTTTTTGACCTGCTGCACTCTAAGCTCATTACAGTGGTGTCACCTCGTTTCATCATGGCGACATAAATAGCCTTCCGTATCTATCGATGGGCACATTGACCTTTGATTTTTGCAGGCAGTGCCAGAGGCTCGCTTGATTCGCTGCGACCACCGGCCGCCCCAGCTTCTTCTCCAATCCCTCGATCAGCGCGCTGCACCGGAAGCCGGTGCCACCGATCAGCACGCCGTCGGCGGTCGCGGGACAGGCGGCGACGATCTGGTCGAACAGCGGCTCGATCTCCTGGTCGACGGCCATGCCGCGCGGATAGAGCTCGCCGGGCGGGATGCCCTGCCACTTCGCGACTGGCACCATGCGCAGGTGACCGGCCGGCGCGAAGCCATGGTCGGCGTAGTAGGCGAGTGCCGCGGCGACCGTGGGGTCGGGATACCAGGCGGGCAGCACGAGGAACGGCCGCGTCACCTTCACCGCGGCGAGTGCCGCCATCGTGTCGAGGCCGTTGGTCGTGACGAACGTCGTGCCGCCGATCACGGCTTGCAGCGCCTTGACCGTCGCGGCATCCCAGCGCTTGCCGCCCACGACGCTGCTCGACGTGTGGCCCAGCACGACGGCCGACAGGTTCATCGCCGCGAACTGGCGGGCGCCGCGGGCGAGGTCGTCCGACAGGGTGACGGCGGTCTTGCCGGCGTTCCACGCCGCCCACGGCGTCGGCGCCGAGACGCGCGCGGCATGGACCGAGACGCCCGGCGGCGCCATCGCCCACCACTCGGCCTCGGGCACCGCTTCGTTGCCGACGATGAACATGCCGATGCGCGCCCGGTGGCCCCAGTTGTCGTTCGCTCGCGTCACGCGCCGCTCCTTTGTTTCTCGTTTACGCTTCGCTTGTTGACGGAGCGTAGCGAAGGATTGGCCCCTTGTTCACGCCGAGTTTGAGGCCGGCGCGAGGTCCTTCGCGGGGCTCAGGACGACGGGGAGAGCTTGTGGCATCAGCATTTTATCGATGAACGTGACCAAGATCGTCGATTCCGGCCGATGCGCCTAGAATCAGGGTCCCTGATCATGGCGGAACCCGTGCCGATTTATTTTTCTGATTTAAAAACGGAAAAAACGCCGCTCGCCGCCTCAGCCCGCGAGCACGTCCATGGTTGCGCGGTGCAAGGTCTTGTCGCCGGCGGCCAGCACGGCGCCGGGCGAGTGCATGTCGAGCGGCTTGCCGTGCCAGTCGGTGATGACGCCGCCGGCATTCTTGATCACCGGCACGAGGGCCGCGAAGTCGTAGAGCTTCAGTCCGTTCTCGACCACGAGGTCGACATGGCCGGAGGCGAGCAGGCCGTAGGAATAGCAGTCGCCGCCCCAGCGGAAGTTCTTCACCTGCCTGGCCAGCACTTCGTGGCGCTGCGTCACGCCCGGCGTCTTGAACATCTCGGGCGCGGTCGAATACATGTAGGCGTTGGCCAGCGCCGTGCAGGCGCGCGTCGCGATCGGCTGGCCGTTGAAGGTCGAGCGCTGGCCATCGACGCCGAACCAGCGCTCCTTCTGGATCGGCTGGTCGATGATGCCCATGACCGGCGTGCCCTTGTGCAGGAGCGCGATCAGCGTGCCGAAGATCGGCATGCCGGTGATGAAGGCCTTGGTGCCGTCGATCGGATCGAGCACCCAGACATAGTCGGCGTCGGTGCGCACCGCGCCATGCTCCTCGCCGAACACGCCGTGATCGGGCACGTGCTTCGTCAGCAGCTCACGCATCGCGGTCTCGGCCTCGCGGTCGGCGATGGTGACCGGGCTCGAATCGTGCTTGTCGTCGATCTGGACCTGGGTGCGGAAGTAGCGCGCCGAGATCGGGCGCGCTGCGTCGGCAAGCCTGTGGGCGAGGGCAACCAGCTCGGCGGGAACAGTCATCCGTTCCCCCGGCGGGCGCGCTTACTTCTTTTCGGGAGCGGGCG
>JAFEFH010000277.1 GCA_018240695.1 Pseudomonadota bacterium | reverse complement strand
CTCAACTACAGCCCGGAGAAGGTGATCGAGGGCTACTACGCCTTCCAGGTGATGAAGGGCTTCGTGGCCACGGCGGACTATCAGCTCCTGATCGATCCCGCCTACAACGCCGACCGTGGGCCCGTACACGTGTTCAGCGGCCGCCTGCACGCCAGCTTCTAGCGGTCCCGACTTCCGACTTGCCGCCGTAACGCAGGATGCCGAGAGTGCAGACTTGATGAGAGTCCTGCCGGCTGTCCTGCTGTCGCTCCTCGCCCTTGTATCGGTCCGGATCGCTTCGGCCGCAGGCGGCGCCCATATCGTCGACGATTCCGAGCCGGAGATTCCCGGCACCTGCCACGTCGAGAGCTGGACGACGCTGTTCCTGAACGGCGACGGCTACGCCAACGCCGCTCCGGCCTGCACGACCAGGCAGATCCCGTGGCTCGAGCTTGGCGCCGCCTACCAACACTATTGGGGCCAGACGCTGAACGCGCCGCTGTTCGGGCCGGCCATCAAGGTCAATTTCCAGTCCGAGAAGACCGGGCTGGGGCTGGGTCTCGGCCTGACCAGCGAGATGAACCTGCGGACGGGCGAGGTCGGGCTGGCCTCGACCATCGGCCTCATGACCATCCCCCTCGACGACAAGGTGAAGCTGCATCTCAACGCCGGCTGGAGCTATCTCGGCACGGCCGATCCGACCAACGCGCTGTTTTACGGCGGGCAGTTCGAGATCGAGCTGGGCGGCGACGTGATGCTGATGACCGAAGTCTTCGGCCGCACCCCGGGCTTTCCCGGGACGCAGGCCGGCCTGCGCTTCACGCCCCACAAGGGACCGATCGACTTCGACCTGATGGTGGCCAATTACTTCGACGCCACGAGCACGCGCTTCATCACGCTGGGCGTGACGGTCCGCTTCTAGCCGACGCCGAGATAGATGCGCTGGACGTCGGGATTGTCGGCCATCGCCTTGGCCGGTCCCTCGAGCACGGTGCGGCCGACCTGGAGCACATAGGCATGGTCGGCGGCCTCGAGCGCCACCTCGACCGACTGCTCGGCCAGCAGGATCGTCTGGCCCTCCTTGTGGAGCGCGGCGAAGCTGTCGTACATCGAATCGACGATCGCGGGCGCCAAGCCCAGGCTCGGCTCGTCGAGCAGCAGCAGCTGCGGCCGGCTCATCAGCGCGCGGCCGACCGCCAGCATCTGGCGCTCGCCGCCGGACATGGTGCCGGCGCGTTGCAGGCGGCGCTCGGCCAGCCGCGGGAACACGTTGTAGACATGCTCCAGCAGCCGCGGGATTTCCCTGCGGTTGGCCAGCGTCGTGGCGCCGAGCAGCAGGTTGTTCTCGACCGTCTGCTGGGCGAACAGGCGCCAGCCTTCGGGCGACAGCGCCAGACCCTTGCGCACGATCGCGTAGGCCGGCTGGCCCGCGATGTCCTCGCCGGCGAAGACCACCTTGCCCGCCGAGACGCGCGCGATGCCGGCGACCGCGTTCAAGGTCGTGGTCTTGCCGGCGCCGTTGGAGCCCAGCAGCGCCACCACCGAGCCCTTCGGGACCTCGAGCGAGACGTCGGCCACGCCGATCAGGTCGCCGTACTTCACCTCGAGATGCTCGATCTTGAGCAGCGGCGCCGTCGTCGCGGGAGCGCTCATGTGCCCTCCGCGTGCTTGACCTTGCGGCGGCCGAGATAGGCCTCGACCACCTTGGGGTTGCTGGTGACCTCGCGCGGCGTGCCGCGCGCGATCTCGCGTCCCTGGTGGAACACCACGACGCGGCGCGTCAGCGAGGTGATCACTTCCATGATGTGCTCGACGATCACGATGGTGATGCCGTCGCCGTGGATGCGGCGCACCAGCTCGATGGCCTCGCGCACCTCGGTCGGCGTCAGGCCGGCCATCGCCTCGTCGAGCAGCAGGACCTTGGGCTCCGACGCGAGCGCACGCGCGATCTCCAGCCGCTTGCGGCCGGGCGTGCCGAGGCTGCGCGCCGGCGTATCCGCCAGCCGGCCGAGCCCCACGCGCTCGAGCACGGCGCGGGCCTTGGCGCGCGCATCCTTCGTATTGGGATGGCGCAGCAGCGCGCCGATGGTGACGTTGTCGAGCAACGTCATCGATTCGAAGGTGAGCGGTACCTGGAAGCTGCGCACCAGGCCGCGCGCGGCGCGCTGCTCGGGCGTGTCCCTGGTGACGTCGGCGCCGGCGAAATGCACGGTGCCCGCCGTCGGCGACAGGTCGCCGGTCAGGCAGTTGAAGAAGGTCGACTTGCCGGCGCCATTGGGCCCGATCAGGCCCAGGATCTCGCCCTCCTCGACCGTGACGGACGCGCCGTCGACGGCCTTGAAGGCGCCGAACGCCATGGTGATGTCGCGTGCCTCAATCAGCATGGCCGCTCACCCCCTGGGATTGGGGTTTGGCGTCGGGCTTGGCTTGCGGCGCGGCGGCCTTGGGCCTGGCGGCGAACAGCGACAGCAGGCCGCTCGGCAGGAAGCGCGCGACGATGACGATGATCGCGCCGTAGACCATGAAGGTGATGCCCGCGCCCTTGCCGCCCAGCAGGCTGTTCGACAGCTCTTCCAGCGGCACCAGGATCAGCGCGCCGACCAGCGGCCCGAAGAGCTGCCCCGCGCCACCGAGCGCGGCCATGACCAGCATCTTCACCGAGATCAGGATGCCGAAGCCCGACTCGGGATCGACGAAGCCCGTGATGCAGAGATAGAGCGAACCCGCCAGCGAGGTGAAGGCGGCGCTCAGCATGTAGGCGTAGAGCTTGTAGCGGCCGGCCGAGACGCCGAGCGAACGCGCGGCGCGCTCGCTGTCCTTGATGGCGCGCAGGTAGAAGCCCATGCGGCTGCGCTCCATCCACCAGGTGAGGCCGAGCAGCGCCGCCAGGACGGCGAGGAAAAGGTAGTAGTACGGCAGCGCCGTCAGGAACGAGAGATCGAACACGCTGCGCGGCATTGCCGGACCGCCGAGGCCCTGCGCACCGCCCAGCCATTCGCTGGTCGAGCTCAGCACCCGCACCAGCTCACCCACGGCGATGGTCGCCATGCTGAAGTAATGGCCCGACAGGCGCAGCGTCGGGACGCCGATGATCGCCGCGAGGCCGACGCTCAGCAGCATGCCGACCGGCGCGCCGACGATCGGCGGCAGCTCGAAATGCGTGAAGCCCGTCACCGAGGCATAGGCGCCGATGCCGAAGAACACGGCATGGCCGACCGAGACCTGGCCGGCATACCCGCCCACGATGTTCCAGGCCGACGCGCCGATCGCCGCCAGCAGCACCAGCGCGCCCATGCGCTGATAGACCGGCGAGTCGAGGAAGATGACGGGATAGGCCAGCACGAGCACCAGCACGGCCGCCCAGGCGAGGGTGCTGCGCTTCATGTCTTGCCCATCAGGCCCTGCGGCCGGAACCACAGGATCAGCACGAACAGGATGTAGACGATGACGTCCTTCCACACCGGCCCGATCAGGTAGGCCGACAGCGATTCGACGACACCGATCAGCAGGCCCGCGACCAGCGCGCCGGTGACGCTGCCGAAGCCGCCGAGCGACACGGTGACGAAGGCCACGATGGCCAGCGTCTCGCCGACCGTCGGCGAGGTGTAGAAGAAGGTGGCGATCAGCGCGCCCGCGATGCCGGTCGAGGCGCCGGCCAGCGCCCAGGCCAGCGCCTGCATGCGCTGCGGCCGGATGCCCATGAGCTGGGCCGCCGTCGCGTCCTCGGACACGGCGAGCATGCGGCTGCCGACCGAGGTGCGCGTCAGGATGAGGTGCAAGAGCAAGGTGATGCCGAGACCGACCGCGCCGGCCAGCACGCGCGAGCCCTCGAAGCGGATGCCCGCCAGCACGAACGAGTGGCCGACCAGATCGTCCGGCAGCGTCTTGAAGTTGGCGCCGAACATCCACAGCGCGCCGTAGCGCAGGAACAGCGCCAGGCCGAAGGTGCCGAGGATCTGCGCCAGCATCGGCCCGCGCATGATGTGCCGGACCAGCAGGAAGTAGGCCAGCACGCCGAGCGTCGCGATGACGATCGCCGCCAGCGGCACCGACGCCCACGGCCCGCCGCCCAAGGCGGTCCAGACCACGACCGCCGTGTACATGCCGAGCATGACGAAGTCGCCGTGCGCGAAGTTCACGACGTTCATCATGCCCCAGATCAGGGTGAGGCCCGACGAGAACAGGGCGTAGACGGCGCCCAGCATCAGGCC
>JAFEFH010000276.1 GCA_018240695.1 Pseudomonadota bacterium | reverse complement strand
TGCTGACCCCGGTCGTCACCGAGCCGCGCAAGGCGATCGTGGCGCTGAAGTGGGTCGTGCGCGAGATGGAGGACCGCTATCGCGCGATGAGCGCGCAGGCGGTCCGCAACATCGCCGGCTACAACGAGAAGCTCGCCGAAGCGCGCCGCAAGGGCACCGCGCTCACGCGCAAGATCCAGACCGGCATCGATCCGGAGACGCGCCGCCCGACCTTCGAGGAAGAGGAGATCGACCTCAACCCGCTGCCGTTCATCGTGGTCATCATCGACGAGATGGCCGACCTGATGCTGGTCGCCGGCAAGGAGATCGAGGCCGCCGTCCAGCGTCTCGCGCAGATGGCGCGCGCCGCCGGTATCCATGTCGTGATGGCCACGCAGCGCCCCTCGGTCGACGTCATCACCGGCACGATCAAGGCCAACTTCCCGACGCGCATCTCGTTCCAAGTGACGTCGAAGATCGACAGCCGCACGATTTTGGGCGAGCAGGGCGGCGAGCAGCTGCTCGGCCAGGGCGACATGCTCTACATGGCCGGCGGCGGCAAGATCGCCCGCGTACACGGCCCGTTCGTCAGCGACAGCGAGGTCGAAGAGGTGGTGCGCCACCTGCGGGCCCAGGGCGCGCCGGCCTACATCGAATCGGTCACCGACGATCCCGACGGCGAAGAGGGCGGCCTCGGCGCGCCCGGCGACGGCGGCGAGGAAGGCGAGAGCGACCAGCTCTACGACAAGGCGATCGATCTCGTCGCGCGCGAGCGCAAATGCAGCGTCAGCTTCGTGCAGCGCTACCTCCAGATCGGCTACAACCGCGCCGCCCGCATCGTCGAGCGCATGGAGCGGGAAGGCGTCGTCACGTCGGCCAACCACGTCGGCAAGCGCGAGGTCCTTGCGCGCGACATCGAGAACCGCGAACGCTAGGGGCTGCCATGAAGAGACTGATCCTGGCCGCGGGCCTGCTGCTCGCGAGCGCCAGTGGCGCCTGGGCGAAGGACGAGCTGGTCGGCGTCACCCGGGCCTCGGGCGAGCGCTTCAACTACGTGCTGACCAGCCGCGACGCGGCCCAGATCCGCTACGGCGTGATCCTGATGCCGGGCGGACGCGGCACCCTCGATCCGCACATGGAGGGATCGAAGATCGCCATGAGCCTGGCCGGCAACTTCCTGATCCGCTCGCGCGAGCTGTTCGCCGGCTCCGCCTTCGTGGCGGCTTCGACCGACGCCACGACCTCGCCGGACCGCATCCTGGCCATCGCCGCAGACCTGCAGAAGCGCTACGGCGCGATCGCGATCTACGTGATCGGTACCTCGCGCAGCACCGAGAGCACGATGGCGCTCAGCCGGCCGCTCGACGGCCAGGTCGCGGGCTTCGTGCACACTTCGTCGATGAACGGCATCGCCACGCTCGATCCGCGCGGGCTGAAGAGCCGGCACCTGCTGGTCCTGCACAAGAACGATGCCTGCCGCGTCACCCAGCCGGCGAACGCGGTCGCCTCGCACAACCGCTACGGCACCGAGCTGATCGAAGTCGAGGGCGGCAAGTCGGTCGGCGACGACTGCGAGGCGCGTGCCCATCACGGCTACAACGGCATCGAGCGCGAGACCGTCGACAAGATCAAGGCGTGGATCCAGGCCGGTAAGTAGGCCTACTGGCGCGGCAGCAGGATCGCCGGCGACGCGTCGCGGCAAGCCTGCTCGCAGGCCCGGCAGGTTTCCGCGCACACCTTGCAATGCTCGTGCTGCTGGCCGTGCTTGGCGCATTCGTCGGCGCAGATGCGGCAGGCCTCGGCACAGGTATCGACGAGGTGCTTCAGCACCTCGTCGTTGCTGCTGGTGCGCCGCGCCAGGATCGAGGCGGTGGCGTCGCACAGGTCCGCACAGTCGAGATCGAGCCGGATGCAGCGCCGCATCATGGCGACCATCTCCTCGCCGAGGCACGCGTCGGCGCAGGCGCGGCAGACCTGGGCGCAGTCGATGCAGGCTTCGATGGCGTGGGTCAGGACGGGATCGACGGCGCCCTGGACCTGGGGGTGCGTCGACATCATGGCTTCGGCGTGCATTTCCGTCTCCTGGCGGTGAAGGGGGCTCCCCTATCAACGCCCGGGCACTCCGCGAAGTTTCTGCCCGCTTAAGGCTTCCAGCGCAGGAAATTGCCGATCAGCCGCAACCCGGTGGCCTGGCTCTTCTCGGGATGGAACTGCGTGCCCGCCATGTTGGCGCGGCCGACCATGGCCGTGATGGGGCCGCCATATTCGGTGCGCGCCAGCATCGTCTCGGGCGTGGCCGTCTGGAGCTGGAAGGAGTGCACGAAGTAGGCGTGGTCGTGCGCGGCGATGCCCTCGAGCAGCGGATGCTTCTGGAGGTCGAGCAGCTCGTTCCAGCCCATGTGCGGGATCTTGAGCGACTTGTCGGCTGGCGCGATGCGCACCACGTCGCCCGCGATCCAGTCGAGGCCGGCATGCACGCCGTATTCGACGCCGCGCGTCGCCATCAGCTGCATGCCGACGCAAATGCCGAGGAACGGCTTGCCGCGCTCGACTACCTCGCGCTGCAAGGTGTCGACCATGCCGGGCACGCCGTAGAGGCCGGCGCGGCAGTCGGCGAAGGCGCCGACGCCGGGCAGCACGATGCGGTCGGCGGCGGCCACCTCGCCCGGCGCGGAGGTGACCAGCACGCGCTCGTTCGTGCCGCTTTCGCGCGCGGCGCGCTCGAAGGCCTTGGCGGCGGAGCGGAGGTTGCCGGAGCCGTAATCGACGATCGCGACGGTCATCAGACGATCAGAGCACGCCCTTGGTGCTGGGCACGGCGGTGGTCTGGCGCGGATCGACCTCGCAGGCCACGCGCAGCGCGCGCGCCAGGCCCTTGAAGCAGCTCTCGACGATGTGGTGGTTGTTGTCGCCGTAGTGGTTCCACACGTGCAGGGTCAGGCCGCCCAGCTGGGCGAACGCCTGGAACCATTCCTTGAACAGCTCGGTGTCCATCGTGCCGAGCTTGGGCTTGGAGAAGTTCACCTTCCACACCAGGTACGGCCGGTTGCTGGCATCGAGCGCCACCTCCGTCAGCGTCTCGTCCATCGGGATGACGGCGCTGCCGTAGCGGCGGATGCCGGCGCGGGTGCCCAGCGCCTTTTGCAGGCACTCGCCCAGCACGATGCCCGAGTCCTCGGTCGTGTGGTGGTAGTCGATGTGCAGGTCGCCCTCGGCGCGGAGCGTGATGTCGATCAGGCTGTGACGGCTGAGCTGCTCCAGCATGTGGTCGAGGAAGCCGATACCGGTCTGGATGTCGTACTTGCCGGTGCCGTCGAGATTGATCGCGGCGGCGATCCGCGTCTCCTTGGTCTGGCGCGAGACCGACGCGCGCCGGCCGCCGGTGCCGGGCGTGGTGAGGGCCTGTGCCGGGGCGGCGGTCCTGGATTTGGCCTTCGGAGCGGCCTTTTTGACTGCTTTTTTCACGGCTTCCTTCTACAGAAGCCGCGGCCCCCGGTCGAGCGCGACGCGGGTCAGGATCACGCCCGCCAGAACGATCAGCCCGCCCAGCACGCGGGCGGGGGTCAGCGGATCGCCGAAAAACGCCGCCGACAGGCCCACTCCCGCGATCGGGATCAGGTACATGTAGAGCATCACCCGGCTGACCCCCAGCCGCTCGAACCCGGCCGTCAGGCCGAGGAAGGCGACGCCCACGGGGAAGATCGCCGTATAGAGCCAGAACGACCATTGGCGCTGGCTGAGCAGGCCGAATTCTCCCAGCGAATCGAAGATCAGCGACAGCGGCGTCAGGATCGCCGAGCCGATCAGGGTGGTCCACGCCATGACGCGCAGCGCCCCCAGCCGGGCGTTGTACGGCGCGCCCTTGTAGACGTAGAGCGCCCAGGTGAAGGCCGAGACCAGCCAGAAGCCGGTGCCGCCCAGATTGTCGAACGCCAGGGTGACCCGGCTGAGGCTGTTGTTCACCACGATCACGACGCCCGCGAAGGCGATGACGATGCCGGTCCAGCCCAGCGCGGAGAGCCGCCGGCCGCCGATCCAGGCGATGATCGCGCCAAAGGCGGTGGTGGTGGTCATCACGATCGAGCCCAGGCTCGGCGCGGTGCGCGACATGCCGAGGCCCCAGCAGGCCTGGAAGATCACGACGCCGACTACCGATAGCAGGATCATCGGCAGCCAGTCGCGCTGCGGCAGCGCCATCGGCTGGCGGCGCAGCGCCAGGATGGCCATCAGGAACAGGCCGGCGATCAGGTAACGCGAGCCGCTG
>JAFEFH010000274.1 GCA_018240695.1 Pseudomonadota bacterium | reverse complement strand
GGCTCCCCGCGGGGAGCCCTTCTTCTTTCCAGCCCGTCTCCGCTATTCCTTCGTGACGGTGTGATACGACTTCGAGATCACCTGCCAGCGGCCGTCGGCCTTCAACAGGGTCAGGTAGTCGGTGAAGTAGCGCGGCGGGATCTGGCACTCGACCTTGGCGAAAGCCGTGGTCGGACCCGAGAAGTCGATCGACACGATGCGGTCGCGGCGCTCGCTGCCACTGGCCTTCGCCGACTTGCGGCCCTCGACCATCTTGAACCAGTCGGCGCGCGGCATGTCGACGGCCTTGCCGTCGGCGCCCGCGGCGTAGAGGTGCGAGGCCGGATGGAAAGCCTGGCCGAGCTTCTTGGTGTCGCCCTCGTACAGGCCGTCGAAATAGACCTGCAGCACCTTCTCGACTTCTGAAACGTCGGAACTCATCTCGTCTCTCCCTTCAGTCAGATCGGCCCGTTGGGGCAGACCAAAATCTTGCCGTTGCGCCCGCCGCGGTCGGCGTGGGCGAGCGCATCCTTGATCTTGTCGATCGGATAGACCGTGTCCACCGGCGCGTACAGCCTGCCCGCCATCACCTGCCCGGCCAGGTCGGCGTAGATCGCGCGGATCTTCTCGGGAGAACGGCGGGACAGGAAGCGGCCCAGCATGAAGCCGGTGAGCCGCACGCCGCGATAGATGAAGTTGGAGCGGCCGACTTCAGGATTCTCGCCGCTCATCGAGCCGTAGTGCACCAGGGTGCCGTCGGTCGCGAGACAGTCGGCGAGCCGCCCGGTCGCCGCGCCGCCGATCGCCTCGACGCCCAGCCGGATCGGTGCACCGCCAGTCTCCTGGCTGACGCGCTCGGCGAGGTCCCGGCCGTCGACCAGGACCAGGTCGGCGCCGAGGCCGGTCAGCTCGGCCGCGAGCTCGGGGCGGCGCACGACGTTCACGGTGCGCAGCCCGCGCTGGTGCGCGAGCACGATGAGCAGGCGGCCGACCGCGGAGTTGGCCACGTTCTGGATCACCCATTCGCCGCCCTTGAGATCGACGAAGTCCGACAGCATGAGCTGCGCGGTCGGCGGGTTGATGCGCACCATCGCCGCTTGCCGCAGGTCGATGCCGGCGGGCAGCGGGATCGCGTCGTCGCCCTTCACACGACGCTTCTGGGTCCAGTTCTCGCGCTGGAGGTTGATCACGAGGTCGCCCGGCTTCACATGCTTCACCGCGGCGCCGACGGCAGTCACGCGGCCCACGCACTCCGCTCCCGGTGTCGCCGGCAGCGGCGGCTTCAGCCGGTAGCTGCCCTTGCAGAACCACATGTCGGCGGGATTGATCGGAAACACCAGGACATCGAACACGACCTCGTCGGCCGCCGGCGCGCCCACGTCCTCGACCTCGGCGCAGCGCGCGACCTCCCACGGGGTACCATACGCGTCGATGAGCACCTGTTTCATGCGCTCCTCCCGAACGGCCGTTTTTCATTGGCCTGTTGTTTGCTTATATTGGGATTCGACAGGGGGCGAAATGCCGGATGGCAGCTAGGACGTTCGACGAGATGCGCTCCGGCGCGGACGACGCGATCCGGGCGCCCTACCAGGGCGTGGCAAGCTGGCTGGACAGCACCTCGCCCGAGCGCCTGGCCGCGACCCGCCAGGAAGTCGACCTCTTCTATCGCCGCCACGGCATCACCTTCGGCGCGTACGGTGCGGCCGAGGGCGCCGAGACCACCATTCCCTTCGACATCATCCCGCGCGTCATCGCCTGGGACGAGTGGCAGTACCTGCACCGCGGCCTCGAGCAGCGCGTACGCGCACTCAATGCCTTCCTCGTCGACGCTTATGGCGCGCGCGAGATCTGCCGCGCGGGGATCGTGCCCGAGGCGCAGATCCTGATGAACGCCGAGTTCGTCTCGATGGCGCAGGGTCTCGCTTTGCCGGGCGGCGTGCACGCCCACATTGCCGGCATCGACCTGGTGCGGACCGGCGAGAAGGAGTTCTACGTCCTCGAGGACAATGTGCGCACGCCGTCGGGCGTCTCCTATGTGCTGGAGAACCGCGAGGTGATGATGCGCCTCGCGCCCGAGCTGTTCGCGGCCAAGCGCGTGCTGCCGGTGGCCAACTATACCGAAGAGCTGCTCGCCACCCTGCGCTCGGTGTCGTTCAGCGACAGCCACGAGCCCAACGTCGTGCTGCTGACACCGGGCCACTACAACAGCGCCTATTTCGAGCACGCCTATCTTGCCGACGAGATGGGCATCGAGCTGGTGACCGGCGCCGACCTCTTCGTCGACGAGGGCCGCGTCTACATGCGCACGCCGCGCGGGCCGCAGCGGGTCGACGTCATCTATCGCCGCATCGACGATGCCTTCCTCGACCCGCTGGCGATGCGACCGGACTCCTTCCTCGGCGTCGCGGGACTGCTCGGCGCGTTGCG
The DNA here is from genome assembly GCA_018240695.1 of Pseudomonadota bacterium. Classification (GTDB taxonomy): domain Bacteria; phylum Pseudomonadota; class Alphaproteobacteria; order Reyranellales; family Reyranellaceae; genus Reyranella. The sequence continues at coordinate 1,945 of JAFEFH010000274.1, read as the reverse complement.
CGCCGGCCGCGTCAACATCGTCAATGCGCTGGGCAACGGCGTGGCCGACGACAAGTCGACCTACACCTACGTCCCCGAGATGGTGCGCTTCTATCTTGGCGAGTCGCCGATCCTCCAGAACGTGCCGACGCATCGCGGCGACCGGGCGGACGACTTCAAGTACATCCTCGAGCACCTGCCCGAGCTTGTCGTGAAGGAAGTCCACGGCTCCGGCGGCAAGGGCATGCTGGTCGGTCCGACCTCGAGCAAGGCCGAGATCGCGGAGTTCGAGGCCCTGCTGCGTGCCCGGCCTGGCAACTACATCGCCCAGCCGACCCTCGCGCTGTCCACCTGCCCGACTTTCGTGGCGCAGGGCGTGGCGCCGCGCCATGTCGACCTGCGCCCCTTCGTGCTGTCGGGCCGCAAGATCACCATCGTGCCGGGCGGGCTCACGCGCGTGGCGCTGAAGGAAGGCTCGCTGGTCGTGAACTCGAGCCAGGGCGGCGGCACCAAGGACACCTGGGTGTTGGGCCCCGATGCTTAGCAGCACCGCCAAGAACCTCTACTGGATGGGCCGCTACCTTCAGCGGGCCAAGACGACCGCGCGCCTGATCGAGGCCTCGCAGCGCATGGTCCTGCAATCGGCCGGCAAGGAGGCCGAGGGTGTCGTCGCGGTCTTCGGCATGGAGGACGAGTTCCGCCAGAGCCGCGGCCAGGCGCAGCGCCAGGGCGGCCGGCTCGACGACCTGATCGAGTTCCTGGCCTTCGACGAGACCAACCCCTCCTCGATCGTGAGCTCGATCGCCTCGGCGCGGCGCAATGCCCGCGAGGAGCGCAACAACATCACGGTCGACGTCTGGGAGAGCCTGAACGGGCTGTGGCTCGAGCTGACGGCGAGGTTGCGCCGCAACCGTGCGACGCTCGACCGTGGCGCGCTGGTCGAGCATGTCCGCAAGCAGGCGGTGATGGTGTTCGGCGCCGCGCAAGTCACGCTGTTGCGCGACGAGGCCTACAATTTCTTCCAGCTCGGCGCCTTCCTCGAGCGCGGCGACAACACCGCCCGCATCCTCGACGTGAAGTACCATCACCTGCTGCCCGATGGACGGCGGCAGTCCGAGCAGCTCGATTACTTCGCCTGGTCCGAGGTGCTGGCGTGCATCGGCGCGGTGCGCACCTACCGGCGCATCTATCGCAGCGCGCTCGATCCCGCGAAGGTCGCGGAACTGCTCCTGCTGCGGCGGGACGTGCCGCGCTCGGTGCATCACTGCCTCTGGATGGTCGACCTCAACATGCGCGAACTGGCCGACGCCTACGGCACCCGCGGCGAAGCCGATCGCTTGGCCGGCGAGCTGCACGCGCGCCTGCGCTACGCAGGCATCGATCGGGTGTTCGACACCGGCCTGGCCAGGTTCCTGGGCGGTGTGCGCGACGGCATCGCCACGCTGAACGACGAAATCAGCCGCCAATTCCTGCTCGACTGACCGCCATGCGATTCAGCATCCGCCACATTACGCGCTTCGAGTTCGACCAGCCCAGCGGCCATTCGATCCACGACGTGCGCCTCACGCCGAGGCCCGCGACGGGACAGCGGCTGGTGTCGTGGAGGATCGACGGCCCCGGCAAGCGCTCGGACTGGGTCGACGGCCACGGCAACGCGGTGACGACCTTCTCGGTCGCGCAGCGCCATGCCTCTGTCGAGATCGCCGTCTCGGGCCTCTACGACTATAGCGGCGCGGACCAGTGGCTGCGGCCTGGCGAGGCGCCCGCGCTGCCGCCGCCGTTCTGGCTGCGCAACACCGGTCTCGCGATGCACGACACGCGCTTCGATGCGCTGATCGAGGGACTGGCCGAGCGTGCCGCCGATCCGCTGCGCAGCGTCGCGGCGCTTCAGGAGCTGATGGATCGCGTGGCGCAGCGGATCGCTTACAAAACCGGCGTCTCGACCGTCGACACGACCGCCGCCGAG
>JAFEFH010000273.1 GCA_018240695.1 Pseudomonadota bacterium | reverse complement strand
GCGCGACCAACCAGTCGGGCGCCGCCGGCGCCTCGGGCGGCACCGGCGAGGAGGATGAAGCCGCGTGCATCGCCGGCATCGCGGCAGCGGGCTTGGTGCACGGCTGACGCATGAGCCTCTACCGTCCGACCGGAAGAAAAAGGAACGACGGCGGCGCGGCATTCGTTCTCCCTGGCAGGAGGACGCATGCAAATTCGCAAAGGCACCATCGGCTACATGCTGGCGCGAGCAGTTCCCCGTGCAGGAACTGCGCGAGATCGGCACGGCGGCAGCGAAGTCCGGCTTCGAGCTGCTGGCGACCAGCGATCACTTCCAGCCCTGGCAAGCCAATGAGCGGCACTCCGGCGCGGCATGGGTCACGCTCGGCGCGCTGGGCGAACGCGCGCCTAAGGCCTGGATGGGCACGACGGTCACCTGCCCCACTCTCCGCTATCATCCCTCGATCGTGGCCGAGGCCTTCGCTTCCCTGGCGCTGCTCAACCCGGGGCGCATCTTCCTCGGCGTGGGATCGGGCGAAGCGCTGAACGAAGAAGCCGCGACCGGCGACTGGCCCGCGTGGGAAGAGCGATGGGACCGGCTGGTCGAGGCGCTCGAGATCATCCGCGCGCTGTGGTCAGGCAAGGAAGTGAAACACAAAGGCAAGCACTACACCGTCGAGGGCCGGCTCTACGATCCGCCGCCCAAGCCTATTCCGATCCTGACCGCCGCCAACGGACCGAAGGCCATGAAGCTCGCGGGCCGGCATGGCGACGGCCTGATCACCGATCCGCAGACCTGGCAGCAGCACAAGGGCGAATGGGAAGCCGGCGCGAAGGCGGCCGGTCGGAACACCGCCGACATGCCGGTCCTGATCGAGCAGTTCGTGGCCGTGGGCGACAAGAGCGTCGCCGAGCAGGCCGGCGAGCTCTGGCGCTTCCTGCCCAAGGCGTTCAAGGGCTATCACAACATCGCGGACCCAAAGGAGATCCAGCGGCGGGCCGAGGCGGAAATCCCGATCGACAAGCTGACCGCCGACTGGCCGATCGGCACCGATCCCGAGCCGCACATCGCGGCCATCGAGAAGCTTTTCAAGTCGGGCGCGACCATCGTGAACATCCACGCAGGCCAGGCCGACCAGAAAAAAGCGATCGAGTTCTACGGGACGAAAGTCCTGCCGCATTTCCGGAAGCAGGCGGCCTAGGACGGGTTGCGAAGGGTCCCGGGCCGGCGTAATCGTCGCCGGCCGACTTGCGAAGGGGATCCATGTTCGAGCCTGCAGAGCGCCTGAAGAGCGTCAAAGTTTCCGCGTCCGCCGCGATGACCCGCAAGGTCCGCGAGCTGCGCGCCCAGGGAGTGAAGATCGTGGGCCTCTCGTCGGGCGAGCCCGACTTCAAGTCGCCGCTGAACGCGATCGAGGCGGCCTACAAGGCGGCCCTCGCCGGCGACACCAAGTATCCGCCGCAGGACGGCACGCGCGCGCTCAAGGAAGCGGTGCAGCGCAAGTTCAAGCGCGAGAACAATCTCGACTACGCCTACGACGAGATCATGGTCTCGAACGGCTCCAAGCAGATCATGTTCGGCGCCACCATGGCGTCGGTGAATCCGGGCGACGAGGTGATCGTGCCCTCGCCCGGCTGGATCAGCTACGCCGACCAGATCAAGCTGTGCGGCGGCGTGCCGGTCGCCGTGTCGTGCCCCGAGAACAACCAGTTCAAGCTGCGGCCGGCCGATCTCGAAGCGGCGATCACCGAGAAGACCAAGTGGGTGGTGCTGAACTTCCCCAACAATCCGACCGGCGCGGTGATGACGCGCGAGGAGATCAAGGCGCTGGCCGAGGTGCTGCTGAAGCACCCCAAGGTGCTGATCATGGCCGACGAGATCTACGAGCACCTGACCTATGACGGCCGCAAGCACTGCTCGTTCGCCGAGGTCGAGCCGCGGCTCAAGGACCGCACGCTGACGGTGAACGGCGCGTCGAAGGCCTATGCGATGACCGGCTGGCGCGTCGGCTATGCCGGCGGCCCGAAGGCGATGATCGCCGCCATGATGAACATGCAGGGCCAGGCGACCGCCGGCGTCTCGACGATCGGCCAGGCCGCCGTCGCCGCCGCCCTCGACGGGCCGCAGGACATCATCGCGAGCCATGTCGCGGACTACCAGAACCGCCGCGACCAGGTCGTGGGCTGGCTGAACGACGCCAAGGGCATCAAGTGCCACAAGCCCGAGGGCGCGTTCTACGTATTCCCCAACATCGCGGGCTGCATCGGCAAGACCACGGCCAAGGGCAAGAAGATCGAGAACGACACCGACTTCGTGATGGCTCTGCTCGAAGAGGCCAACGTCGCCACCGTGCAGGGCGCGGCCTACGGCATGAGTCCCTACTTCCGCATCTCCTACGCGACCGACATCGAGAGCCTGCGCGAGGGCTGCAAGCGCATCCAGGAGTTCTGCGCGGGACTGAAGTAGTCGGAGGGACCGCGGGCTTCCAGCCCGCTCACGAGCGCGCAGGATGCGCGCGGTCCAATGACGTCACTCCTCCGGCTCGGTCGAGAACATCAGCGGGAAGCCGTACTCGCGGCCCATGTCGGTGCCTTCCTTGGCCTTGCTCTCGGCGATGTCGCGCGTGTAGGTCGCCACGACGCAGGCGCCGCGCTGGTGCGCGGTCATCATGATGCGGTTGGCCTGTTCCTCGGTGGTGCGGAACACCGCCTTCAGCACGTGCACCACGAACTCGCGCGGCGTGTAGTCGTCGTTCAACAGGATCACCTTGTAGAGGCGCGGCTCCTGCGTCTTGGGCTTGGCGATCGTGTCGGGCTTCAGCACGTCGATGTCGCTCATCGGCCGCTCCCTAGGGATCCTCGCCGAGCTCGCTCTCGTGCCAGCGCCGGAGACAGAGGTGCGAGAGCAGGCTCAGCGCCAGGAACAGCAGGATACCCGACAGCGAGATCAGGGTGAGCGCCGCGAACATGCGCGGCACCTGGAGCTGGTAGCCCGCCTCGAGGATGCGCCAGGCCAGCCCCGACTGCGCGCCGCCGGTGCCGGCCACGAACTCGGCCACCACCGCGCCGATCAGCGACAGGCCGCCCGAGATCTTGAGGCCGGCGAGGAAATACGGCATCGCCGCCGGCAGCCTGAGATGCACCAGCCGCTGCCAGCCGCTGGCGCCGTAGAGCTTGAACAGGTCCACGAGGTTGGGATCGGCCGAGTTCAGGCCCAGCGTCGTGTTCGACAGGATCGGGAAGAAGGCCACGATCCAGGCGCAGATCAGCAGCGACAGCCGCACGTCGTTGACCCAGATGATGATCAGCGGCGCGATCGCCACGATCGGCGTCACCTGCAGGATCACCGCGTACGGGAAGAACGAGCGCTCGACCCATTTGGAGGCCGAGAACAGCACCGCGAGCGAGACGCCCAACGCCACGGCCGCGGCCAGCGCCGCCAGCGCGATCGACATGGTGACCCACCAGGCGCCCGCCAGGGTCTGCCAGTTGTCGGCCAGCGCCTGCGCGATCGCGACGGGACCGGGCAGGATATAGGGCGCGATTCCCAGCATGCGCACCGCCTCCTCCCAACCGACGAGGATCAGCACGCCCAGGATCAATGGCGGCCAGACCCTACGCATGCGCCATCGCTTCCTCGAGCGCGGCCGACACCGTGCGGCAGTGCTCGTTGTAGGCGGGCGACGTGCGGAACGCGGCGTCGCGCGGATACGGCGCCGACACCGCGACCTCGCGCACGATGCGGCCGGGCCGCGCGCTCATCACCGCAATGCGCTCGGCCAGGAACACGCTCTCGAACACCGAATGGGTCACGAAGACGGTGGTGAACTTCTCGCGCTGCCACAGTTCCAGCAGGTCGTGGTTGAGGCGAAAGCGCGTGATCTCGTCGAGGGCGGCGAACGGCTCGTCCATCAGCAGCACGCGCGGCTTCGTCACCAGCGCCCGCGCGATCGACACGCGCATCTTCATGCCGCCCGACAGCTCGCGCGGATAGGCCTTCTCGAAGCCGGCGAGACCGACCGACGCGAGCGCCGCCGCCGCGCGCTGCTCGCGCTCGGCCGCAGGCACGCGCGCCAGCTTGAGCGGCAGCGCCACGTTGGCGAGCGCCGTCGCCCACGGCATCAGGGTCGGCTCCTGGAAGACGAAGGACAAGCCCCGCTGCGCGTCGCCGGCCCAGGCGATCGTGCCCGCCGTCGGCTGGGCGAGGCCCGCGATCAGGCGCAGCAAGGTGCTCTTGCCGCAGCCCGACGGGCCCAGCAGCGCCAGGAATTGGCGTTCACCTACGTCGAGGGACGCGCCTTGCAGCGCCTGCGTGCCGTTGGCGAAGCGCATGGACACGTCGCGGCAGGAAACGATCGACCGCATCGCCGCGACGTGTTCCGGCATCAGCCGACCGGCATCGTCTCGGCGAGCGGCGCCAGC
>JAFEFH010000272.1 GCA_018240695.1 Pseudomonadota bacterium | reverse complement strand
GTCGTGTCGCTGCACCGAGATCAGGCCGCGCACGACACCGTCGATCAGCAGCGCCACGAGGATCGCGGGGAACGTGAGCTGCACGTCGGCGACACGCATGATGATCGCGTCCGTCACGCCGCCGACATAGCCGCTCACCAGTCCCAGCGTGATGCCGATCAGCATGGACACGACCACCGAAGCGATGCCCACGACCAGCGACAGGCGCGTGCCGTACATGATCGAGCTCAGCAGGTCGCGGCCCTGATCGTCCGTGCCGAGCGGGAAGGACCAGTCACCATCCGTCGCCCAGGCCGGCGGCTTCAGCCCGTCGCTGAGATTGAGCGTCGAGGGATCGAACGGCGTGTGCGGCGCGATCAACGGCGCCAGAAACGACATGGCGATGATCAGGAAAGTGACCGCGGCGGCGACCACTGTCAGGGTCGACGACTTGAAACTCCACCAGATGTCGCTGTCGGCGGTACGATGCAGCCAGCGCGAGAAGGACGTGCCTTGGGCCATGGTCAGTGCCCCGCCGCGCGCGCGCCGAGGCCACGCAATCGTGGGTCGACGACGAAGTAGAGGATGTCGACCACCAGATTGATGACGACGAACAGCAGGCCGATCAGCAGCAGGTATGCCGCCATCACCGGAATATCGGCAAACTGGACCGACTGGATGAAGAGCTGCCCGACGCCCGGCCAGGCGAAAACCGTCTCCGTCACCAGCGCGAAGGCGATCAGCGAGCCGAGTTGCAGACCGGTCACCGTGATCACCGGCACCAGCGTGTTCTTCAGCGCATGGCCGAAGTTGATGGCTCGATTGGACAGGCCGCGGGCGCGCGCGAACTTGATGTAGTCGGTGCGCATCACTTCCAGCATCTCCGAGCGCACCAGCCGCATGATCAGCGTGAGCTGGAACAGGCCGAGCGTGATCGACGGCAGGATCAGCGCCTGCAAGCCCTTCCAACTCGTGAAGTTGGTGGTCCACCAGCCGAAGGTCGAGGTCTCGCCGCGGCCGAACGACGGCAGCCAACGCAGGAGGACGGCGAAGACGAGGATCAGCAGGATGCCGATCACGAAGGTCGGCAGCGAGATGCCGACCAGGGACACCGCCTGGAACATCCGGCTGCTCCAGTGCTTGGGATAGAGGCCGGAGTAGACACCCATCGGGATACCGACGAACAGCGCGAACAGGGCGGCGCAGAACGACAGCTCGAGGGTCGCCGGCATGCGCTCCAGGATCAGGCGGTTGACCGGCTCGGAAGTCCGGTAGCTCAGACCGAACTGGCCGCGCGCGGCATTGCCGATGAAATGCAGGAATTGCACCGGCGCGGGATCGTTCAGGCCGAGCTTTTCCTTGAGAGCCTCGCGCTCGGAGGCGGGCGTGTCCTGGCCGACCATGCCGTTGATGGGGTCGCCGACGTAGCTGAACAACGAGAAAGACACGAGGCCGACCGCCAGCAAAACGGCGACGGACTGGATCAGGCGGCGGAGGATGAAAGCGAGCATTTATCGGCAGGATTGAATGGCCCAACCCCTAGCAGGATTGGCACCTGAACGGAACCGGCCCCGGTCGCCAAAGGCGGCCGGGGCCGGCAGTCACGACGCCGCAGCGTCGATTACTTCACGTTGACGAAGCGCAGCGGGAAGGTGTTGTCGGCCGGCTGGACCAGGTCGACGTTCTTGCGCATCGCCCAAACCAGCGCCTGCTGGTGCAGCGGGATGTAGGCGTAGTCCTCGGTGTAGATCTTGGTCGCCTCGTGGATCATGGCGTCACGCTTGGCCTTGTCCGTCTCGACCTCGATCTTGTTGGCCAGCTCGTCGAACTTCGGGTTCGAATAGCCGCCCGCGTTGTACAGACCTTTCTTGGTCTTGATGTTCGGCGTCTGGATCAGCTGCTCGAACACGTTGTGCACGTCGTAGGTCGTGGCCGGCGACCAGCCCAGCATGAAGAAGCTGGTGTTCGACGGCTTGCCGTCAGCCGTGCTGCGCAGGATCTTGGCGAAGTACAGGCTGCGCGTCTGGGCGCGCAGGTTCACCTTGATGCCGATCTTGGCGAGCATCGCCACGACCGCCTGACAGATCTTCTCGTCGTTGACGTAGCGGTCGTTCGGGCAATCCATGCCGGTCTCGAAGCCGTTCGGATAGCCGGCGTCGGCCAGCATCTTCTTGGCCTCTTCCGGCTTCAGCATCGCCGGACGCTTGTCGAGGTCCTTGGTGTAGCCGTTGATGCCCGGCGCCACCATCAGCATGGTCGGGAAAGACTGGCCGCGCATCACGGTGCGCTTGATCGCTTCGACGTCGATCGAGCGGAACATCGCCTCGCGGACGCGCTTGTCCTTGTACGGGTTCTTGCCCTTGACGTTGGATTCGACCAGCTCGTCGCGCTCCTGGTCGAAGCCGAGGTAGACGACGCGCGTCTCGGGGCCTTCCAGCACCTTGATGTTGGCGTCCTTCTTCAGCGACTCGGTGTCGGCCGGCGGGACCTCGTAGGTCATGTCGATGTCGCCGGCCTTGAGGGCGGCGATGCGGGTCGCCGCGTTCGGCACCGGGGTGAAGATCACCTCGGTCAGGTTGTGGACCGGCTTGTCCCACCAGGTCGGATTCGGCACCAGGATCGTCTTCTCGCCCGCCTTGCGCTCCTTCAGCATGAAGGGGCCGGTGCCCATGGCGTTGCGGGTGGCGAAGTTCTCCTCGTTCTTGATCATGTCCGCCGCCTGGACGGCGTTGTTCTTCTCGCACCACACCTTGGACATGATGCTGATCGACGCCCACTTGTCGGCGAGCAGCGGATCGGGAACGCTGGTCTCTACCTCGACGCGAAGGTCGTTGACCTTCTTGATCGACTTCAGGGTCGAGAAGTTGCCGTTTACGTTCGAGCCCGGGCCGTTGGCGCGGTTGATCGAGAACACGACGTCGTCGGCCGTGAACGGCGTGCCGTCGCTGAACTTCACGTTGGGGCGCAGGTCGAAGTACCAGTGCGTCGGGTCGGTCTGGCCCCACTTGGTGGCGAGCGACGCCTCGAGCTTGAGGTCCTTGTCGCGGCGCACGAGCGCGTCATAGATGTTGGCGGTGAAGGTCAGGAGGAACGTCTCCTGGCGGGCGTACGGGTCCATCGAGCTCACGTCGCCCGAGTTCGCCCACTTGAAGGTCTTTGCGTCGGCGATCGACGAGACCGTGAGGCCCGCGCACACGACTGCCAGCGCGACACCGCGCCCGAAGCTCAACTTCATCTAGTTCCCCCATGTAAACCGTCCGCAAAACCATGCGCGGACGCATATCGCGGCGCACGTTGCACCGGGACTGCGGGGCCGTCAATTCAACAAAAAATCGCAGGCTCGCCCCCAATGTACATCGTTGGACAGGGCCCGCTTCGCCTCGCTATCGTAGCCGTCTGGTTTTCCGAAAAGGTGTGCTCATGAACGACGTTCCTCGCAGTTTCCGCGGCAATTCCAACGCGGCCCGGGATATTGCGCACCACCTGCATCCATATACGAACTTCAAGAAGCACGAGGCGACCGGCCCGCTGACCATCGTGCGCGGCCGCGGCGTCTACGTCGTCGACGACGACGGCAAGGAATACATCGAGGGCATGGCCGGCCTGTGGTCGGCCTCGCTCGGCTTCAGCAACGAGCGGCTGGCATCGGTCGCCTACGAGCAGATGAAGCAGCTGCCGTTCTACCACGCCTTCAACCAACGCAGCCACGAGCCGGCGATCAACCTCGCCGAGAAGCTGAAGTCGATGGCGCCGGTCGAGATGTCGAAGGTGTTCTTCGCCAACTCCGGCTCCGAGGCCAACGACACCGTCGTGAAGATGGTGTGGTACGTGAACAATGCGCTCGGACGCCCGAACAAGAAGAAGATCGTCTCGCGCATCAAGGGCTATCACGGCGTCACCGTGGCCTCGGCCAGCCTGACCGGCCTGCCGAACAACCATCGCTCGTTCGACCTGCCGGTGAGCGGCATCCTGCACACCAGCTGCCCGCACTTCTATCGCTTCGGCAAGGACGGTGAGACCGAGGAGCAGTTCGCGACGCGCTGCGCCGAGGAACTCGAGGCGCTGATCGTCAAGGAAGGCGGCGCGGACCATGTCGCGGCGATGATCTGCGAGCCTGTGATGGGCGCGGGCGGCGTGATCGTGCCGCCAAAGGGCTACTACGAGAAGATCCAGGCGGTCTGCCGCAAGTACGACATGCTGTTCATCGCCGACGAGGTGATCTGCGGATTCGGGCGCACCGGCAATGTCTGGGGCAGCCAGACCATGGGCATCAAGCCGGACATCCTGACCTGTGCCAAGGCGCTGTCGGCCTCGTTCCTGCCGATCTCGGCGGTGATGGTGAACGACAAGGTCTATCAGGCGCTGATGACCGAGAGCGACAAGATCGGCACATGGGGCCACGGCTTCACCTACTCCGGCCATCCTGTCGCCGCCGCCGTCGCGCTCGAGACGCAGAAGATCTACGACGAGATCGACCTGTTCGGTCA
>JAFEFH010000271.1 GCA_018240695.1 Pseudomonadota bacterium | reverse complement strand
AAGGAAAAGGCAGATGGCGACGGCTTTGGCACGCACCGGCAGCCCGAAATCCTACGGTTTGGACGCGATTTGCCTCGCCGCCCTGAAGCTGGAGGGCAGCGAAGGCGCCGCCCAGTTCGCTCGACGGCTCTATGAGCGCGTGGCCGACCGGGATCTCGCCGCCGCGCCGGTCGAACAACGGGCCGCCGCGGCCGCTCTCCTCCTTGCCTTCGCCCGCCGCCGGCTGCCCGGGGTGGCCAAGGTCCGGGTGCTGAACCCCGCCGTCGAGGACCACGGCTTCGAGAGCCGCCATACCATCGTGCAGATCGTGAACGACGACATGCCGTTCCTGGTCGATTCGATCGCCAACGAGTTCAATCGCCGCGAGATCGCCGTCCACTTGCTGGCCCATCCGGTGATGGCGGTGCGCCGCGACCTCGACGGCGACCTCGGCGAGCTGGCGGGCGAGGCCGGCCACGGCGCGCCGCGCGAATCGCTGATGCACATCGAGATCGACCGCCAGGCCGATCCGCTGCTGCTCGACGAACTGGCGGCCGCCCTCACCCGCGTGCTGGCCGAGGTGCGGCTGGCGGTCGAGGACTGGCGGCCGCTGCGCCAGTCGTGCCTCGACGCGATCGAGGACCTGGCGCCTGGCCGCTCCGAAGAGACCGGGGAGCACGAGGAGTTCCTGCGCTGGCTCGAGGCCGATCACTTCACCTTCCTCGGCCATCGCCGCTACCGCTATGTCGAGGACGCGTCGTCCTCGGGCGGCCTGCGCTACGAGCTGGTGCCGGGCTCCGCGCTCGGCATCCTGCGGCGCGACGACATCCGCCTGTTCGAGGAAGGGCTGGGCGGCGGCGAGGCGATGGCCCGCTTCGCGCGCGGGCCGCAGAAGCTGCTGATCTTGAAGACCGACCGCGGCGCGCTGGTCCATCGCAGCGGCGCCATGGACTGCATCATCGCCAAGACCCACGACAGCGACGGCCGCGTCACCGGCGAGCGGCGCATCATCGGCTTCTTCACGTCGGCGGCCTATCACGCGATGGCGCGGCACGTGCCGCTGCTGCGCGCGCGTGTCGAGGGCGTGGTGCGCCGCGCCGGCCTCGATCCGCAGGGCCATGACGGCAAGGCGCTGCTCGCCATCCTCGAGGCCTATCCGCGCGACGAGCTGTTCCAGATCGACGACGACACGCTCTACGACCATGCGCTGGGCATCTTGCAGCTCCAGGAACGCCGACAGGTCGCGCTGTTCACGCGCCGCGATCCCGTCGGCCGCTTCGCCACCTGTCTCATCTTCGCGCCGCGCGAGCGCTTCGACCATGCGCTGAGCGAGCGCTTCATCGCGATCCTCGAGCAGGCGTGGAGCGCCAAGGTGACGGCGGTGAGCGGCCTCGCGAGCGACGAATCCGCGCTCGCGCACGCTCTCTATACGTTGCGGCTCCAGACGCCCGACGGCGCCTCGCCCGATCTCGCCGATCTCGAACGCCGGCTGATCGATGCCGCGACCTCGTGGAACGACCGGCTGCGCGGCGCACTCGAAAGCCGGCTGGGCGAGGCGCAGGGCCGCGCCGAAGCCCGCAAGTGGCGCGACTATTTCCCCTCGACCTATCGCGACAGCTTCGCCGCCGACCATGCCGCTGCCGACATCGAGGCCTTGCAGGCCGCACTCGACGGCCGGCCGTTCGGCGTGCGCCTCGACCGCGCGCCCGACCAGCCGCCGCATCGCTTCACCGCGCGGTTGTTCCATCCCGGCGAGCCGGTCGCGCTGTCCGACATCCTGCCGCAAGCCGAGAATCTCGGCCTGCGCGTGCTCAGCGAAGTGCCGTTCCAGTTGCAGGCCGCAAGCGGGCAGGGCGTGGCCTTGCAGGTACTGACGGTCGAGACCGCCGACAAATCCGCCGTCGATCTCGCCGCCGCCGGGCCGCGCTTCGGCGAGGCGCTCGACAGGCTGTGGTCGAACGAGCTGGAGAATGACGGTTTGAATCGGCTGGTGCTGCGCGCCGGACTGGCCTGGCGCGAGGTCGCCGTGCTGCGCGCCTACGCCAAGTATCTGCGCCAGACCGCGCTGCCGTTCAGCCAGGACTATATGGAGCGCGCGCTGGCCGCCTATCCCGCGATCGCGCGGGCGCTCGTCGACCTGTTCAAGATGCGCTTCGATCCGGCGCTGGGCGCGGCCGATGCGCCGGCGCGCGTCGCGCAGATCGAGGCGATCGACAAGACCGTGGCCGCCGAGATGGAGAAGGTGGCGACGATCGACGAGGACCGCATCCTGCGGCGTTTCCTCAATGCCGTGCGCAGCAGCCTGCGCAACAACTACTGGCAGGAGAAGGAGTGGATCTCCTTCAAGATCGACAGCCGCGCGATCGACGAGCTGCCGGCGCCGAGGCCGCTGGTCGAGATCTTCGTCTACAGCCCGCGCATGGAGGGCATCCACCTGCGCGGCGGCCGCGTGGCGCGCGGCGGCATCCGCTGGTCTGATCGGCGCGAGGACTTCCGCACCGAGATCCTCGCGCTGATGAAGGCGCAGATGGTGAAGAACGCGGTGATCGTGCCAGTCGGCTCGAAGGGCGGCTTCTATGTGAAGCAGCCGCCGGTGAACGGCACGCGCGAGCAGGTCCAGGCCGAGGGCATCGCCTGCTACCAGACCCTGATCCGCGGCATGCTCGACATCACCGACAACTACGCGGGCGGCGCGGTCGTGCCGCCGCAGAAGGTCGTGCGCCACGACGGCGACGATCCCTATCTCGTGGTCGCCGCCGACAAGGGCACCGCCACCTTCTCCGACATCGCCAACGCGCTGGCGCGCGACTACGGCTACTGGCTCGACGACGCCTTCGCCTCGGGCGGCTCGGCGGGCTACGACCACAAGAAGATGGGCATCACGGCGCGCGGCGCATGGGAGTCGGTGAAGCGCCACTTCCGCGAGCTCGGCACCGACATCCAGCGCACGCCCTTCACCGTCGTGGGCGTCGGCGACATGTCGGGCGACGTGTTCGGCAACGGCATGCTGCTGTCGAAGGAGATTCGCCTGGTCGCGGCTTTCGACCATCGTCACATTTTCCTCGATCCCCATCCCGATGCGGCGGCGAGTTTCGCCGAACGCCAGCGGCTGTTCGACCTGCCGCGCTCGTCGTGGATGGACTACGACAAGAAGCTGATCTCGGCGGGCGGCGGCATCTTCGACCGCAACGCCAAGTCGATCGCCCTGTCGCCGGAAGTGCGCGAGGTGCTGGGCATCGAAGGCCCGATCACCGCGCCGGCCGACTTGATGCGGGCCATCCTGAAGGCGCCGGCCGATCTGCTCTATTTCGGCGGCATCGGCACCTATGTGAAGGCCTCGGGCGAGACCAACGCCGACGCGGGCGACCGCGCCAACGATCCGCTGCGCGTCAACGCCGCCGACCTGCGCGCGCGGGTGGTCGGCGAGGGCGCCAATCTCGGCGTCACCCAGCGCGGCCGCATCGAGGCGGCGCTGGCGGGACGCCGGCTCAACACCGATGCGCTCGACAACTCGGCCGGCGTCGACACGTCGGACCACGAGGTCAACATCAAGATCGCGACCGGCCAGGCGATCACGACCGGCGCGCTGGCCGCTTCCGACCGCGATGCGCTGCTGTTCGGCATGACCGACGAGGTGGCGGCCCTTGTGCTGCGCCACAACTACCAGCAGGGCTTGTCGGTCAGCGTGACCGAGGCGCAGGCGGGCGAAGAGCACGACCGGCTGGAGCGCTTCATGCGCGCGCTGGAACGGCCCGAGAAGGAGAAGGGCCGGCTCGACCGCGCCGTCGAATATCTGCCCGACACCGCCGCGATGCGCGCCCGTGGGGCGGCGCGACAATACTTGACGCGGCCCGAGCTCTGCGTGCTGCTGGCCTACGCCAAGATCGACCTCAACGACGAGATCCTGGCCTCCGACCTGCCCGACGATCCGTTGCTCGAGGGCGAGCTGCTGCGCTATTTCCCGACGGCGCTCCAGGAAAAGTTCGAGCCGGCGATCCGCGCCCACCGGCTGCGGCGCGAGATCACGACGCTCCAGGTCGTGAACTCGCTGGTCAATCGCTGCGGCCCGACCTTCGTGCGCAATGTTGGCCAGCGCACCGGCGCCTCGGCGGCCGCCATCGCACGCGCCTTCGCCGTGGTGCGCGATGCGTGGAAGCTGCGCGACCTGTGGCCCGACATCGAGGCACTGGATTCCTCGCTCAAGGCCGAGGCGCAGATTCGCATGCTGGTGGCCACCCAGCGCTTCCTGACGACGGCCGTGCAATGGATCCTGCGCCGCCTGCCGCAGCCGATCGACGCGCTGGCCGCCACCGAGCAGCTCGGCGCGGCGGTGCAGGCGCTGGGCGACCTGCCGCCGTCACTGGTCGGCGAGGCGGAGAGCGCGGCGCTCGGCGAACGTGCCGCGACCTTCGAGGCGATGGGTGCCCCCGCCGGCCTCGCGCGCCGCGCCGCGTCGCTCCAGACCTTGGCCGGCGCCGGCGACCTGATGC